>NZ_JBALSN010000064.1:0-15998 GCF_036966985.1 Neobacillus drentensis | reverse complement strand
GTGCATACTAATAAGGTGATTTGCATTGATTATACAAGCTTTTTAAGGCTTTTTATATTAGTTTAGAATGATGAGTACAGCGAAAGTGTAAATTTTCGCTTCATCCTCCTAAGTGATTTAGATAGAGAGGGGTAAAAATATGGAACAATTGAAACATGAGTATTCCATTGTTTGGGCAGGTCGTAAATTAACTGTCGAAATTGGACAATTAGCCAAACAGGCAAACGGTGCTGTCCTAGTTCGCTATGGGGATACAGCAGTATTGAGTACGGCAACAGCATCAAAAGAACCTAAAAACTTAGACTTTTTTCCATTAACTGTTAACTATGAAGAACGTTTGTATGCAGTTGGTAAAATTCCTGGGGGATTCATTAAACGTGAGGGTCGTCCAAGTGAAAAAGCAATCTTAGCCAGCCGATTGATTGACAGACCTATTCGTCCACTATTTGCTGATGGGTTCCGCAATGATGTTCAAGTTATTAGTATTGTCATGAGTGTGGATCAGGACTGTTCAACAGAAATGGCTGCAATGTTTGGTTCTTCGTTAGCACTAAGTACTTCAGATATCCCATTTGAAGGGCCGATTGCTGGTGTAGTTGTTGGTCGGGTTAACAATGAATTTGTCATTAACCCAACCGTTGAACAAGCTGAAAAAAGTGATATTCATTTAACTGTGGCAGGTACGAAAGATGCCATCAACATGGTAGAAGCAGGTGCCTTAGAAGTTCCTGAGGAAACGATGCTTGAAGCGATTATGTTTGGTCATGATGAGATTAAGCGCCTCATTGAATTCCAAGAAAAAATCGTTGCTGAAATCGGAAAGCCAAAAAGAGAAATAACTCTTTATGAAATTGATAAGGACCTCGAGGCGGAAGTGAGGGAAATGTGTGAAGCTGATATGGTAAATGCCATCCAGGTTCAAGAGAAGCACGCCCGTGAAGATGCCATTAAAGAAGTGAAAAACCGAGTTATTGCTAAATATGAAGAACAAGAAGCAACAGATGAAGATCTAAAACAAGTGAAGCAAATATTGGACAAGATTGTTAAAGGTGAAGTTCGCCGTTTAATTACGGTTGAGAAGGTACGTCCTGATGGCCGTAAAATCGATGAAATCCGTCCGCTTTCTTCACAGATAAGTATTTTACCTCGTACACACGGTTCTGGTCTATTCACACGCGGACAAACTCAAGCGCTGAGCATTTGTACTCTTGGAGCAATGGGAGATGTACAAATTCTTGATGGTCTAGGAATAGAAGAAGAGAAACGCTTTATGCACCATTATAACTTCCCTTCCTTCAGTGTGGGTGAAACAGGTCCAATTCGTGGGCCGGGTCGTCGTGAAATTGGACATGGTGCGCTTGGTGAACGTGCACTTGAACCGATTGTTCCATCTGAAAAGGATTTCCCATACACGATTCGTCTTGTATCTGAAGTCCTTGAATCTAATGGTTCGACTTCACAGGCAAGTATATGTGCTAGCACTTTAGCGATGATGGATGCTGGTGTACCGATTAAAGCACCTGTAGCCGGAATTGCAATGGGTCTTGTAAAATCTGGTGAGCACTATACTGTGTTATCTGATATTCAAGGTATGGAAGATCATCTTGGAGATATGGATTTTAAAGTGGCCGGTACAGCTAAAGGTGTTACTGCCCTTCAAATGGATATCAAGATTGAAGGTCTTTCCCGTGAGATATTAGAAGAAGCCCTTCAACAGGCAAAGGTTGGCAGAATGCATATCTTGGATTCGATGCTGGCTACGATTTCTGAACCAAGAGAAGAACTTTCTCAGTTTGCACCGAAAATCTTAACGATGACAATCAATCCAGATAAAATTCGTGATGTTATTGGACCTAGTGGAAAACAAATCAATAAGATTATTGAAGAAACTGGTGTTAAGATTGATATTGAACAAGACGGTACAGTATTTATTGCCTCTACAAATCAAGAAATGAACCAAAAAGCCAAGAAGATCATCGAAGATATTGTTCGTGAAGTTCAAGTAGGTGAATTGTATCTTGGAAAGGTAAAACGAATTGAAAAATTCGGAGCCTTTGTAGAAATCTTTGCTGGAAAAGATGGTCTCGTTCATATATCTGAACTAGCCGAAGAACGTGTCGGTAAAGTGGAAGACGTCGTCAAAATCGGGGACGAACTTTTAGTTAAAGTAACTGAAATTGATAAACAAGGTCGTGTAAACCTTTCCCGTAAAGCTGTCTTGAAAGAACAGCGTGAAAAAGCCGAAGAAAACAAATAATAAGATTTAATATAGTTAAGTCAGGGTCATTACCCTGGCTTTTTACATATGTAAAACATATACCTTTTTTCTTCTAACTTTCGAACTATTGTATTGGTAAACCTAGAGTTCTACCTTGTCCTTTTCCTACATAATCTTTATGGAAAGGGGGAAAGTTAGATGAAAAAGGTTTCTATCATAATAATTATTTGTATTGCTGGATGGATCGCAGTAAGTAACCCATTTGTAAGAGAATATTTAACTTTAAAAAAGGAATCATCTTTGCCAGCATCAAAAGAGTCAGACCCTCTTTATCAAAGTATTATTAAAAATGCCCATACATATGAAAAATCGCCTAAAGATGCGACCATAGATAGGGTTTGGAAAGCAATTCCGGGCTATAATGGACGGAAGGTTGACATTAATGCATCTTATAAGAATATGAAAGGCAAAGGCGTTTTTGATGAAAAGAAACTTATCTTCACCCAAATAAAACCGAAGGTCCACCTCAAAGATTTGCCGCCATCCCCAATTTATAAGGGAAATCCAGATAAACCAATGGTATCTTTTATTATTAATGTAGCTTGGGGGAATGAATATTTATCAGAAATGCTTGCTACGTTAAAAAGACATAATGTATCGGCGAGTTTTTTTCTGGAAGGAAACTGGACTAAAAAAAATCCGGATCTTGCTAAATTGATTGTTAGTTCAGGTCATGAAGTCGGCAATCATTCTTATTCTCACCCTGATATGAAGCAACTAACTGCTGCAAGAGCCAGGGAACAAATAGTGAAAACCAACGAAATTATTGAGGCAGCTACTGGTAAGAAATGTGTTTGGTTTGCCCCTCCTAGTGGCAGCTATCGGGATGAAACCGTAAAAGTGGCTGCAGAATTTAATATGAAGACCGTTATGTGGACGGTTGATACGGTTGACTGGAGAAAACCAACTCCTGATGCGCTTGTTTCCCGAGTCATGTCAAAAATTGATAATGGTTCAATGGTTCTTATGCATCCAACAGAGTCCACAGCAAAATCACTTGATCGCTTGATTACTCAAATTAAACAAAAAAACCTAAAAATTGGCACTGTTTCAGAATTATTGAGTGAACAAAGAGTGGACCAATAATAATGGGTAAGAAATACTGAAAATTGGAGAAAATACACTATTATAAGTATAATGATAGATGGAGAAGTAGCTGCGTTTATAGACTGGAGGAAGTCGATGATTAATAAATACACATGCCAAAATGGAGTAAGAATCGTTTTAGAAAATATTCCTACCGTACGTTCGGTAGCAATTGGTGTTTGGATAGGTACTGGTTCGAGAGATGAGAACCCCGTGAACAATGGTATTTCCCATTTTCTTGAGCATATGTTCTTTAAAGGCACTACAACAAGATCAGCAAAGGAAATAGCCGAATCCTTTGATAGCATTGGCGGTCAGGTGAATGCGTTTACCTCCAAGGAATATACATGCTATTATGCTAAAGTCCTTGATACACATTCCCAATTTGCATTAGATGTACTTGCGGATATGTTTTTCAACTCAACATTTGTTGAGGAGGAATTAAACAAAGAGAGAAACGTAGTTTTAGAAGAAATAAAAATGTATGAAGATACTCCAGATGATATCGTTCATGATTTATTAAGCAGAGCAGTATTTGGTGATCACCCACTTGGATATCCGATCCTAGGTACGGAGGAAACACTTAATACGTTTACTGGGGAAACACTGAAGGAATATATCCATGAGCGATATACTCCAGAAAATGTGGTCATTTCGATTGCTGGAAATGTATCCGATGCATTTATTAAAGAGGTCGAAAAGTATTTTGGATCTTATAGAGGTGCGGACCAACAAGTAAATGAAAATATTCCAACCTTTCATTCTAATCAAATTTCTCGTAAAAAAGAAACTGAGCAGGCCCATTTATGCATCGGTTTTGAAGGATTAAAGGTGGGTCATGAAGACATTTACAGCTTAATTACTTTAAATAATATATTAGGCGGAAGTATGAGTTCGAGATTGTTCCAAGAGGTTCGTGAGCAAAGGGGCTTAGCATACTCAGTATTCTCTTACCATTCTGCATACCAAGATAGTGGGATTGTGACAGTATACGGCGGAACCGGTGCGAAACAGCTGAATGTATTATTTGAAACCATCCAAGAAACACTTAATACATTAAAGCGAGATGGGATTACCGAAAAGGAATTAACTAATAGTAAAGAGCAGCTTAAAGGCAGTTTAATGCTAAGTCTTGAAAGCACAAATAGCCGGATGAGCCGTAATGGAAAAAATGAACTTTTATTAAAACGACACCGTTCCCTTGATGAAATAATTGAACAGATTGATTCAGTTACAAAAAACGGCGTAGATGAAATGGCCCGAAATATATTTACAGATAAATATTCTGTTACTCTGATAAGCCCAGACGGTGTATTTCCTAATAAACTTTCATAATAAGATGAGGTATTCCTTTTAGAGGGATACCTCTTTTTATATAAGTGGGTTAAAGTTTAGCATCATGTTGACCTTCGTTCCAGGCACGAAGACTCCTNNAGCGACGAGGAGGCTCCCCGGCACGCCCGTGCCTGGAGCGGAAATCAACAGGCAAGTATATAACATAAATAAGGACTTCCTCTTATAAACTAATAGTAGGGAGAAGGAAGGGGGCTTTTGCATTGAGGTTGAGTGAATTAAGCGGAAAAGAAATAGTGGATGTTAAAAAGGCAGAACGACTGGGGGTACTCGGGCAAACCGATTTAGAAATTAATGAAGGGACAGGCCAAATTCAGGCACTTCTTATTCCTTCTATAAAATGGTTTGGTTTTCGAAAACAAGGGGAAGAAATTAGGGTTCCGTGGCAGCATATAAAAAAAATAGGCTCTGATATGATCATTATCGATGTACCAGACGAAGATTAAAACATACAAAGCAAAGTAGGCTCAAGCAAGATTCATCTTGCTTGGGCTTTTTTTATTTAGTACATATGGAAAACTCACCGAATGAAGAGAACCTACATAAGATGGTGAAGTGATATAAAGAAAAGGATTCTCTTAGTAGGATTTTTAAAAAAAAGAAGGTGAATGTTTTCATGCTGACAGGGATGCAGATTGCCGTGATTGGCGGGGATGCCAGACAGCTGGAAATCATCCGCAAGTTAACCGAATTAGATGCGAGATTATCGCTTATTGGTTTTGAACAACTTGACCATGCCTTTACAGGTGCGGTCAAGGAAAAGTTGGATGAAGTTGATTTTTCAACAATGGATACCCTTATCTTGCCAGTGCCCGGTACAAATTTAGAAGGACAGGTAGAAACAATCTTTTCAAATGAAAAGGTTATTTTGACAGGAGATTTGCTCTCCAAGACTCCTGAACATTGTACGATTTATTCAGGAATTAGCAATGCCTATTTAAATGGGATTACCAAGCAAGCAAAACGAACTCTTATTCAGTTATTTGAAAGGGATGATGTGGCCATCTATAATTCAATCCCTACTGTAGAAGGGACAATTATGATGGCGATCCAACACACTGATTTTACAATACATGGGTCGAATATTACTGTTCTAGGGTTAGGAAGATGTGGTATGAGTGTGGCGAGAACTTTTGCAGCACTTGGAGCAAAGGTTAAAGTAGGAGCAAGGAAAAGTGAACATTTGGCAAGGATCACTGAAATGGGCTTAACACCGTTTCATTTGAAGGATTTGGAAAATGAAGTGAAAAATACCGATATATTAATTAACACAGCTCCACATTTAATAGTAACAGCAATGGTTATTTCAAAAATGCCTTCACATACGCTCATTATTGACCTTGCTTCAAAACCGGGTGGTACCGATTTTCGTTATGCAGAAAAAAGAGGTGTTAAAGCATTGCTAGCACCAGGACTGCCGGGAATTGTCGCTCCGAAAACGGCGGGGCAAATTTTGGCGAATGTCCTTGCCCAACTGCTTCAAGAAGATTTGCGAATGCGAAAGGGGAAAGTGAAATGAGTTTAAAAGGTAAAAGAATTGGCTTTGGCTTAACCGGCTCTCATTGTACGTATGACGCAGTATTCCCAGAAATTGAAAAGTTAGTGCAAGCCGGTGCAGAGGTAATGCCAGTCGTGACTTTTACAGTTAAAAATACAGATACCCGCTTTGGAAAAGGGGAAGATTGGATCCAAAGAATTGAAGATTTAACAGGAAATAAAGTGATCGACTCCATCGTAAAAGCAGAGCCGCTTGGACCAAAAATACCTTTGGATTGTATGGTAATTGCTCCATTAACAGGGGTATCAATGAGTAAATTCGCTAATGCGATGAATGATAGTCCAGTGTTAATGGCAGCAAAAGCAACACTGCGTAATTTAAAGCCCGTGGTGTTGGGGATTTCTACAAATGATGCACTTGGTTTAAATGGAGTAAATTTAATGAGATTAATGGCTACCAAGAATATATACTTTATTCCGTATGGTCAAGATGACCCAATTAAAAAGCCCAATTCGATGGTTGCGAGGATGACCCTGCTTACAGAAACGGTAGATGCAGCAATCGAAGGTAAACAAATTCAACCTGTATTAGTTGAAAGATATAAAGATTCTGACTAATAATTCCATCATTCATCAAAATAGGTTATTTCTTTAAAGGAATATGTTAAAATAAATTATTCTATCATCAGTGGGAAGATTCAACCCACTGATGAGATAATAAAAAATTATTAAAACAAAGCTGGATGTTATATTTGGCAATTTCCTTTTAAAGTATGATAACCAGTAATGTACAACGATGAGTATGGAAGGGGAACTAGTAATGACACAACAAAATGGATTTCACGTTGCTGTTGTTGGAGCAACAGGAGCAGTAGGACAACAAATGATACAAACATTAATGAAAGAGAACTTCCCAATCAGAAAACTCACCCTATTATCTTCAGCGCGTTCAGCAGGGAAAAAAGTAGAAGTTAATGGGCAGGAATATACGATTGAAGAAGCTACGCCTGAGAGTTTTGAAGGCGTTGAGATAGCCCTTTTTAGTGCTGGAGGCAGTGTTTCTAAGGAGCTTGGTCCAGAAGCAGTTAAGCGTGGCGCGATCGTGGTGGACAACACTAGTGCTTTCAGAATGGATGAGAATACACCTTTAGTTGTCCCTGAAGTGAACGAAGAGGACCTTCATCAACATAATGGAATTATTGCTAACCCCAATTGTTCCACCATTCAAATGGTTGTTGCCCTTGAGCCAATTCGTCAACAATTTGGTTTGAAAAAGGTGATCGTCTCCACTTATCAAGCTGTCTCTGGTTCAGGTGCTGCAGCTGTGGAGGAATTAATGCAACAAACTCAGTCCATCTTAAACGGAGAAGCATATGAACCAAAGATTTTACCAGTGAAATCAGATAAAAATCACTATCAAATTGCTTTTAACGCGATTCCACAAATTGATAAATTTCAAGATAACGGATATACATTTGAAGAGATGAAGATGATTAATGAAACCAAAAAAATCATGCACTTACCTGAGTTACAGGTTTCTGCAACTTGCGTTCGACTTCCTGTAGCAGTTGGTCATTCTGAATCAGTTTATTTTGAAATTGAAGCGGATGATGTTAGTGCAAATGACATTAAAGCATTATTAAAGGATGCTCCAGGTGTTATTTTACAAGATGATCCAGAAAATCAACTATATCCAATGCCTGCAAATTGCGTTGGGAAAAATGATGTTTTTGTCGGACGTATTAGAAAGGACATCGATGAATCTCGTGGTTTCCATATGTGGGTTGTCTCTGATAACTTACTTAAAGGAGCAGCTTGGAACTCTGTCCAAATCGCAGAAAGTTTAGTGAAATTAGGTATTGTAAAATAAAGTTACATCACAAAGGCAGGTTTTGGTGTCCCCATGAAAATTATTGTTCAAAAATTTGGCGGTACATCTGTTAAAGATGAAGAAAGCAGAAAATATGCGCAAGGCCATATCGAAAGAGCCTTAGCAGATGGCTATAAAGTGGTAGTTGTTGTTTCCGCGATGGGAAGAAAAGGTGATCCTTATGCAACAGATTCATTACTTTCTTTAGTCGGTGGAAATTTAAGTAAAATTTCAAAACGCGAACATGATTTATTATTGTCATGTGGTGAAGTTATTTCGAGTGTTGTGTTTGTGAATATGTTACTGGAGAGCGGAATAAATGCTGTATCATTAACTGGGGCACAAGCAGGCTTCCGTACAAATAATGACCATACAAACGCAAAAATTATTGATATGCAATGTGATCGGTTGCTTAGTGAGTTAGAGAGTAATGATGTTGTCGTGGTAGCAGGCTTTCAAGGTGCGGCAAATAATGGTGATATTACAACCATTGGCCGGGGTGGAAGTGATACATCTGCAGCTGCCTTAGGTGCTGCTCTAAATGCTGAATATATTGATATATTTACAGATGTGGAAGGAATTATGACAGCTGACCCCCGTATTGCTGAAAATGCACGACCGCTATCTGTTGTAACTTACACAGAAGTATGTAATATGGCTTATCAAGGTGCAAAGGTCATTCACCCTAGGGCAGTTGAAATCGCAATGCAGGCAAAGGTGCCAATCAGAATCCGATCAACCTATTCAGATAATTTAGGCACATTGGTCACTTTAAATAAAAATAATCGTGGCAGTGATATCAAGGAACGAGTTGTTACCGGAATCGCTCACGTTTCAAATGTGACCCAAATTAAAGTCTTTGCAAAAAAGGATCAATATTACTTGCAGGCTGAAGTATTTAAAGCGATGGCCAATGAAGGAATTAGTGTAGATTTTATCAATATTTCTCCTAATGGAGTAATCTATACAGTTACTGAAGAAATGACGGATCGTGCAATTACAGTGCTAAATGAATTAGGCCATGACCCCGTCGTTGAGCGTCATTGTGCGAAAGTTTCTGTAGTTGGTGCAGGAATTGCCGGTGTCCCTGGCGTTACTTCCAAAATCGTGACGGCCTTATCGGATTATGGGATTCGTATTTTGCAATCTGCAGATAGTCATACTACGATTTGGGTCCTAGTAAAGCAGGATGATTTAGTTAAATCGGTTAATGCCCTTCACGACGCCTTTCAGTTAGAAGATGAATCAGTAGAATTTAATTTTACTGATTTATAAAATTTATCTTCAAATGAATAGTAAATCCCTTAGATGAATGTGGATTTAATTATGCTTGATGGTATTGAGAGGAGTAGAAATATGGTTCATTTCGGGCGAGTATCGACGGCAATGGTAACTCCCTTTGATAAAAAAGGTCATATAGACTTTGCTAAAACCACGCAATTAGTGAATTATCTAATTGAAAATGGAACAGATTCCCTTGTGATTGCAGGAACCACTGGTGAATCACCAACCTTGACAAAAGAAGAAAAACTGGCATTATTTGATCATGTTGTTAAAGTTGTAAATAAGCGCATTCCAGTAATAGCTGGAACAGGAAGTAATAATACTTATGCATCCATTGAATTGACAAAAAAAGCTGAGCAGCTGGGTGTGGATGCGATAATGATTGTTGCCCCCTATTATAATAAACCAAGTCAAGAAGGCCTGTATCAGCATTTCAAGGCTGTTGCAGAAGCAACTTCCTTGCCTGTAATGGTTTACAACATACCAGGCCGTTCAGCAGTTAATATCCATCCTGAGACGATTATTCGACTTTCAAAGATAGCGAATATTGTTGCGGTTAAGGAAGCAAGCGGTGATCTAAATGCAATGACACATATCGTTGCTAATACAGATGATGATTTTGTTTTATATAGTGGGGATGATAGTATGACAATCCCTGTTCTTTCTATTGGCGGGGTAGGTGTAATTTCGGTTGCATCACACGTAATTGGAAATCAGCTGCAGGAAATGGTTAAAGCGTTTTTTAACGGTGAAAATGAAAAAGCTGCAAAAATGCATCAACAGCTTCTGCCAGTTATGCAAGGGTTATTTGCTGCTCCGAGTCCTGCTCCTGTAAAAACAGCGTTACAGGTATCAGGATTAGATGTCGGGTCAGTAAGGCTCCCACTCGTTGGGCTCACAGAACAAGAACGTACAACATTAATTACTCTATTAAAACAATTAAAATGAATAGACAAAGCCAACCGAAAGAATAGTCGGTTGGCTTTTTTTATTCAGTAATAGTCATTATTGCTTTTTTGTTGGAAAGGTTTTCAAAAATCAAGTATAATAATCATAACTGATTTGGATCGGAAATAAGAAAAGCGGATGCACCCTATAGAGCGGAGCTACAGCTAGACATTTTTCGGAGTTCAATAAATTAAATTTAGCTACAACATAGGAGGATTTATAAATTGATAAACAAAATTAATAACTCCATTAAGGTAATCACACTTGGTGGTGTAGGAGAAATCGGTAAAAATATGTATCTGGTTGAAGTGGACAAGGACATATTTATTATTGATGCCGGCTTAATGTTCCCCGAGGAAGAAATGCTAGGCATAGATATTGTGATTCCGGATATTACATATTTAAAAGAAAATAAGGAACGGGTAAAGGCAATATTTTTAACGCATGGTCATGAAGACCATATTGGGGCATTATCATATGTTCTCCGTCATATTGAAGTACCTGTTTATGGAACTAAGCTCACTCTGGCTCTTGCCAATGCAAAACTTAGAGAGCAGGATTATTTTAGTAAGACCAATTTTATTGAAGTGCAGTCTGATACGATTGTTAATTTAGATGTAGTAGATGTAAGCTTCTTTAAAACCAATCACAGTATTCCTGATTCTGTGGGGATTTGCATCCATACCTCTGAAGGGATCATTGTCTATACAGGTGATTTTAAATTTGATCAAGCGGCAACAAAGCTTTATAAACCTGAAATCGGAAAGATGGCTGCAATAGGGGAACAAGGGGTACTATGCTTATTGTCTGATAGTACAGAAGCTGAAAAGCCTGGCTATACCGCATCAGAAGCAATTGTTGAGCGCGAAATGTCCAATGCCTTTTATAATGCACCTGGAAGGATTATTGCAGCATGCTTTGCCTCAGATATAAATAGAATTCAGCATATTTTTAACTCAGCCAAGGAAAACGGACGTAAAGTCACCGTGGTTGGAAAAAGCTTGGAGAGAATTTATCATATTGCCCTTGATTTGGGGTATTTAGAAGTAGATGAGGATTTAATTATTCCAGTTAGTCAGTTAAAAGAATATCAAGATCGGGAAATTGTCGTATTAATGACTGGAAGTCAGGGTGAACCAATCGAGGCTCTGCAAAAAATGGCAAAGCAAATGGATAAAGTGGTTAACATCCAAAAAGGAGATACCGTATTAATCGCCGCTTCCCCATTAAGAGGAAGTGAAGTATTTTTATTTAAAACTATCGATATGCTCTTTAGAGCTGGTGCTAATGTTATATCGGGTAAAAGGACCATCCATGTATCTAGTCATGGCAGTCAAGAAGAATTAAAATTTATGATTAACTTAATGAAACCAAAATATTTGGTTCCTGTACATGGTGAATACCGGATGCTGAAGGCCCATCGGAAATTAGCTTTGGAATGTGGACTAACTGATGAGCAAATTATTATCCCTGACCGTGGCGATATACTTGAATGGAAGGAAGGCAGGCTCGCCGTTGCAGGCAAGGTTCCTTCTGGGAATATTCTAATTGATGGCATTGGTGTTGGTGATGTCGGGAATATTGTCCTTCGTGATCGAAGGCTCTTATCACAGGATGGAATCCTAATTGTTGTAGTGACATTAAAAAAACAAGACAAGAGTATAGCAGCTGGTCCTGAAATTATTTCTAGAGGATTTGTTTATGTTCGCGAATCAGAAAAATTGATGGAGGAGTCAACAAAACTAGTTCGTGACATTGTAGAGAGAAATATTGCGAAGGATTCATTTGAGTGGTCAAGTTTAAAGCAAGAAATTAGAGAAGAATTAAACCGTAACCTTTATGAAAAAACAAAAAGAAGACCAATGATTCTTCCAATCATTATGGAAATCTAGAAAGAAAGCACTGGAATGCCAGTGCTTTTTATTTTTGGCATGAAATTACCTTATAAGATAATACTAACCTATATCATGCTTGAAGGGAGTATTAAGGATGAATAACGATTTACAAAAGGACAAAACTGCAAGTCAAGAAGGCGGGGAACCCCAAAAAGAAGATAAACCGTCTTCTGCATTAATAGAAAAAATTCAGCAGTTAGGACAAACAAATGTCCCACAGCTTTCAACAGATTCTAAAATTCATTGTCTGACAATTATCGGTCAAATTGAAGGGCATTTGGCACTGCCACCACAAAACAAAACAACAAAATATGAGCATATCATTCCCCAACTTGTTGCAATAGAACAAAACCCTAAAATAGAGGGTCTTCTCATCATATTAAATACGGTCGGCGGTGATGTTGAGGCTGGCCTGGCAATATCCGAGATGCTTGCGACTCTTTCAAAGCCAACTGTTTCCATTGTATTAGGTGGGGGGCACTCTATTGGAGTCCCGATTGCTGTTTCCTGTGACTACTCCTTTATTGCTGAAACGGCAACCATGACAATCCACCCAATAAGGTTAACAGGTCTTGTGATTGGTGTGCCGCAAACCTTCGAATATATGGATAAAATGCAAGACAGGGTTATTAACTTTGTAACAAAGCATTCAAAAATTAGCGAAGAAACATTTAAAGATCTAATGTTTGCAAAAGGAAATTTAACCAGGGACATTGGAACAAATGTAATTGGTGTTGATGCTGTTAAGACCGGTTTAATTGATGAAGTAGGAGGCCTTGGTCAGGCAATGAAAAAGTTAAATGAAATGATTGAACTTCATAAAGAAAAGGATGAAGGGCTGATCCAATGATACTATACACTATGATGCCGCCCGAATTAATTTTTCCTTATGAAACGGAATCACCCAGCAAACAACAAATGGTCAGCTATCAGGGCATACCCCTCTTAGTAGAGTTGATAGATGGTCAAAATGTTCAAGTCATTCGGAATCTAAGTACAGATCCTCAGCATTACTTAGATAACCAAATATGTCCGGGAGCAAAAATTTCTTTCGCAAACCTATAAGGATTGTCCGCTATGTATTAGTAGATTATGGTATAATCAAGAGAACACACAAGAGCAGCCAGCAAGGCTGCTTTCTTCCTTTTTACCCTCTTATACTGGGATGTTATATATTAAAGGAATGATTTACCATAATAAACACAGGGTGATTAGATGGCAAAGAAAAAGAGAAGACAACCTAAAAAGAGAGATAACCATTTGAAAAAGACCGTTCAATTTGAATTATCTGCATTGGCCATTTTAGCAATTGCAATCATATCGATAGCAAAACTTGGTGCAGTGGGGAAGGCAACCGTGATCTTCTTCCGTTTTTGGATGGGTGAATGGTATATGCTCAGTTTAATTGGACTAGTTGTATTAAGCATTTATTTGATGTGGAAACGTAATATTCCTTTTTTCTTCCATATTAAATTAGTTGGAGTGTACTTTATTACTTCAGCGATTCTGCTTCTAAGTCATGTAACCCTTTTTCATTTACTAACCAATGATGGGAAATTTAAAGACCCCAGTGTCATCAGCAATACATGGGAACTGTTTATGATGGAACTTAGAGGGGAAACGAGCACAACCGATTTAGGCGGGGGTATGCTTGGGGCAGTATTATTTGCCTTATTCCATTATTTATTTGCTGAGACTGGAACGAAAATTATTGCTTTTATTTTTATCTTAATTGGAGTTATTTTACTAACTGGAAAATCATTTGGAGATTTTGTTGCGAAAATCATGATGGTTCTTGTTGATTTTTCAAAAAGTCAGTGGGATGCGTTTAAAACCGATATGACTGAATGGAAACAAAAAAAACAAGAGAAAAAAACTGAAAGAAATACACAAAGAAGACAAGAACAGGAAAATCGCGAACAAAATCGCCAGACAAGATCAACTACAGAACCACAATCTCCTCAGGAAGAAATCAGTTCACCCGAGCCTATTATTTCAAGCTTTGCTGATAGGGCCTATGTAGAAGATGTAATAGATACAAATCAACCAGTAGAATCGAAGCAAACAAAAAGCAAACCGGAAGAAAATGAAGATCCAATTCCGCCAATCACTTTTACAGAAGTGGAGAATATTGACTATGAGTTACCCCCACTTCGATTGTTAAGTCTGCCTAAGAAAGCAGACCAAAGCGGTGAATATGAACAAATCCATGCGAATGCTGCAAAGCTTGAAAGAACATTTCAGAGCTTTGGAGTAAAAGCGAGAGTAACCCAAGTACATTTAGGACCAGCTGTTACAAAATATGAAGTTCATCCCGATGTAGGTGTAAAAGTTAGTAAAATTGTCAGTCTAAGTGATGACTTAGCATTAGCACTAGCTGCTAAAGGAATTCGAATTGAAGCTCCTATCCCTGGTAAATCAGCGATTGGAATAGAAGTACCTAATTCAGAGGTGGCAATGGTTTCACTTCGTGAGGTATTAGAAGCAACCCAAAATGACAAACCTGACTCAAAACTATTAATTGGATTAGGCAGAGACATTACTGGTGAGGCTGTTTTAGCGGAATTAAATAAAATGCCCCATTTGTTAGTTGCTGGTGCAACTGGGAGCGGTAAATCTGTTTGCATCAACGGAATTATCACTAGTATCTTGATGCGAGCAAAGCCTCATGAAGTAAAATTAATGATGATTGACCCGAAAATGGTTGAATTGAATGTTTATAATGGCATTCCACACCTATTAGCACCGGTAGTAACGAATCCCAAAAAAGCCTCACAAGCATTACAAAAAGTAGTAAGCGAAATGGAAAGGCGTTACGATTTGTTCTCACATACGGGAACGCGTAATATTGAGGGCTATAATGAACATGTCAGAAGGCATAACTTAGAAGAAAATGATAAACAGCCCTTGCTGCCATTTATTGTTGTTATTGTTGATGAGTTAGCTGACTTAATGATGGTTGCCTCCTCAGATGTAGAAGATTCGATAACCCGACTTGCACAAATGGCCCGTGCGGCAGGAATTCACTTAATTATTGCTACGCAGCGGCCATCGGTTGATGTCATTACTGGAGTTATCAAAGCAAATATTCCATCCAGAATTGCTTTTGCTGTATCAAGTGCTACCGATTCCCGGACCATTTTGGATATGGGTGGTGCAGAAAAACTGTTAGGAAGAGGCGATATGTTATTCCTTCCAGTTGGAGAATCTAAGCCAGTTCGAGTTCAAGGTGCTTTCCTTTCTGACCAAGAAGTTGAGGACACAGTAGAATTTGTAATTGGACAGCAAAAGGCGCAGTACCAGGATGAAATGATACCAGATGATATCCCAGAAGTAACGGGCGCGGTCGATGATGATATTTATGAAGAGGCAGTTGACTTAATTATTGAAATGCAAACAGCATCAGTTTCTATGCTACAAAGACGTTTTCGTATTGGCTATACAAGAGCAGCAAGGTTAATAGACGAAATGGAAGCACGTGGGATTGTTGGACCTTATGAAGGCAGTAAGCCAAGAGCGGTCCTGCAGTCGAAACCAATAGATAAGGAAGAACAAAGTTCATAATTTATTTGTTGAAACTAATAGAAGCGGTAAAAGGTAGGCTGAGATAAAATAATGCCTTTATTATGATGGGGATATTATCATAATAAAGGTTATTTTTATGGGTAAAATTTCTCTTTATTTCAGAATTATTATATAGGAAAAATTACCTTGATACATTTGTGACAGAACCTTCACCCATTATCGACAAAATTTATAAATAGCTATTTATTTATTCAAAAAAAAG
>NZ_JBALSN010000063.1:17295-17907 GCF_036966985.1 Neobacillus drentensis | reverse complement strand
TGTCATTGCTTGTACATTTCTATTTACATTTATCGGGAAAGCACAAGTACCAACTGTAGAAAAGAATCCAGAAAACATCCTGACCGCTTCGTTTGTCGGAGATATTATGTTTGGAAGAAATGTAGAGAAAGTAACAGACCGTTATGGAAAGCAGCACCTGTTCCGCTATGCGAAGCCGTATTTTGATGTATCAGATTATGTAACTGGGAATTTTGAGCATCCAGTGGCTTCAGATAAGGAACAGGCAGCACAAAAGAATATTCATTTGAAAACAGATGAAGATTCTGTACAAGCGTTAAAGGATTTGAATTTCTCTGTACTAAACTTTGCGAATAACCATGCAGCAGACTACGGTGAAAAAGGCTTAAATAACACGATTGATGCCTTTGAAAAAGCTGACATGGATTATACAGGGGCAGGGCGCAACGTCAATGATGCGAAGCAGAACATTTCATACAAAGAAGTGAATGGCGTTAAAATCGCTACCCTTGGTTTTACAGATGTATATGGAAAAGATTTTAAAGCAACAAATCGCAAGGCAGGTATTCTACCAGCTGATCCATCTATCTTTATTCCGATGATTTCACAAGCTGCTGAAAAGGCAGATATCGT
>NZ_JBALSN010000063.1:0-17227 GCF_036966985.1 Neobacillus drentensis | reverse complement strand
GGCTGGTGCTGATATCATTATCGGTGCACACCCGCACGTTCTTGAGCCGATGGAAGTCTATAACGGAACAGCGATCTTCTATAGCTTGGGGAACTTTATTTTTGACCAAGGCTGGTCAAGAACACGTGATTCTGCCATTGTTCAGTATCATCTGAATGAAGATGGAAAAGCGACATTTGAAGTGGTTCCAATGTTGACTGAAGAGTTCAATAAGGTTCCAGTATAAAGAAAAGAGAGAGGGGAAACGAACATGGCTAATATTCTTTCGGGTCTTACAGTCATTGATGTAACGCAAAACGTTGCGGGCCCGTTTTGTTCACAAATGTTAGGCGATTTAGGAGCGACGGTCATCAAGATTGAACGTCCGGGACATGGAGATGATACAAGGCATTGGCATCCGCCATTATGGGGAGGGGAATCTTCCACCTTCCTGGCGTTAAATCGTAATAAGAAAAGCCTTTGTGTCGATCTAAATCATCCAGATGGGCAGAAAATTGTCCATCAATTATGCGAGACTGCAGACATCTTTATCCATAGCCTGAAGCCTGGAAGCGAAGAATCTCGCGGACTAGGCTATGAGCAATTATCTGAAATCAATCCTTCATTAATATATGCGGCGATTAGTGCGTTCGGAGATAAGGGGAAAATGAAAAACAAACCAGGCTACGACCCACTTATTCAGGCATACAGCGGCATAATGAGTTTGACAGGAAATGAGGGTGACGACCCAGCGCGCGTCGGCGTTTCGATTGTGGATATGGCAACAGGCATGTGGTCTTTGATTGGTATACTAAGTGCCCTTCACCAACGCAACGAAACCGGCAAAGGCTGCAAGGTGGCAAACAGTCTGTTAGAAACGGGAATTGCATGGGTTACCTTACAGCTTTCTACGTACATGGCGTCTGGAAATCTTCCGAAGAAGATGGGAACGGGAATGGCGACGACAGCACCTTATGAAGCTTTTAAAACCAAAGGGGACCAATGGGCGATTATCGCTGCGGGAAACAATCGACTGTTTAAAAATTTATGTGCGGCGCTTGAAATGCCAGAGCTAGTCGAGGATCCTCGATTTGAATCCAATTCGACCAGGGTCCAAAACCGTAAAGAGCTTCATCGGATTATAGAAGAAGTCACCATAGGATATGAAGTGGACGACCTCGTAAACTTAATGGCGGAATACAATGTACCAAGTTGTCCAATCAATACATTGGATCGGGTGCTCCGCGATGAACAAGTGAATGCGCTCGCAATGATTAAACCAGTTGAAGATTTTAGGGTTTCTGATTTCCGAATGGTCGATCTTCCATTCCGAATCAATGAAGAACGAGGCAATCTTCAATCATTACCTCCACTGCTAGGGGAGCATACGGATGAAATTCTTAACTCATTAAATTATTCAAAAGAAATATTGGAGCAGCTCAAGAGTAAGAGCATCGTTGGTTAGGAGGTAAGACCATGACATTACCCCAACACGTTGAATTATATGAGGTAGGGCCAAGGGAAGGCTTTCAATCGGAAGCAAGCAAGATTCCCACAGAGGATAAGATTGTCTTCGTTAACTCATTGAGCCAGACTGGACTCAAAAACATTGAGGTTACATCTTTTGTCAGTCCGAAGTGGGTACCGCAGATGGCAGATGCGGAAATGGTGTTAGCAAAGATTGAGAGAGTGCAAGGGGTGGCTTATCGAGCAGCATATCTGAATTTGAAAGGGCTGGAGCGAGCGCTAGCCAATAACGTTACATTGGACGGGAGTCTTGTTCTATCTGCAAGTGATGCCTTTTCGAGGCGGAATATGAATAAATCGACCAGTGAAATGCTGAAAGCGTTGCCAGAATGGATTGAGGCCTATCAGGCAGCAGGAATTCCTGTGAAACAGATGGGATTTATGGCATCCTTTGGCTGCAACTTTGAAGGCTACATATATTTNNATGGGCAAGGTCATTTCCTTGGCAGAAAGCTATGGAGAACGGATTCAGAAAGTCAAATTAGCTGATACGATGGGCTGGGCCAACCCGGAACAGATTAAGCGAACGGTTCGTGCCATTCAGGATAAATGGCCGGAAATTAATATACATTTGCATCTGCATGATACACGCGGACAGGGTCTCGCTAACGTATACGCTGCGCTACAGGAAGGCCTGTGGGAATTCGATACGTCGGTTGCAGGACTCGGAGTATGTCCATTTGCTGCAGTGAAAGGGGCACCAGGAAACATTTCTACAGAGGATGTTGCATTTTTGTGCGAAGAAATGGGCATTGATACCGGACTTAACCTGGAAGCTTTAGTCGAATGTTCCAAGAAGGCTGAACAAATTGTAGGGCGGGAGCTCCCTGGGCATTTGTCCAAGGGCGGGGTTCTTTCAGGAATTAGACCACAAACCTGGATGCAGGTACAAGGATGATAAATTAATAGAAAAAAATAATCATAGAACATGGAGGAATTAAAGATGGATTTTGAATTTTCTGACTTACAAAATGATATTCGCGCCGGTGTGAGAGAGGTTTGTTCCCGGTTTGATTTAGATTATTGGAGACAATCCCATGAGGATCATACCTATCCGACAGAATTTGTAAAAGCAATGAGTAATGCAGGTTGGTTAGGTGCATTGATTCCGGAAGAGTATGGTGGCTCAGGGTTAGGTTTTACAGAGGGAGCCATAATCTTAGAAGAAGTCAACCTATCTGGCGGAAACTCTAACCAGGTTCACGCTCAAATGTATACGATGGGTGCACTTCTTAGACACGGCAGTGAGGAACAAAAGCGCAAATACTTGCCGCAAATTGCAAACGGTTCCTTAAGACTGCAAACCTTTGCTGTAACAGAGCCGGATGCTGGTACGGACACAACTAAAATTAAAACATTTGCTGAGAAAAAGGGAGACCGTTACATTATTAACGGCCAAAAAATCTTCATTTCCCGCTTCAATAACACAGATTTGATGCTGCTTCTTGCTCGTACAACACCACTTGACAAAGTAGAAAAGAGAACACATGGAATCAGCTTGTTCCTGATTGACACCCGTGAAGTTGGAAACGGCATTGAATCAACGAAAATTTCTACGATGCTAGGCGGAGACACGAATCAATTGTTCTTCAACGACCTTGAAGTACCTGAGGAATGCTTAATTGGTGAAGAAGGAAGAGGACTTTACTGCGTGATGGATGGAATGGTCGCAGAAAGGATTCTTGTATCTGGTTCCGCGCTTGGTAATGGTAAGTGGTTTATTGACCAGGCTGTCAAGTATGCGAACGAGCGTGTTGTATTCAACCGTCCAATCGGGCAAAACCAAGGCATCCAATTCCCGATTGCGCAGGCGTATATGGAGCTTCAAGCTGCGGAGGCGCTTATGTATAAAGCCGCAACTAAATTCGATAACAATCTTCAGGCTGGTGCAGAAGCAAATATGGCGAAGTACCTGTGCTCTGAGGCTGCTTATCATGCGGCTGAAGCGTGTATGCAAACGCACGGCGGCTATGCTGCAGCAAACGAGTACCACATCAACCGCAAGTGGATGCAAGCAAGAATGATGAAGATTGCTCCAATCTCTTCGAATCTGATTTTAAGCTATGTAGGTCAGCACGTATTGAAAATGCCAAGATCATATTAAGTAGAAGTCAAGGAAAGGAGGGCAAATGCTGTGAGTATAGTGCAAGAATCCTATGAAATGTTGAAGGTTAAATATAAGGGTGAAAATAATGAAATTATGGTTGTCACGCTAAATAGACCTGAAGTAATGAATGCGATGAATACGAAAATGCTCGAGGAAAGGCTAAGGCTTTTCCGAGAACAGGCGTATAACGAAGATTTAAGATGTGTTGTTATTACCGGAGCAGGAGAGAGAGCGTTCAGCACCGGAGGCGATTTAAAGGAACGCAACGGAATGAGCGATGGCACGTGGAAACGACAGCATCATATCATTGAGGAATTGGTTCTGTTGACTCGGGATTTCCCGGTGCCTGTCATTGCCGCCGTGGAAGGCTATGCGCTTGCCGGAGGATGTGAATTGGCACTTTCAACTGATTTTATCATTGCTTCGGAAACAGCTGTTTTTGGCTTGTCGGAAGCATTAAGAGGAATTTTACCTGGTGGCGGAGGGCTGCAAAATCTGGCTCGAGCAATTGGGGTACGCCGTGCCAAGGAGCTTATCTATACAGGACGAAAAATTGATGCAGCATTAGCATACGAATGGGGTATGGTCAACCGAGTCGTTTCCAAAGGAAAAGCGCTGGAAACTGCATTGGAATTGGCCGAAATGATAGCAAACACCGCCCCAATGGCAGTAAAAGCGGCAAAGGTCTCGATTAACCAAGGATCTGAAACAGACTACCATACTGCCTACGCTCTGGATATTGCAGCATACAACCAGTTGGTGACATCGGAAGACCGGTTAGAGGGAGTGGCAGCATTTAATGAAAAACGTAGACCAAGATGGAAAAACCAATAATTTCATGACAAGGCTCGCTGCCTTTATTACGGAAACATCCTATCATCAGCTTCCAGAAGAAATGGTGGAATTAGCAAAGAGGGCCATTATTGATACGATAGGAGTAGCTTTAGCAGGATGGAATGAACCTGCCGTAGAAAGGGCTAAAAAGGTATATGTCTCGCAGGGGAGCGTGCAGGGTGGTGTCTCCTCTCTTTGGGGGGAGCCCGTGAAAGTTGATTGCGATAAAGCAGCCATCATTAATGGGACGGCTTCCCATGTGTTGGATTATGACGATGCCTCGGTTGGTGTCGTCATCCATCCAAGCGCTCCAATTCTGTCTGCGATAACGCCTCTTGCCGAGAAGCTTAAGAGCTCGGGTAAGGAGGTCATTACGGCCTATAGCATCGGCACGGAAGTCATGATCCGCATTGGGCAGGTCATGGGGATACGGCATTACAATCTCGGCTGGCATGCCACCGATACGTTGGGTACGATTGGAGCGGCGGCTGCTTCCTCATATCTGCTTCATCTCAATGCAGAGCAATGCTCCCATGCCATTGCTATCGCTGCATCGATGACAGGTGGGCTACAGAAGAATTTTGGTTCCATGACCAAGTCGTTGCACGTTGGATTGTCGGCATCACACGGTATTCAGGCGGTAATGCTTGCTGAACAGGGCTTTACTGGGAATCGTGATATTTTTGGAAAACGAGGCTTTTTCATGGCGTTTAGCGGCGGGGCCGATGAAGTGGAGCTACTGAACGCGATGAACTCCATCAGATTCGGCGAGCCTTACGATATATTAGATGGATTATCCGTCAAGAAGTTCCCTTGCTGCTTTGGTACACACCGCTTTATCCAAGGTGTGCTTGATCTCAAAGAGGCATATCAGCTGAGCTTAGATGCTGTACAGGCAATTGTGCTTCGGGCACAGCCGAGAAGTCTTTTGCCTTTGGTACATTCACGTCCTGTGACAGGATTACAGGGAAAGTTTAGTGCCGAATATACCGTACTTGCAGCGATAGCCGATGGACATGTTAGGTTGAGCAGTTTTGAGGATGAGCAAGTGCAGCGTATTGACATTCAGAATTTGCTACCTACGGTTAAGGTGTTAGAACTGCAGAAGTCGGAGGAAGACAAGCGACTCAATCGAAGATTGCCAGTAGAAATAGAAATTAAGACAAAGAATGGTCAAATGTATGAAAAAGCGCTTCAACACGCACCGGGTTCCAAAGAGTACCCACTGAGCGAGAAAGAGCACCGAGAGAAGTGGATCAGTTGTTTGAGTCATTATGCCCAGTCCTTTCTTGATCATGGCAGCATGGAGCAAGTCGCCCATGAACTATATGATCAAGGTTTACGAATCGACACATTCACATGCTTCAGTGATTGGATAAACGAGATACACAACCAATTGAATGATTATAAACAAAAACAAATGATTTGATTTCAATGTAGGAATCAAATGGAAGGAGTATTTTAATGAAAATTGCATTGTTCAATGAAAATCGCGTTGGTGTTGTCGATGGCAGCAGTGTGATCGATATTACTGAATTAACATCTTGGAACAACCAGGAACCGCAAGCCTCCCTAGTCAAGCTGATGGGAGAATTCGATGCTTTGAAACCCAAAATTAAAGCTGGCCTAGGTTCTTGTCCTGTATATCAAGTATCGGACGTGTCGTTACGTGCCCCTGTCCCAAATCCGAGTAAAATCGTAGCAGCTCCAATCAATTATATCCTGCACAAACAAGAGATGAACACCGCTTCAACGGTGGACGGTCTCGGATTTTTCCTCAAATCGCCTTCTTCGATTATTGGACCTGATGAAACGGTGCTACTGCCGTTCAGAGACCGAAGAGTGGATCATGAAGCGGAAATAGCTTTTGTAGTCGGTAAGGAGGCCAAGGATGTAAAGGCGGAGGATGCGTCTAAGTACATCTTCGGATACCTTGCTTTAATGGACATTACGGTACGCGGTAAGGAAGATCGGCCATGGCGTAAATCCTTTGATACCTTTACTCCAATCGGTCCATGGATTGTGACGGGTGACGAAGTGGAGAATCCGAATCAGCTGCAAATGAATCTGTGGGTTAATGATGAAATCAGACAATCAGCCAACACGAGTGATCTCATTTACGATTGCTATAAATTTTTTGAGGCAGCTTCTAGTGTAATGACGCTTCTTCCTGGGGATATTGTCACGACTGGAACACCGGAAGGAGTTGCTCCGATTACTAAAGGTGATACTGTTCGCATTCACATCGATAGAATCGGTGAATTTTCTGTACAGGTGGACTATAAGCCCGGAATTTGACCATTTTATTTGTATACAGACAGCTAGGAGAATTCATATGGTTTATACAGAACTAGATAAATTAGAACACAGTATCAAGAAACTGAGAAATGAAATGATCCAGTCTGCGGCAGCAACGGGTATAAATAGTCATAGGACAATTTACTATAGTCAGAAATTGGATAAACTCATCATGATTTATCAAAAAGAAACGAGAGAAATGGTGTTTAATAGAAATAAAATTATTTGAATATTAGCACTTTATTTAATTTTATTATCCTTACTTTTTGTTTATATTAATACGATTTTATACGAGTATGAGACAACTGAAATGACTTTATTGTTACTGTACGTTATTACGAAAGTGGGGAAGTAATATGTCTGAACATAAATCAAAACAACAATGGACACCAGAATTGTTGGATTTCCACCAAGAGCTTAAGGATAAGAATATGGGCCCTTTATGGGCTTCCATATTCAGCTCACATCAGCCAAAGCCGCGAGCAGTTCCATATTTGTGGAAAAAAAAGCAAATCCTCGAAGCCTTAGATAAAGCCAAGGAGCTACTCGAGGTAGGGACGGGATCCATTGATCGGCGAGCCGTGTATTTAATCAATCCAGGTATGAAGCATTTGGAGCCACACGGATGGGGCGGGGCAACGCAAACGCTGTATGCTGCCGTTCAAGCGCTTAATCCAGGGGAAATTGCTCCATCTCACAGGCATATGACGTCAGCACTGCGGTTTATTATGGAAGGCCAGGGTGCATCCGGCATTGTTAACGGTGTGAAATATCATTTCGAACCGGGGGACTACGTGATTACGCCGGAGTGGTGCTGGCACGACCATTTAAATGAAGGAAACGAAACGGTACTGTGGATGGACTGTTTAGATATCCCATTCACTTCAGCACTGACAAGTTCATTCTTCGAACTGTATCCGCAGGAGCAGCAGCCGGTTGAGTTTCCTGATGATTACGGCACAAAGCGTTATGCGGGTGGGATGGTAAGGCCGATTTCGGATCGCAAGCCATCACCTGCACCGCTCGGTCGATACACATGGGATTTGACGAAACAAGCATTGGATGGACAGAGTGAATTAGCTCCAGATCCATGCGACGGATTCGCCGTGGAATATATCAATCCATCCACCGGCAAGGACGCAAATGGAAGAGTTGGCGCCAGAATGCAGAAGTTGCCGATTCAATATAGGGGAAAAGCGCATCGCCATATGCACAGCTCGGTATATCATGTGCACAAGGGAAGCGGGTATACGGTGATGAACGGTGTTCGTTTTGAATGGGAAGCAGGCGACTTCTTCGCACTGCCGGCCTGGACATGGCATGAGCATGTGAATACATCTGAAACAGAAGAGGCATTTTTGTTTTCAACGAACGATCTGCCAATTTTGGAGCCTTTTGGCTTTGAACGAGAAGAAGCTTATCCAGAAAATGGCGGTTGCCAGGAGATTCTATCAGTTTTTGAGCCTGAACTCTCAGATGTAATAGCAATAGATTAGTAGAAATAATCTAATTTAATATATGGGGTGATTATGGTGGGAGAAGTTAAAGAGGTTATCGTTGTAGGTGGTGGAATAGGGGGTTTAGCTGCTGCTTACGGAATTGCTAAATTAGGAAAAAAAGTAACACTGCTCGAGCAGGCGCCACAGTTTGGTGAGGTGGGCGCCGGATTGCAGGTAGGTCCGAACGGCTTACGGGCGCTTGATGATTTGGGAGTACTGGATGAAGTCTATAAACTGGCGGTGTTTCCTCGCCGTCATGTGTTCATGGACGCGTTAAGCGGCAAGGAGCTGTCGGCCGTTCAATTTGGAGATTCATTCCGTGAGCGTTTCGGATATCCGTACATTGTTATCCATCGTTCTGATTTGCATAGTGTTTTGCTGAAGGCTTGTCAATCTTTAGATAATGTTTCATTCTTAACCAATCATAAATTAGAATCCGTTGAAGAATCCGATGATTATGTAGAATTACGTTGTGAAAACGGAGCGGTACTGAATGCGGAAACAGTCATCGGTGCGGATGGTATCCGTTCGATCGCACGTAAACTAGTAAGTCAAGCAGATCCAGTTATCTCTCAGTATGTGGCATATCGCTTTACTGTTCCGATGTCGGAAATGACGATTGATATCGATTGGGACGAGAAATTAACGTGGATTGGACCTGGCATTCACTTGGTACAGTATCCGGTGCGTCATAAGAGTGTTATAAACCAAGTAGCGGTATTCAAAAGCTACAATTATAATGAGAACTCCGATGATTGGGGGACTGTGGAGGAACTCCATCAGATGTTTGGCGATAGTTGTTCGACCATTAATGAATCACTGAAGTTTGCAGAACGTGGTTTGGTCACAAAGCTGTTTGATATCGAACCACTGGAAAAATGGTCAACCAATCGCGTGACGCTGCTAGGAGATAGCGCTCATGCGATGCTGCAATATCTTGCACAAGGGGCTTGTCAAGCGCTTGAAGATGCAGTTTGTTTAACAGAAAAAATACGTGCGAACGGTTCAAATATAGCAAAAGCATTGGACGAATACCAAAGAGATCGCATTCCAAGAACGGCACAGGTGCAGCGTGGAGCACGGACTTGGGGAGAAATCAAGCATGCAGAAGATTCGGTTACAAGACTTCTGCGTAATACCATTATGCTGAACCGTTCAGCAGACGATTACAACTATTTAGATTGGCTTTACAAAGAGAGAGCGCTTACTACTGTTTAAAAATAAATAGGTAGGTTCTAATTCTAGTATTTAATAGGCTATATTCCTTTATACATTCATGGATATAGCCTTTACGTATACCTTTTTTGAAGAGAAATCATTTTATTTTATATAAATTCAAGGGCGTGATCATACATGAAATTTAATAAATCGAAAGGTCCCTTAGATGGTATCCGTATTCTCGATTTGTCAACCGTTATTGCGGCTCCCTATGGTGCTACACTTCTTGGTGATTTTGGTGCAGAAGTCATTAAAATTGAAATGCCCGATGTCGGTGACCCACTGCGTAATCTAGGACCCTATTATAAAGGAGAAGGATTAAGATGGCCTGGTATGGCTCGTAATAAGAAATCAATTACGTTGGATTTGCACCAAGAAGAGGGCAAGGAAATACTAAGAAAACTGGTAAGCAAATCTGATATGGTCATTGAAAACTTCAGAACCGGAACATTGGAAAAATGGGGGATTGGCTATGAGGATCTGAGAAAAATCAATCCTGATTTAGTCATGATCAGGGTAACAGGTTATGGACAGACCGGCCCATATTCACACAAAGCAGGTTTCGGCACACCCGCCACAGCCTTCAGCGGTTTTACGTATTTGCATGGATACCCTGATCGCCCGCCAATCAGCCCTTCTTTTTCCTTAACTGATTATATTACAGGGATTTATGTCGCTTTTGCTGCGGTTACAGCCTTGTATCACAGGGATTGTCAGGAGCAAGGGTCAGGTCAATACGTAGATGTCAGCTTATATGAATCAATGTTCAGAATGATGGAATTTTTGGTCACGGACTATGATCAGACTGGCACCATCAAAGAGAGATCACCGGGATTGAGCGGTCATTCAGCACCTGCGGGGAATTTTCTGACCAAGGATGGACAGTGGGTGATTTTGGTTACGAGCTCCGACAAGACCTTTGAGCGTTTGGCAAAAGCCATGAATCGGGAAGATATGCTGACGGATGAACGCTATCATACCAACTCGGTCCGTTTGACGCGATTTGATGAAGTCAATGGGATTGTCTCCGATTGGGTGAAAACGAAAACAAAGGATGAACTGCAGCATCTCCTAGACGAATGCGGTGTACCGATGAGTCAAATCTACAGCATCAAGGATATTTTTGAAAATCCTCAGTATCAGGCGAGAGAAAATATTGTTGAAGTCGACCATCCGCGTCTGGGTAAAGTCAAGATCCCAGGCGTTGTTCCAAAATTTTCTGAAACACCGGGTTCCATCAGGCAAATTGCTCCGGATTTAGGCGAGCATAATGATGAAATTCTAAAAAAACTCTTGGAGCTGGACGAAGGAACCATTGCTAGTTTAAAAGAGAAAAAAGTGATATAAAGGAGTGTTCGAACTTGGCGAGTAATAGAGAGATTATAATTACTGAGGTTTGTCCAAGGGACGGGTTTCAAAGCGTCAGTGAATGGATTCCAACGGAAGAAAAAGTCAGAATTATTAATCAACTGATTGATTGCGGCCACAAACAAATTGAGGTTACTTCTTTTGTTCATCCCAAAGCGATTCCGCAATTGAAAGATGCGGATGAAGTGTTGAAAAGAATCAAACGCTCGGAACATGTGAAGCTGAGGGCGCTGGTTCCAAATACCCGCGGTTTGGAAAGAGCCATTGTAGCTGGCGTAGACAAGGTGAAGCTGATGCTGTCTGCTTCAGATTCCCATAGCATAAGCAATGCAAACTGCAAGACGCTAGAGGCTTTTCAGAAGTTTGAACCGCTAATTGATCTAGCAGAAAAAAACGGCATGAAGGTATCGGGGTCGATCTCTGTTGCGTTTGGATGCCCTTATGAAGGTGAAATTCCAGTTGAACGTCTTGTGATGATATGTGAACGGTACCGTTCCTTAGGAATTAAGGAAGTTTCACTTGCGGATACAACGGGTATGGCAAATCCATTGCGAATTAAAAACAATGTTCGTGAATTAATGAGGAGATTTCCGGACTTCACTTTTTCCCTTCATCTTCATAATACAAGAGGCATGGCATTTGCCAATGCCGTGGCCGGATGGGAGGAAGGCATTGTTCATTTTGACAGCTCCACTGGCGGATTGGGAGGCTGTCCTTATGCACCCGGAGCGAGCGGCAATATAGCTTCTGAGGATTTGATTCACGGATTTGAGGAAATGGGAATTCATACCGGTGTTTCATTAAATAGCGTACTGGAGGCGGCAAAGGATATTCAGCAGAGTCTTCCGAAATATGTAGACAGCTTTGTTTTGAAAGCAGGCAAATGTTCGGACTTATCTGTAAGTCCAAAGGCTCAGCAAAAAGTGAAGTTATAGTTAGGGAGAAATGGAGGATTACGAGTGTTTCAGCAAATGTTAAGTACTGCCAATGGATCGGTTACCATTAACAGCCTGCAGTCGTTGGGACAAAGTGGTATTGTGAATGTGGATGACCTGCCATATACGACGAGAATTCTGCTTGAATCGCTCATGCGAAATCAAAGCAGACTCGGGCTTACAGAACTGGGTTTGATCCGGGTAGCTTCAAGAGGCTCCAATGAATCGGTTGAAATTCCGCTTGTGCCCACACGAGTTATTATGCAAGATGCATCGGGTGTTCCGGCTTTAGTCGACTTGGTGTCGCTTCGTCAACGATTGTTGGAGGAAGGAATCGATCCAAGTCACGTAAATCCCGTTATTCCCGTTGATTTGGTTATCGATCATTCGGTTCAAGTTGATTACTATGGATCGGCATCTGCTTTTTCAAACAATCTTCATATAGAATATGAACGAAATCAGGAAAGATACCGGTTTTTAAAATGGGCGCAGCAATCCTTCGCAGGCTTTCGCGTCATCCCACCGGCTAATGGCATCATCCATCAAGTTAATTTGGAATGCTTGACCAAAGTTGTACAATTAACGAATCAAAATGATGAGAGCATCGCTCATCCCGAAATGGTAATCGGTACGGATTCCCATACCACAATGGTAAATGCGTTAGGAGTGTTGGGTTGGGGGGTTGGAGGAATCGAAGCAGAAGCAGCCATGCTAGGTATCCCTGTTAGTATGTCAGTACCCGACGTAGTAGGGGTCAAAATTACTGGGCAGCTGAACGAGGGAGTTACGGCGACGGATGTTGCCTTAACGATAACGGAGCTCCTAAGAAGGCACAATGTCGTGGGTAAATTCGTCGAATTTTTTGGTCCCGGCTTGAAGAGTCTTTCCCTCCCTGATCGGGCGACCATCTCCAATATGGCGCCAGAATATGGGGCAACTTGCGGCTTCTTTCCGGTTGATGAAGAGACGTTAAAATTTTTACGTATAACGGGAAAACAGGATGAGGAAGTCGATCTTGTGGAGCGATATTGTAAAGAACAAGGATTATTCCATATACCCGATTCCAGTGGGAATGGAAAAGCTTACTCAGACTTAATAAGGTTTGATTTACAGACGGTGGAAGCAAGTGTTTCGGGTCCAAGTCGACCGCAAGACAGAATGCCGATTTCTGCGGTGAGACAATCGTTTCCCAAGTCCCTTTCACGAAGCTCGAACGGAATGAATCCTCCGAGTACACAATTGAAGGATGGCTCCATCGTGATTGCTGCTATAACTAGCTGTACGAATACATCAAACCCCTTCAATATGATAGGTGCAGGGCTTTTGGCAAAGAAGGCGGTGGAGTACGGCTTAACCGTACCTAAAACCATTCAGACTTCTTTGGCACCTGGATCAAAGGCGGTTACAGCATATTTGCAAAAAGCAGGATTACTTCCATATTTGGAAAAGCTGGGATTTTATCATGCCGGTTACGGATGTGCAGTATGCGTTGGCAACAGCGGCAAACTGGATGAAGAAGTAGAAAATGCGATTCAGGAGCTTGATTTGACGGTTGCTGCTGTATTAAGCGGAAACCGTAATTTTGAAGGACGAATTCACGCCTTAGTAAAAGCAAACTATTTGGTCTCTCCTCCTTTAGTTATCGCCTTTGCTATCGCAGGCACCATGGATATTGATTTGGAGAGAGAGCCATTGGGCAGATCTGCATTGGGAAAAGAGGTTTATTTGAAGGATATTTGGCCGAATTCCGAGGAAATTGCCAGCCTAGTGGATTCTACAATTTCATCCGATGTATATCGAGAAGCCTATGAAAATGTGTTTGTAGGCGACGAGAAATGGCAGGGTCTAGAATATGATGATCATCCGATTTTTAGGTGGGATGATCGGTCCACATATTTTAAAGCATCTCCTTTCTTCAAAGCGGAGATCAAAGAATACCAGCCAGGAGATATTCACCAAGCAAGAGTCTTGTTAATGCTCGGTGATTCCGTTACTACAGACCATATTTCGCCGGTCGGCTACATTCCTTATGAGAGTACAGCCGGACAATACCTTGTTGAGCAAGACGTGGAACCCGCCAACTTCAATTCTTACGGTTCGCGCCGAGGAAATCATGAGGTACTTGTCAGGGGGACTTTTGCCCATCCAAGGCTAAAGAATAAACTAGTAGAGAAAACAGGCGGTTTAACCCTCTATGTACCTAGTGGGGAAGAAATGGATGTCTATTCCGCATCCATGATCTACCAACAGGAAAATACGCCACTGATCATTATAGCCGGCAAAGACTATGGAATGGGGAGTGCAAGGGATTGGGCTGCTAAAGGTACCTACCTCCTCGGCGTCAAAGCAGTCATCGCGGAAAGTTTTGAACGAATTCACCGCAGTAACTTGGCCATGATGGGGATTGTGCCCCTTCAATTCATGCCTGGAAAAAACTATGAATCGATGAATCTGACTGGTCTAGAGACTTATTCCATTATAGGATTGAACGAGCCGCTCAGTCCGTTCCAAAAAGTAAGGGTGGAGGCCATTAAACCGGATGGCTCAAGGACCATGTTCCAGACAGTGTTGCGTTTGGATACCCGCATGGAGATTGAGCTTTATTTGAAAAAGGGTGTTTTTCAAAGTATCCTAGACCAATGGGAAGAGAGATAAGTAGTTTTTAGCGGCGTAAAATCCAAAATCAAACGCTGCACCTAACAAAAAAAATATTAAAATGAAAAAGCTCCCCAATTAAAATGGAGAGCTTACTTCGTTTTCTTTACCAATTTGTCTTGATAATTGTTTATTAGCTTTTATGAGATCACTAACACAAAGCATTAGTTCAAACATTAGAAGAATGATAACCACCCATACACCCTCATTTAAAATCGTGTCAATCACGAAGGATCCAATAAATAAATGGGTATGGATAAGGGATGTAAAAGTATAAAACATGGCAAAAGTAAAAACTCTACTCCACTGCGTAACATCATAAATAAAGATCGCTTTTTTTAAGCCAAAGTGTTTAATCCGTTTAAAAAGCCTGTAAATTTCAATAGACTCAACCGCAATGAAAATTAGAAGGGCTGCTCTCCATATCCATCTTATGGTATCAATACTAATGATGCCTGTGACTAAACAGGCAATTCCGGAAATAGACAAAGCGCCATGTAATATGCAGTTCGTATTGTTCCAATCCATTTCAATTGACCAAGTATTTTTTATGTATCTAATTAAAATAAAGAAAACACAAACCAAATAAAAACAAAATCCTATGATTAGTAAGGACAGGTTAAAGATGTCCGGAAATTCTTTGAAAACAGTGTTAAGTAAAAGGACGTTCGATTGTGTGCTAACAGTAGTAAGAAGAAGAATTCCATGGACATTCCGATATGATTTTGTCCTAAAAATTTCTATAAAAGTTTTTACACTGACCCCAACATAAATAATCCATAGGGCGATGTTAATAAAAGCAATAATGACCGAAATAAAGCCCCATTGGAAGAATTGTTTAAAAAATAAGATGCCGCTGATAGATGTGCCAGCAACCCATGTGCCAATCCCAAAACGATTGATACGATTGGAATAATGGATGTCTTTAAATTTTCCATCCAGACTGGCAATGATCAAAGAAAGAATAAAGGCAAACCAAAGGGATAGGTTAATAATGCTTAGGATTTTTCCGAAAATGTGTTGGAAGAACTGGAGTCCAAAATAGTTTAATAGAACACCTTGGGTAACAATCCCAATTGCCATAACCATAGCCATGGTTGAAGTTCTAATATAAAGTCTTTTAAAAGTGAAAAATAATATAATACTAACCATGAGGAAAATCAAAATCAATAAATAAACCACATTTATCACCATTACTGTAGTAGTATCTAACAAGTATACCATCTATCAATTTGGAGGTCTTCATATTTGTTCAGACTTGATTGAATAAAAGGAACTTTATACTATTCCTGAGGTGGAAATTGCCTTTACTGTATTTCGTAGAATCTGCCTATTATTTGAATGATAAGAACTTCGAATAATAATATTTTTTGATAGACTATTAGAATCAACCATTTTTTTCATTCATCAAGATGATCTAATTATTAAAATCCTTTTTTCCTATAAGAGTTTCCAGTATGATGAAAATAGGTTTAATCCCCATAAAATCAATTAAGCTCAGATAGGTGATAGCGATTGAAACATAATGTAACAGTATATGATATTGCAAAAGAGGCGGAAGTATCGGTATCGACGGTTTCTCGCGTTTTAAATGGGACAGCACCTGTAAAAGAAAGTACACGAGAAAAAATCATGGCTCTGATTAATAAATACCAATTTCAGCCTAATGCATTAGCCCGAAGCCTTACAAAAAAGGAAACAAAAATGATTGGTGTAATTCTTCCTGATATTACCAACCCCTTTTTCCCCGAAGTTTTTTGGGGGGTGGAAAATGAGGCGAATAGTAAAGGATACACATTTTTCTTATGTAACACTTCTGGCCAACCTGAATTAGAATCTCAAAGTCTAACTATTTTTAGAGAAAAACAAGTCGATGGGATTATTTTTATGGGCGGACGAATCAACCTGTCTAATTGCTCACAAGAACTGGCAAAGGAAGTTGAAGATATCGCCAAAAAGATTCCAATCGTATTGGTCAATGGAAATCTTCCTGATAGCTCCTTACACCGGGTAATCATAAATGAGGGCAAAGGTGCGGAAATGCTGACACAGCATTTAATTGATTTTGGTCATAATGAAATAGCGTTTTTTGGTGGATATAATTTTGTATCAACCACTACCCAAAAGGTCAAAGCGTTTAAAAAGACGATGAAAGCAAATGGATTAAAAGTACCAAATGAATGGATTTTATATGGAGATTTTTCTATGTATGCTGGAAAAAAGATGATGGCTGATCTATTAAAAAGAGAGAAAAGGCCCACTGCCATATTTTGCGTAAATGATGTGACAGCGGTTGGGGCTGTCAAAGTAGCAGTAGAGGCTGGTTTGAAAATTCCTGAAGATATAGCTATCGTAGGCTTTGATGATACGATTCTTGCCAGTACAGTCATTCCCGAACTAACCACGGTCTCACAAAAGAGCCTAGAACTTGGAAAAAATGCGGTGAATGTCCTGCATAAATTAATCAATAATGAAAAGGTAAAAAAAGTCACCGTGATCGAACCTGAACTTGTAATTAGGAATAGTACTTTACGAAAAAATCGCTGACATAAGCAAGTTGGATAAATGATATTGACACATTAAAAATCAGCATGTACTATTTACTTATCGTTTTTTAGAAAATTATGTATATTTAAAAAGTGTACTTAATTTTTTTTGCTTATTAATGAAACCGATTTCATGAAATGGGTTTCATTAATAATAGAGCACTAACTTGAAAGGGGTGGATATTTTATAAAGTTAGTCTTAAGAAAATGAAAGCTGGAAATGGATATTGCATTTGCATTGTTTTGGTACCTCTTAGAATA
>NZ_JBALSN010000062.1:14287-17385 GCF_036966985.1 Neobacillus drentensis | reverse complement strand
AAATGGTGTAAAATTACACCATATAGAAATTTTTGGTATAATTACCATTTTGTAATGATTGTGGGGAGATTTTATGGATTCGAATCTACGAGAAGAGCAACGGAAAATTTTTAGAAAAGAATTATATACATTACGTGAGGGGGGGTACCTTTCTGAAGCAATAGTTGACACTGTTGCAAGAGCACATCACCAATACCATTTAGATTTAATCGAAATGGAGGCAAAACCTTCTGTACTTGAAAAAGCTGGGCAAGTCCATACTCCAATACCTAAAAAACCTGCGAAAGTGAAGAAGACACGAACACCAGAAGAGATTCGTGAAAGGAATATTACGTGGTTACTAAACATTGGAGTAATCTTCTTGCTTATCGGAGGTTTGTTTGTTGCAACAAGTAATTGGGAATCAATGACAAGTTTCATGAAAAGTGGATCCATTGCAATCGTAGCTTTATTATTTTATGGAATCGCCTTTTTAACGAAAAAAGTATTAAAAATAGAAAAAACAGCTTTTGCTTTTAGTGTCCTGGGAAGTTTGTTTTTACCAATTTTTATTCTTTCATTGGGATGGTTTGGGCTTTTAGGATCCTTTTTATCAATTACTGGAGAAGGGCGTTATTTACTCGGAATGCTGGGTAGCTTGGTGCCAGTTATTGTTTACTATTTATTTGCGAAAAGCTTAGCATCAAGATTATTTGTCTGGTTCACCTTTGTGTCGGAATCTCTAGGTATGGCCTTTCTATTAGCTAGTTTTCATCTGGAGATTGATTTCTTCTACTTAGGTATGATGATTTTCAATGCAATCACTATTTTTGTTTATCATCAGCTAAAGAATAAGAAATCAATCCAACTTTTTACGAAAGAGTTTATCCCGTTTGTCCAGGTGAATCTCGTTCTGTCTACATTATTTATGCTGTTTTTATTCGATAACAAGGTCGTATACAGCTTCAATTTGCTGTTAACAGCGATTATATATTTATCGATGATGTATGTAAGCGGGCGGAAAGAATATCATTTCATTTTCAGTATAATGATTGTTTATGGTGCTTATCAGTTAATTGAGCACAGCTTCCTGGATTATTTTGGAGCGATAATTTATGCTCTGGTTGGATTTGGAATGGTCTTTGTTCCAAAGGCTTTGAATAACCAGTTTTCATTAAATAATGCATTCCAATATACTAGTGCAGTAATATCAGGTATGGCATTTATTTATATTAGTCTCGAAGGAATTCTCCTGCGTGCAGGGAATCCATCAATTGTGCTTATGCTTGCTTATTTCGTCATTGCAGTTAACTTTGTTTATTTGTCTCATCACGGTTCAAGAAGGTTATTTCCGTATTTAAGCGCGGTTTTTGCAGGCTCTAGCATTTATGAATTCATTGCATTGATAAGCAAACCTNNGGTTTTATCCTATTTAGTGTGTTAGGAATTGTGCACCTTTCAAAATACGTAAAGATCATTCAGACTGCCGCCAGAGATGTTGGTTTGTCCATCATGGTGCTTGCAATAATGACTGCTATTTCGTTTTTATTGTGGTGGGAGCTTGGTGTTCTCATATTCCTATTTATGGTTGCTGCCTATTTGGTTTATAAGAAGGAAGAAAGGATCTTCCTAAAAGAAGCCGCTGTATGGATTGCACCTAGTTTACTTGGTCTTTCCATTGCTGCTTTTGGAGAAGAAATGAATAGTAACTTTTCTTTTTATCTTAAAGAATTTGGGTATGGAGTTAGTTTTGCTATCGCGGCCATCCTTGTATTATTATCAAGTTTTGTTTGGAGAGCAGTAGGGGAAAAAAGGTTGGATAAAATATCTTTGTATACATCCCAAGCACTTTATTCTGTGGCCATTCTCCAAGCATTGTTTAATCAAATAAACCATGTTTGGGTTCAACCGCTTATTTTATTAGTTGGAATCGGAATGTATTATTATTTGTATAAAAAGATCAGTACGAAGTGGGTCCCATTTTTAGTCAGTATCGCAGCACTTATTTCGTATTTTTCTATCATCCAAGCCATTTTGCTGAGATTTACTTTAAGTCATACCATGAATTCCTTAATCGGCTCTTTCGGTGCAGTGATCATGCTGCTAATCTCCTATCTTTGCCGGAAAAATGATTTGAACCTATCATTTGCATTTGGTTGGGTAGGACACAGCATTTATCCACTGACGCTATTATTCACATGGTTCGCATTTCAGAAAGACTGCATTTACAGCTTTATCTTGGCGTTGTTTGTCTATGCAATTAGCACAAAGTTGATGAAGGTAGAATGGAAAATTAAAGCCTTTCTGTATGGCAGTTTTACTTCCTTATTCTTTATAGTAACAACTGTGTTAGATCAAATAATCAATCAATCTTTTGGAAACTATGAGTTTGTGTTTACTAGTGCGCTACTTCTGTTGTTTGCTTTCCTCGCAAAAGATGAATATAAAAAAAGGACTGCTTTTTATTTAGTCCCATTTTCAATAATTGGAATTGTGTTTACGTTGATTACCTATCCATTTGATTTACTGCCATATCTTGTCACACTCGCTTATGCATTTGGAACCGTGTTTTATTTGCATAAAATCCAATGGGATGTTCTCGGAATAGTTCCTTTATTTTTAGCCTTTATTGCAACTGTAGAATTCACCTATTCGAGTGACTTAGGTGAACTTGCTAAAATGCTAGTTACTGGAGGGGTAGGAATTGTTCTTTCGATGATCGGACAATTGCTTTACAAAAAGCTTGTTGAATATGGGCCGAAAATTCAGCAAATAAAAATAGACGGTTTTACATTAGTTTCATTCATGTTTTTCGGTCTAATGTATTTGTTCGAGGATCCATTCATCTGGAGTAATGCAATACCGGGCGTGCTGATTGCAATTTCATTTTTACTGCAAAGAAAAAGAGTACCAGAAAGGTTATCTGTCCTAATGACCATACTTGGCGGAGCCTATTTATTACAACCATATTATTCAATCATGGCTAAGCTTAATATTCCGCCATTATGGGAGCGGGAAGTGATTGTTCTTCCCTTTATTATTCTTATTATTTTCATTCGACGTTGTTTAAAAGGGCGATATTCGGAGATAACGAAAGCTGTTCAATGGGGAGTCCTACT
>NZ_JBALSN010000062.1:13742-14235 GCF_036966985.1 Neobacillus drentensis | reverse complement strand
TCAGGATGGCTTGGCGAGCAACACAATTTATGATGCAATCATTGTCGGGACGCTTTCCTTGTTGTCGCTGCTGGCAGGAATGTTCTTACAAATTAAATCATATTTCTTTGTAGGAGCTGGCGTATTATTATTAAACGTATTCCTGCAAACAAGACCGTACTGGGGAAATATGCCGTGGTGGTTCTATTTATTAATTGCTGGACTAATCTTAATTACGGTTGCCAGCTTTAATGAATGGAATAAGCAAAAAGTGAATAAAGGAGAAACCACCTTTATTATGGTTCTTAAGGAAAAAGTAATTAGTACAATGAAAAAGTGGGATTGAATGTTAATATAANNTATCTATTGTATCTGGAGGAGCCTGTCACCAAGGGATTACTATGTCCCTTGGTTGACGGGCTTTTTTGCATATTCAAAAAGGGTCTGTTAAAACACAGACCCTTTTATTTTTTGGCTATGTTAAAGCTAATCTTATAATTTGGCACCCTGTTGA
>NZ_JBALSN010000062.1:756-13665 GCF_036966985.1 Neobacillus drentensis | reverse complement strand
AAAGCGAAGTGCCTGGAGCGGAAATCAACAGGCTAGTTTAACAGAGCCTATTTAAAAGGAGTAGTGATTGGATGGAATTAATTTTAGAATTAGCAATTATTTTATTTGCCTCAAAGATTGCCGGAGATATTAGTGTCAAATTTGGCCAGCCATCAGTTTTAGGAAAGTTATTAATTGGGGTTATTATCGGACCAGCCGTCTTGGGGTTAATTTCAGAAACGAAAACCATAGCAGATCTAAGTCAAATTGGTGTGATCATGTTAATGTTTATCGCAGGACTGGAGACTGATATCCATGAATTTAGACGGACATGGAAGGCATCAACCTTTGTGGGGATCAGCGGAATCATCGTTCCTTTATTGGCAGGTTACCTGTCAGGGGTTTTGCTGAATATGACAACCATCGAAGCATTGTTCTTAGGATTATTACTATCCGCCACTAGTGTAAGTATTTCCGTTCAAGCACTTAAAGAGTTAAATAAGATTCAATCTAAAGAAGGGACAACAATTTTAGGTGCAGCTGTCATTGATGATGTCCTTGTGATTATTGCGTTAGCTTTCCTCATGAGTATGGCTGGAGACGAAGTGAATTTAAGTATGATGATTATTAAAAAGGTCCTCTTTTTCTCGTGTGCTATTTTAGTAGCTTGGAAGGTTGTTCCATGGCTATTAAAAAAATTTGCTCCATTAAAGGTAACAGAATCGCTTGTCTCAGGTGCATTAATTATCTGTTTCCTATTCGTCTATACAGCGGAATTAACAGGTGTTGCGGGGATTATTGGTGCCTATATCGCTGGGGTTGCTATTGGTCAGACAGAGTATAAACATAAAATATTTAAGAAAGTGGAGACCATCAGTTATTCCATTTTTGTGCCTGTATTTTTCACTTCGATTGGTTTGTCAGTAAGTTTTGATGGAGTATCTCAACATTTGGGGCTCATGTTTGGCCTTAGTATCCTTGCTATTTTAACCAAGTTAATTGGTGCAGCTGCTGGTGCAAAAATGGCGCGCTTTTCTTGGAAGAATTCACTTGGAATTGGAGCTGCCATGGTATCACGCGGAGAGGTTGCGTTGATTATTGCCACAATTGGTTTAGAAACTAAATTAATCACCCAGGAACTTTTTTCCGTATTAGTGGTAGTTGTACTAGTGACAACCATTGTAACACCACCAATGATGAAGTACTTTTTCAATCAAGGTGATGAACGAACAACGATGAAAAACACCGCATGATAGAAATAGAGACTTATTAATAGACTAAAAAAATCCAGCCTAAATAGCATTGGCTGGATTTTTATTTTTTTTGAGATTAATTAAAGGAGTACCCCCACTATTTCAATGAAATCGTCGAATGATTTATCAAACAATAACAAACTAACATTCAGGAGGTTAGAAATGGGTACTGTACTAATCGATATCGACAAATTACTAGAAGCAACGTCAAATCTAACATCTGAGAAAAATAATCATATCGTTAAAAAAGTTGAAATTGACCTTTTACTTGAAAATACCCGAGATTGGTAGAATAGTATTATTGAAAAGATAATTTTAAAAAATGCCTTCATTTTATATGGAGGCATTTTTATTTATTTAACAGCAAAATATAGCTTATTTTCCATGGAAATTATGGATTTACAATTATGTTGCTTTAAAGCAAAAAAATATTTTTACGATAACTATTGATTTTCTTTGAAAAAAATACTATTGAATTTATCATCCCTTGATAGGCAAATAAATAATCAAGCTTTGATTCTATCTTTGTGGAAATTTCAAGCTTTTTAACAGAATCCTTTTCCTCATACCAACTATTTACAAGGAGTAATAGTTCATTTTCATTTGAAACCTTTGCTACATTGAGGGATATCCGCCTTAACTCAAGCTCAATATCCATTGATAGCTGTTCCATATTTTGCTGAGTCTTTTCATTGTAGTGAGAAACCAAAACTCCTTCATAAAGCTTATTAATAACAACACTAGTGATAATAAAGGGTATAACTATAAATAAAATAAAGCTACTAATAAACTTTTTCGACATATTTTTACTATTTATCATAAAATTACCACCTCATTTTAATAATAGTATAAAATGGCATATAATATTAATATTAAAGAGCATCTACGAAAAATGTAAATGCTCTTTATAAAGAATTATCTCATTATAGTTTTTCTTCTTCTGAATAAACCAATGCCTATAGTGCTGATGATTAGTCAAAGCCCAACTAACATATTAGTATCTGCAAAGGAGCCTGTCTTAGGAAGTATTGTCACATTTACAGTATTTTTCTTCGATACAAACTCATCAACAGCCTTCCTCAAAGCTACTATATGACATGAAAATAGCCAGCAAGTTTAATCGCTGGCTATTTTTATTCACGTAATCTAGCATTGAAAGAGAGAAAGTAGGCATTAGGATTAAATTTGCCATCCCCATTCCCTTTAATCAAACCTGCTTCTGCAGCTGTTACCACATATGGTTTTGCCCATATTGGAATCTGATCTGCATCATCAAACGCCTCTGTTAACTTTGTATTTACTTCAAGACCCAGCGCACGAACAATAATAACGACAAATTCACTTTTGGTTATTTCATGATTTGCACGGAATGTACCATCTTCGTATCCCGTAATGAAACCAGCTTTAACAAGTGTTTGAATGAATGGCTGAACCCATAACTACTGCATTACTTCTGCTGACTGCTTGCGGTTGCAGTTTTCTTCAACGCAATTTTTGGATCTCATTTTACTGTAATTTCTGCAACAGCTTTCTTGTCAGTACCTTCTATCGCACCATTTTTAATAAACACATTTTCCTTGCTTATTTGATTATCAGAAATGCTGTCCCATGTAACAGATACAAAAGTCTTTGTATTATCACTTAATTTTACTTCAAGCATGCTTGGAGTATTGGTGTTTTACCAATTACTGTACTTACTTTTACTACAGGAATTTCAGTGATTGTAGTCCCTTGGATCTGTAACTATAACAATAGCCTGAGCTTTTATTTTAGTTCCTGTTACCCTACCCTTTACGCTGAATGATCCAACATTCTTATAGCTATCTTTAGCTATTTTATCCCAAGTTACAGGTACATTTATAACTGTACCATTTGATGTGAACATCTTCGCAGTTTCTGGCATAACAGGTGAAGTTCCTACTGTAGTGTAAACATTCATCACTTTTGCATCTACTATATCAACTTCTTCACTAGCCGTTACAGTTACAGTAGCTATAATAGCTGCAGCTTCAACGCCATTAATGTGTCCTACTACTTCAAATGATCCTTCTTCAGCATATTTTGAAGGGGCAATTGCTGGCCATTGAACTGGCAATTCCATTTCTGTGTTATTGCTCAATGTTGCCTTTACTGTTGAAGGCATTTCCGGGTGCATTCCCACTGATGTGCTGACCTCAACGGTATCTGGTCCAGTAATGGATGGAGCTTCTTGAGCAACTCTCATCTCAGCTACACTCGCCCAACCATTAATACCTTCTAACGCTGTTAACTTAACATGAGTTATTGGCTTTGAACTATCAATTGCTACTTGTTTTGTAGCAACTGTTCTTTCCCATGTTCCACTTGAAACAACTTTAGTAAAGTCTTCAGCACCTGCATACTTAACATATAGGTCATATTTTGTAATGAAGCCATTACCACTTGCTTCTCCTCTACTATTAGTCTCCTGTCTTGGAGTTACATCTAATCTGTTTCCATTGTAAGCTTTACCTAAATCAAGAGTAATGGATTGTGGTAATGTATCGCTTCCATCCCAAGCTGTGTGCCACAATGAACCTGTGTTTCCATCAAGAACATTTTCAGGGTTATCACCTTCTTGATAACCAGTTGCACTTGCTTTGATACCATCTACAGGAATAGCAGATAAGTCAACAGGTGCAATTGGCAGCGGTTCAATTGTAGCATCCTTTGCTTCCTTAACCACTAGATCATCAAGGATAAAGTCTCCTGCTGAACTTCCGGCCGTATTTCTTGCTCCGATCCAGAAATCTTCCGTACTTGCTGTAAATTTAACAGTGAACTGTGTAGGAACGGTTGCCTGTGGCATTGGTACATTCATCACTTCCTTAGTACCGTTACCAACAACGAAATTAACCTTCTTATCAAACTGACTTTCATATTTGAATGATACTTCGTAAGTTGTTCCTTTATCGAATCTTAAAGTCTGCGGTAATGTTCTCATGATGAGACCGCTACCAGTTTTATGGGACTTAATGGACCATTCGCCATTTAATACGTCATCAACTGCTTTTCCATTCCAACCTTTTTGAGTGTATGGAGCGTGTAATTCTGATAAATGAGTACGTGGATCACTTACTCCGTCAGCATCTGCTATAACAAATGGAGTCAAACCTTGGTCAACATTTTCAAAATCTTCAGCTAATACTACATCTGAAGATTGTGGAACAACTCTCTTTGTAGGTACAGAGCGTACATCGTCAAATGTTACAGTCGCTGTTCCTGGAGCTACTTGCAAGTATAATTTTGCAGTTTCCTGTCCTTCTGCTATATCAAATACTACTCTCATTCTCTGCATATTTGTGCTGTGCTTTGAGTCAGCTGAGATATAGTTTTTAAGCGGTGAACTTTCAGTATAGTTAGTTATGTTTGCTCCGCCGAAATTTTTAACACCAAAAGTCGTTTTACGTTTTGCATTTCCTGCAGTGTTTGGATCGCTAGCATTTGTACGGTTTGGTGTATTGCCAACCTGAACATATATTGAAGTTGAGTATGTTCCTGGCTTCAATCCTGATAATTTAGTTTCTAATAAAGTCTCTTCATTGTTTTCTTTTACTACTAATTCATATTGTCCACGATTGTTACGTTCTACTGTTGCAGCACCGCTCTTTACTTTCCAGTGATCTAATGTTCCGCTGTTGAAGCTTGGATCCTTTGTAGGCATTCCAAATCCCCACTTCATATCTTCAGCAGTTACAGAAACATCACCTTTGTATACAACGTAAGCTTGTTTTGGTTCTGCTTCAATCGTGATTTTGCCATCAACTACGTTTAATACTTTTTTATCTTTCTTACCGGTATCTGTTAATGTGTATAACTTAACTGTTGATACATTGTTCCAGCTATTTGGAAGCTCCCAAGTCGATGATCCGCCAACTTCATTGTAGTGGTACAATTTCTCTTCAACTTTAGCCAATTCACTATCTGTCTTATCGGCATTTGGCGACCATGGCAGCAAATATTTGAGGTTTGAATACGTTACCTTATCATAAATGTTCCCGCCATCAGAAGCTTTCGTAATTGTTACATCTTCTTCTAGAAGCTTTTTACCATCTTTCGTAAATGTTCTTTTTCCATCATCTGTTCTCTGCGCAACAACATTTCCTTTAAATTCAACTCTCCCTACATTGTCTTTCACATCGTACTTCGTCATGGGGAAGCTTTGCAGATATTTGGTTGGTAGATTTGTTTTGAAGACAACATCGATCATTTCATCATAATTTACTCTACCCTGCCATCCTTCAGCATCAGTTGCCTCCGTGCCGCCGAGGATTGGGTGACGAACTATCCAAGTATCCTTCTGGTTATTTCTTATAAATCTTGCGATGTCACTGCTGTAGCCCTTTATGTTTTTTCCACCGTAATCATAATCAACTGACCAGTGATTCCAAACGGCTTCATCTTCTAATACATTTGGAAACTCAGTAGTAAGGGCCCATCCCAAAGAATTCACTTCTCTTGCAAATCTTCTTCCATTAAAGCCCTGTTCATACCATGCATCAGCATAAATAAAGTCAAGTGTTGGTGCATCGTCCTTTAACATCTGTAATCGTTTCATTCGGTTGCCAGTATAAACTTCTCTACGGTAGGTTGGATCATCAAAGTCATAGGATTGGTCAATCCAGTCCCAACCAGGTTTATTTAAATTCACCAATTGATCATCGAAAGCCTTTGCTTCCGGGTGAGCACCTGTGCCGCTAATATGTACACCCATGAAAGCATTATAGCTCTGTGCTTTTCTTACAAGTGTATCCATATCCTTCTGTCCGCCCTGACGTACACCTATATGTCCGCCGTAATCCGGATGTGCCGAGTCATGACCTTCTGCTTGGTAACCCTTTAGTTCCACAAACTGTCCAAGCCCATCAGTTGATAAATATATTCTTTTTGTTTCATCTAATGTCTTTAAGAATGGGTTTGTTGCCTGGCTACCAAAGTTCATTGGTATACGGTGAACAACAAGTTCGGACATTCTGTCGCTGCCAACAGGATTGTTCATAATATTACGGTAAGCAATAGCTGCATCCTGCCAGTCCATTTGATCATCACCATTTGCATCTTCTGTGATCACTACTTTAGCGTGTGGTAATGGCTCCGTTATATCATCAGGCATTTCATTTCCACGATATACCCATGAAGCACTCCACAAAGCTGTTCGAGAATAACCCGTTTTCTCTGTAGTCTGCTTAACAATACGGTGGTTGTCATTGTCTGCATCTTTATTTGTATCACCAAATGCATTTGACCAAACACTTGCTGCCAATTCATCATTGTTAATGAACGCGTACATATAGTTTTTTGGTGTACTATCTACCGTAGGAGTACCTGATACAGGTTGATACACATCACCTTTTTTATAAACAGCGTTTTCCATTCTGGAACCGGCAAATTCTGCGCCCGCTTCTGTACTTCTTACCGATGCCAAGCTATGGTTTGGAATTTCAATGGTGTGTATTCTCTTTGTACCATTTCCCTCCACTTTTGTTACTTCAAAATCAAGTGTATTCTCTTTTACTGTTATGGATAGAAATATTACTACATTTAACTCATCAACGGTTAGAACATAGTCAGCTTTATTATCTGCTGCTTCTGTGTAGGTTACTTTCGGTACATAGTCTGTTCCGTTAATTCTTATTGTGTTTAATACATCTTCTGAGCCATTTAATACTTTGCTGTTTAACTCATACTTTATTACTCTTGGAAAATTCTTGTCTACCTCAACTTTCATTTGATTTGATGCTATTATTCCATCATAAGCTGCAGCATCTGCAGCATCTGCAGTTCCTGAAAATGCTGGAATTGTAATGCTAATCATCTGTGCAGAAGCTACCACAATTGCTAAGTTTTTAATTATCTTTGACAGTGACATGATTTACCTCCTCTAGGTTTAATCCATTTCTTCTCAATTGCTTTTAATTAATCTTTAGTTTAACTTAAGCTGTAGAAACAACATTTTTACCTAGAAAAGAAATATTAAAAGCAAATACTTGTGTAAACATTAATAATGATAAAAAACAACTAATTGTTTTTTTATAAACTTTTAAATTTCCCCTTTTCTTCATACACTTTCCCTCTCTCTTATTAGTAATCTCATGAAACCCCATAAACCCCCTTAATAATCAAAATATGTGTTATGTTGCAAATTTCCAGCTAATTTAATATTAGAACAAACTAAGTTAATACTTAATGATATATTTTATCTGAATTTTGACTATTCTTTGTTTTTTTGATAGTCGGATAATTTTAGCATACATGGAGTTCACTGATTGCTGCAGTAGACCATGTTATAGGTATTAACAGACAAACAGCCTTTGCAAATGAAAAATTTTGTATATAGGATGGCTTAATACCACACCCCATCATGCCTTATTTTGAATAACTGATTTAATAAATTGTCTAACTCTTGACTACATTGAATGGTTTTGGAATGAAGAAATCCATACCGCTTATTAATATCAAATAATTCATTTCTCTTTTCCTCTATCTCTTTTGTTACCTGTTTTAATAAAGTATCCATCCCTTTACTCTCCATTCAAATAACTCTCCAGTAAGAATTCTATCTTGATGTGACTGGCGAAATTAACGGCCCTAACCACCTTTGTATGCATCCTTTAAATCAGGGTGATTATAGTCAATCCCAGTATCAAGAACAGCTACTTTTACGCCTTCTCCGGTAATGCCTTCCTTATGTAACTTGTCGATCTTAAAATAAGGAATACTCTCAACAGAAGTTGTGATTTCTCTATCAACATCTGTTGGAAGATCTTGCTTAATAGGATCAACCGTATTTTTCTTAAAATTCTGAATTTTCCACCCTGACCATGCCTCTTTTTTAGAGTAATATTATCCGTATGTCCAAGAGTAAGAGATTCATTGCAATTGCTCTTAAGTTATTGCACCAGAACCTGTTCCACCTGTCATAACGTTACCTCCCCACTAATAACGGTGTAATATCACTACTAAAAGAATATCGTTCGGCTTTGTTACTCCATAGTAGAAATGCTATTCCAAATTTTTTGGATTACATTAATAAAAGATTGAATTGTTACTACGTTTTCTTTTTCCTTCAACGTAATGATAGAGGTTTTTACTTTTACCTTGTTCTCAGTAACTAGGATCGGGACTAAATCACCATTGCTAATTTCCTTTTTTATGCAGACACTGATTCCCAACCCTACCCCGATATTATTTAATACGGCCTTTTTGATTCCTTCTAAACTTCCAATTTCTATTACGTTTTGTGATGAGAGTTTCGATTGTCTCAAATATTTACTCATCATCGTTTCAAAATATCCGTCACTTGATATTTAATTAAAGGAAATTTCGTCAGTAATTGGTCTTCAGGGTATTTAGCATATAAATCTTTAGAAACCACTAGAACCATGTCGTCCTCTGCAATCACGATGTTTGTCATTCCATTTTTACTTAGCTCGCCCGAAATAATCCCTATATCGTATTTGTTTGATTCTATCCCTTTTATAATTTCATCCCTTTTACAGGAAATCAACTTAATCTGTACATGGGGATATAGCTTCAGGTACTCAGATATGACATAAGGAAAATAATTCGCACAATAGCTTTCACCAGCTGCAATCGTTACATTGCCATACGAATTTGAAAGTTCGGTGAATGATGATTCAATCTCCTCTACTATGGAAAAAAGCTGATCCGTATATGTTTTAAGGATTTCACCTGCAGGTGTCAAAAAGTTCTTCTTTCCAATCCGTATAAATAGCTCCTGATTCAATTCTTGTTCGAGCGTCTGAATTTGTACAGTTACAGCAGGTTGAGTAAAGTTTAACTTTTGCGCAGCCTTTGTAAAATTTAAGTACTCTGCTGCGAATTTGAAAGTTTTCAGATGTCTTAATTCCATAATAGTTGCTCTCCATACTATCAAATTTTTTTGGACTGGTGCATATTAGTATAGTGCTGAATNNGGTTACCATAATGTTTTTTGATTTTACATTAAAATCCTCTTCATTAGTATTTTGGGAATGTTATTACAATCTTGTACTGTTTGTAGCACTTTTGGCGGTTTGTAATATTTAGCTAATAATAGAGTTACAACAAGACCAACGCCTCCAATATTATAAAACATAACGCGCCAGCCCCAAGTATCTGCTTTTAAACCAGTAAAGTATAAAGTGAGAGCCGACCCTATTAACTGAGTAACAAATAAAATTGACTTCGCTCTTGCATGAACTTCTCTTTTGAATATTTCTGTAATAGCTACACCAAAAAAAGGGTGTTTAAATTGACAATCCTCAATTTTAACACCCTCCATTTGAGTGGCTTTTTATAATAATTAATCGTTAAATTCGATAACTGCTCTTCCTACATTTACACAATTGCAATCATGGAAAGAATCAAATGCTTGATTAATATCTTCTAATGCAATCCTATCCAACACGAGCTCGTCTAATTTGAACTTTCCATCTAAATACATTTGAGCAATGATGGGGAAATCACGGAATGGCTTCGCATTACCGTAAAAGCTTCCTTTCAATACTTTTCCAACTCGATGGAATCCTCCAGCTGGAATATTTAACGTTTTTTCAGGATTAAATGCGCCCACGACGACGACAGTTCCACCTTTTCTAGTACTCTTCCATGCACTTTCAGTGGCAACTGTATGACCTGAACAATCAATCGCATAATGAACACCTACACCATTTGTCAGTTCTTTTAGTGCTGCTTCTACATCCACTTCAGCTGAATTGATTGTATGGGTTGCGCCAAACTGTTTGGCAATTTCCAAATTAGCAGGTTTTACGTCACAAGCAATAATTTTAGAAGCACCAGCGATACGCGCTCCTTGAATCGCATTTACGCCCACTCCGCCAATGCCGAAGATCGCTACGGTAGAGCCAGGTGTAACACCTGCCGCATTCACTGCTGCCCCATAGCCTGTTGCTACTCCGCATCCAATCAAGGACGCTTGTGCCAAAGGCATTTCATCTGGCAGCTTTATACAGGACATTTCCGGAACAACGGCATACTCTGCAAAAGTGGATAATAAAGAATTGTGATAGACTTTTTCTCCATTTTGACTCAATCTGGTAGTACCATCTAACAGCGTTCCTTCAAACATTGGACCAAATGCAGATTCGCATAAGTGAACCTCCCCGGTCACACAAAACTCACATGTCCCGCAATATGGAACCCAGCTTAAAGCTACTTTATCGCCTATTTTGACGTTCGTCACATTTGCCCCAACGGCTTCAACAATTCCCGCTCCCTCATGGCCAAGAATCGTTGGTGTCGGCGTAGTCGGATCATTTAAAGAGTTTAAATCACTGTGGCATACACCTGTTGCTTTAATTTTCACTAGCACTTCATTCGCTTTTGGCTCACTAAGTTCTACTTGTTGAATCGATAAAGGTTCGCCGATTTCAGTCATTACTGCTGCGTTCATGTTCATTGTCTTTTCCCTCTTTTCCCTCTTTTTAGTAATTTTTTAATATGCAAACCAAATGGCTTTTGATTTTGTAAATGCTTGTAATGAATGAATCGCATACTCTTTGCCCCAGCCGCTTTGCTTTAATCCTCCAAATGGACTGGCAAAATCATAGCATCCATATCGATTGACGAAGACCATACCCGCCTCAAGCTGATTGGCTACCCGATGAGCACGGGAAGTATCACCGGTCCAAAGCCCTGCTCCAAGACCATAAATCGTATCGTTGGCCATCTTGATTACTTCTTCTTCTGTATCAAATGGGATGATGCATAGAACAGGCCCAAAAATCTCTTCCTGTGCAATTTTCATGTTATTATCCACATCGGCAAAAATAGTCGGTTCGACAAAATAGCCTTTCGCATTGTCACCCGTTGTGTCCCGTTTTCCACCGGCGACGATGCGTGCACCTTGATTTTTACCGCTCTCAATGTAATTTAAGATGGATTCCATATGCTGCTTGGATACCTGTGCCCCTTGATCACTGGCAGGATCAAACGGATCACCGCACTTATAATTTTTCGCGTACTCCGCTATTTTCTCGACCACTTCATCATAGATTTCACGTTGCGCAAATAACCGGGTCGGTGCTGAACATTTTTCACCCTTATGGGTAAATAATCCGTAAAAAGAACGCTCAATTGCGGCATCTAAATTTGAGAAATCGCTAAAAATAATGTTCGGTGACTTACCGCCCAGTTCTAATGTGACTGGTTTTAAATTGCTATCAGCTGAGTCTCGGATTAATTGTTTTCCGACATGTGTACTGCCTGTGAATGATAGTTTATCAATGTCCATATGACGACTAATATAAGAGCCAACCGTACCATCACCAAGGACTAGGTTAATAACACCCTTTGGCAATACTCCAGCTTCGTCAATGATTTCGAATAATCGAATAGCGGAAAAAGAAGTTTTATCAGCTGGCTTTAAAATGACCGTGTTCCCCATCGCTAATGCAGGTGCGAGTTTTAAAACAGCCATCTGAATCGGAAAGTTAAATGGCACAATTTGGCCACATACACCGATCGGGTCCCTTGTTGTGACACTTAAGAAATTGCCTTCTACTGGATTGTTTTCGCCGTAATATTTATCTGTCCAGCCTGCGTAATATTCGAATAAGTCTGCTGCTTCTTGCACATCATCGTTGTACGCTTCTTTATATAATTTTCCGTTATCAAGAGCTTCTAATGTGGAAAGCTCCGCATGATGTTCATGGATAAGTGCGCTAATTTTCCTTAAAGCCTTTCCTCTATCCTTTCGGCTCATCTCTTTCCATGGACCCTGTGTAAAAGCAATCCTTGCTGATTGGATAGCCGCATCTACATCCAGCTCTTCCGCACAATGGAAATTCCCGATAACTTCTCCATTCGCTGGATTGATAGAATCGATTACTTTATCTCCAGAATTGCTTATCCATTCGCCATTGATATAGAGACTTTTCGTTGTATTAAGCCATTCATGAGCCCACTGTAATTTGGGCTGTTTAATGCCTTCAAAATGCTTGGTTTCTAGGGTCACGATCCATACCTCCATTATTCTAGTAAGTTTTTGATAGATTCACGATCATGTTCTTTCATTAATTTTGAAACGGCCGAATAACCCAATCGCTCCTTCAATTCCACGACAATCGGAATCAAGGTGTTTGATAGTGATTCACATCTTTCTTCATTCGGCGCTATATCCTTTAAGCATTGTTCTGTAAAGGAATGAGCAGAGTTCGTCAGCATGTGTAATCCATTTAAGATATTGGCACCTGCTAAACCTTCAAATACATTTAAGTCAAGTTCACCATGTTCCAATGCAGCTTGAACTGCCCGGTCACACCCAAGGACTTGAAAACAGCTTTGTATCATTGTTTCAGGGATAACCGGATTCACTTTTCCTGGAAAAAAAGAAGAACCTGCCTGAACGGATGGCAATGTAATTTCAGAAAACCCGGCTTCGGGCCCTGATGAAAGTAATCTTAAATCCTTCGCCACTTTGATGAGTGATGTTGCTAATAAGCTCAATTGATTTGACACATGTGCTAAGTCATCGATGTTTTGTGCAGCATCAAATAAATTATCACGTAAGGTCACATTCATATTCGATACTTCACGGAGCTTCTTCATGATCACTGCTTTATATTTTTCAGGTGCCCCAACGCCATTTCCAATAACCGTCCCACCAAGGTTAACGGTCTGTAACGAAAGGATTGCT
>NZ_JBALSN010000062.1:0-742 GCF_036966985.1 Neobacillus drentensis | reverse complement strand
TAAACAGGTCCTGGAGATTGTCGTAACACCCATAAACTCTTGTGATTTTTTCTCAAGGGCATCTTGCATCTTGATCAAATGTCGGTCCAATCGATCAAAACAACGGACAATCGCCAGACGGATAGCTGTATGGCATACATCCGAAGTGGATTGGGAAGCATTTACATGGTCTACAGGATGAACAGGCATGTATGTGCCTGTAGAACCTCCCAAATTTTGATTCGCTAAATTGGCTAATACTTCATTCACATTCATATTGGTACCAATGCCGCCGCCGCCATGCAGAATATCGACAATGAACTGGTCCTGGTAATTCCCTTGTATTAATTGATCACAAGCCTTTAAAATAGCGATTCCAATAGAATCATCGAAAACNNTTCGGGATAATTTTTTAATGGCTGGCCCGAAAAAGAAAGATTTTGTACCGTTCTCATGGTTTGGATTCCGTATAATGCGGATTGAGGAATATTAATTTTGCCGAAGTGGTCAGCTTCTGTCCGTGTTCCTAACTTGTTTTCCTGGCTAATTGAAATCCCTCCCACCATACTTTTTAAGGCAAAATGCGACATAATCTCCATAGCCTCTATTCCATGAAGACCATGTTCATCATAATGTTCATATTACGAACATCAAGTTCACATAAAGAACATATGGTTATTATACGATCGAAAAAAATAGGAATCAATACAATTTTCAAAATTTTTTCAGAAAGGGTGAATTGACATTTAATGATTTGATTACG
>NZ_JBALSN010000061.1:0-7921 GCF_036966985.1 Neobacillus drentensis | reverse complement strand
TGTTTGGTGACTATGATATTAATAAAATTAAATATGTTGCTGTTGCGCTTGAATTAATTCATATGGCATCACTTGTCCATGATGATGTGATTGATGATGCGGATCTTCGTCGTGGGCAGCCAACCGTGAAATCTAAATGGGATAACAAAATTGCTATGTATACAGGTGACTTTGTTTTTGCTCTAGCGATAGAATTAATGACGAACATTAGAAATCCAATTGCTCATAAAATATTATCTAATACCATTGTTGAAGTTTCACTAGGAGAAATTCAGCAGATAAAAGATAAATATCGTTTTAATCAAAATCTCCGAGATTATCTTCGTAGAATTAAGAGAAAGACTGCTCTATTAATTGCTGTAAGTTGTCAATTAGGAGCAATTGCAGCTGATGTAGAAGAATCCGTTCATAAAAAACTATACCGTTTTGGTTACTACGTCGGTATGTCTTATCAAATTATCGACGATATTTTAGATTTTACGTCTACTGAGAAGGAACTAGGAAAACCGGCCGGCGGAGACCTGCTGCAAGGAAATATTACTGCACCTGCATTATATGCAATGGAAAAGGCTGGAATACGTGCAGAAATTGAAAAGGTACATGAATCCATGTCTCCTTCAGAGATTAAGAAAATCATCACCATTATTAAAAACTCAGATGCAATTGAAAAATCAATTGCACTTAGTGATCTTTACCTTAAAAAAGCTTTGGCAGAATTAGAAGGGTTACCTGCAAATAGAACAAAAAAAACCCTTCATGACTTAGCAAGATTCATTGGAAAACGAAAATTTTAAATCAACTTGTTAAATTTTCGAAAAAATGATAATATTTTTCATGGATTGTTTTCTTAAAAACATTCAATATACATAATAATTTTTTTTAGGAGTGGAATTCATGGAAAAAACATTTTTAATGGTAAAACCTGATGGTGTACAACGTAACCTAATTGGTGAAATCGTTTCACGTTTTGAAAGAAAGGGCTTTCAACTAGTAGGGGCTAAGTTAATGAGCATTCCTAATGAACTAGCCGAAGAGCATTATGGTGAACATAAAGAGCGTCCATTCTTCGGAGAATTAGTAGATTTTATTACTTCAGGACCAGTTTTTGCAATGGTTTGGCAAGGTGAGAATGTGATTGCTACTGCTCGCCAAATGATGGGTTCTACTAATCCAAAGGATGCTGCTCCTGGAACAATTCGCGGTGATTTTGGATTAACAGTTGGAAAAAATGTTATCCATGGGTCTGATTCACCTGTAAGTGCTGAGCGTGAAATTGGCTTATTCTTTAAAGATTCTGGTGTAGTAGAGTACAATAAACTAGTAAACGAATGGATCTACTAATTGAAATGAAAGAGAGGCATTTGTATAAGAAATTATACAAATGCCTTTTTTTATATGAGAAATTAATTCTCTCTTTTCTGAATAGTTATACTATGTTTATTGCGCAGTATATGGTATATTGATACAAAATTCTTTAATGAGTTGAAGGGGGAAAGTAATATGGGAATGAGATATTTAACAGCAGGAGAATCCCATGGGCCGCAATTAACAACGATTATAGAAGGCCTCCCTGCAGGTATGCCATTATTATTGGAAGATATAAATGAGGAATTATCCAGACGTCAGAAAGGTTATGGACGTGGAAGAAGAATGCAAATTGAAAAGGATACAGCCCAAATTGTTTCTGGTGTACGTCATGGGTATACTCTCGGCTCACCCGTTGCATTAGTAGTTCAAAACAATGACTGGAAGCATTGGACAAAGATTATGGGGGCAGAACCGCTTGAAGAAGGACAAGAAGATGAGGTAAAACGGAAGGTAACGCGTGCTCGTCCGGGTCATGCCGATTTAAATGGTGCCATTAAATATGGACACAGAGATATGAGGAATGTCCTTGAACGTTCTTCTGCACGTGAGACAACCGTCAGAGTTGCAGCAGGTTCCGTAGCCAAAAAGCTTTTATCATTGGTGGGTGTTGAAATTGTTTCCCATGTAGTTGAAATAGGTGGAATCAAAGCTAATATTGATCGCTCCATTTCATTTAATGAATTGAAAGAAAAGACAGAAAACTCCCCTGTTCGTTGTGCAGACTCTAACGTAGAAAGTGATATGATGGCTGCGATTGATGAAGCAAAGAAAAATGGGGATTCGATTGGCGGAGTTGTAGAAGTAATCGCTACGGGGATGCCAGCAGGTGTAGGAAGTTATGTTCATTATGATCGGAAATTGGATGGGAAATTAGCAGCCGCTATTATGAGTATTAATGCCTTTAAAGGAGTAGAAATTGGCATTGGCTTTGAAGCTGCAAGGAAACCTGGAAGTGAAGTTCATGATGAAATTGCATGGGACCAAGAAAAAGGTTATTACCGGAAGTCTAATCGTCTTGGTGGATTTGAAGGTGGTATGACAACAGGCATGCCGGTTGTGGTCAGAGGGGTAATGAAACCTATCCCGACATTATATAAACCTTTAATGAGCGTTGATATTGATACAAAAGAGCCGTTTGCAGCAAGTGTCGAGCGTTCAGACAGTTGTGCAGTACCTGCTGCAGCTGTTGTTGCAGAACATGCGGTTGCTTGGGAACTTGCCAATGCTTTGGTTGAACAATTTTATAGTGACCGGTTTGAGACTTTTGCAGAGGAAATTAAAAGACAGCGGGAATATGCGAGGGAATTTTAATGGAAACCATTCAAATCCATACAGATTCAAAAAACTATGATGTCTATGTGGGAGAAGGGGTAAGGAAAGAAATTGGCCCTTTTTTGGCGAACCATTTTGACGGTCTATCTAGAATATTAATTATTACCGATGAAACGGTTGCAGAGCTTCATCTGGAAAAATTATTGTTTGAGTTGAAATCGTTAAACCCTGTAATTTTTACTGCTCCTAGTGGGGAAAAAGCAAAAACATTTGAAGTTTTTTATGCCGCGCTTTCAACAGCGCTTGAAAACAAACTAGACCGGAAATCTGTCATTCTCTCCTTTGGAGGGGGGGCTGTTGGAGATTTGTCAGGATTTGTTGCAGCATCCTTTATGAGGGGCATTCCATTTATACAGGTGCCAACTACTATATTAGCTCATGATAGTGCCGTTGGCGGGAAGGTAGCCATTAATCATCCGCTCGGAAAAAATATGATTGGAGCTTTCCATCAGCCAGAAGCAGTTTTTTATGATTTAGCATTCCTTAAAACACTACCAGTTCATGAAATTCGTTCTGGTTTTGCAGAGGTTATTAAACATGCACTTATTGATGATATCGATTTCTATAATTGGTTAAAAGATAATGTGCAAGACCTTCAAACCTTATCATTAGAGATGTTATCTGAATCTTTAATAAAGGGTATAAGGGTAAAGGGTAAAATTGTTGGTCAAGATGAAAGAGAAACGGGGATCAGGGCTTACTTGAATTTTGGCCACACGCTAGGGCATGCCATTGAATCGGAGATGGGTTATGGGAACTTTACGCACGGGGAAGCAGTGATGATAGGAATGATTTATGCCCTAAAGCTTAGTAACCAATTACTAGGACTGACTTTCGATACTGAAGAATTTACTAACTGGATTGAAAGACTGGGTTATGAATCAAACATCCCGGGAAATCTATCCCATGAAAAATTAATCAACAAAATGAAGCAGGATAAAAAGTCGGTTAGGGATGAGATTCGCTTTGTTCTACTTGAACAATTGGGTCAACCGACAGTTAAGGAAATATCGGAAACAATACTATACGAACAATTAAACAGTTATTAATAAGGGGGTCTTTTTTTGATTAGAGGGGTAAGAGGAGCAATTACGATTGACCAGAATTCCGAGGAGGAAATCATCTCTGCAACCGAAGAACTTTTTGTAAGGTTAATTGAAGAAAATCATATTCAACCAGATCAAGTTGGATCTATTTTCATTTCAACAACCGACGATGTTAATGCAGCATTCCCTGCAAAGGCACTTCGTAAATTTGAGGGGTGGACGTATGTCCCTGTGATGTGTATGCAGGAAATTCCTGTACCCAATTCGTTAAAGAAGTGTGTCCGGGTCATGATGCATGTGAATACAAACAAACCACAAGAAGAAATTATTCATGTATACTTAAAAGGTGCAACTGTTCTGAGGCCCGACCTTGGCAGCAGTCTAGCAAAATAGGTAAAAACAGTAAAGCTGTAATAGAATAACTTATTACGAACGGAGTGAGTAAATATGAGATGGAAAGAGCAGTTATTACAACTGACTCCTTATCAACCAGGGAAATCGATCGAAGCAGTGAAAAGGCAATATAAACTTGACAAGATAGTGAAGCTAGCATCAAATGAAAATCCTTTTGGATGCTCATCTCAGGCCTTGGATGCACTTCAATCAAATCAAACAAGTTTGGCAATCTACCCAGATGGTTATGCAACTACTTTACGAGAGACACTTTCAGCCTTTTTACAGGTTGACGAAGAGGAATTAATCTTTGGAAATGGCTCAGATAACTTAATTCAAATCATTTCAAGGGCACTGTTACATCCGAATGCTAATACAATTATGGCTACACCTAGCTTTTCACAATATAAGCATAACGCAGTGATTGAAGGTGCGGTTTGTAAGGAAATCCCGCTTGTAAACGGAAACCATGATTTAGATGCCATGTTGGCAGCCATTGATGATCAGACCAATGTCATTTGGCTATGCAGTCCTAATAATCCTACCGGTACCTATATACCAGAATCTAAATTAAACACTTTTCTTGAAAAAGTTCCTGCTGATATTCTGATTGTGCTAGATGAAGCTTATTATGAATATGTTGTTGCGGAAGATTACTATGATTCCATCAAATTAGCTCAAAAGTATGAAAATTTAATTGTCCTAAGGACTTTTTCAAAAATATATGGCCTCGCTGCCTTAAGAATTGGCTATGGAGTTGCCAATCGGACAATCATTAAAGCACTTGAACCAGCTAGGGAACCATTTAATGTTAATTCTTTAGGGTTATTAGCAGCGTCTGCAGCCATAAAAGATCAGGAATTTATAAACAACTGCAAAGAAAAAAATAGGCAGGGACTTGAACAGTTCTATGAATTCTGTAGGAAGTATGAACTCGATTATTACCCATCGCAAACAAATTTTATTTTAATTGATTGTAAAACAGATGGAGATTTGGTATTCGAAAATCTAATGCAAAGAGGCTATATTGTTCGTTCCGGGAAAGCTCTTGGTTTTCCTACTGGGGTTAGAATTACAGTGGGATCATCTGAACAAAATGAGGGTGTTCTCAATGCTTTAGGAGAATTTTTATCACAAAAGTAAAACAGTTCTGCTTTGTTTTTAGGGGGAGTTATCATTGAAAGGCCGTGTTTTTGTTATAGGCTTAGGCTTAATTGGAGGTTCTCTTGCCCTTTGTATAAAAAAGGAACATGGGGATGCAACGATTGTAGGATTTGATATTAATAGTGAACAGGCAAGACTAGCAAAAATGCTGGGAGTCATTGATGAAATAGCTGAAGATATCCAAAGTGGTGCAATTGATGCTAATTTAATTATTATTTCTGCACCTGTAAACGAAACAGAGGAAATTATCCAGTTCCTTGCGGGTCTCCCTCTCCATCCAGAGGTAATCGTAACAGATACAGGCAGTACAAAAAGCAAGATTGTTGGAGGTGCCAAAAGCCTAAAAGAGCGAGGAATTACGTTTATCGGCGGGCATCCAATGGCGGGATCACATAAAAGTGGTGTTTCTGCTGCAAAAGAAATATTATTTGAAAATGCATTTTACCTGTTAACACCGCAGGAGCATATAGAAGATTCAAAGGTTGAACAAATAAAATTATGGTTAGTTGGGACCAAAGCCAAGTTTTTAACCATCACACCAGAAAATCATGATTATCTTACCGGGATTGTCAGTCATTTTCCTCATATCATTGCTGCCTCGATTGTTCGCCAAACTGAAAAGTTAGCAGAAGCAGAGAGTTTAATTCCACGTCTTGCAGCAGGCGGGTTTAGAGATATTACCCGGATTGCCTCTAGCAGTCCGAAGATGTGGAAGGATATTCTCCTCCACAATCGTGCGATATTAATTGATCTGCTCAATCAGTGGCAAGAAGAGATGAATGATGTCAAAACGCTGCTTGAAGATGAAAACAGTTCGGCAATATATGACTATTTTCACCAAGCAAAACAATTCCGTGATGGCCTGCCTCAAAAAGATAAGGGTGCGATTCCAGCATTTTATGATTTATTTGTTGATGTACCGGACTACCCAGGGGTGATTTCCGAGATCACCGGTTATTTAGCGAAGGAAGAGATTAGTATCACAAATATTAGAATTTTAGAAACACGTGAAGATATAAATGGTGTCTTAGTAATTAGTTTTCAAACAGAAGAGGACCGGCAAAAAGCAGAACGATGTATCGGCTCCTATTCTAGTTTTGCTACATCTATTGGTTCTTAAAATGATATATAAAAAAGGTGATTTTTCATGACGTCTCTAAAACTAAAGACAAACATAACACACTTAAACGGAGAAATAACGATTCCTGGGGATAAATCAATTTCGCATCGGTCAGTTATGTTTGGTTCGATTGCGCACGGCGAAACCACAGTATCCAATTTCTTGCCTGGGGAAGACTGCTTAAGCACGATTTCATGCTTTCGAAAACTTGGAGTGACCATCGAAGAATCTGATGGTCAACTACGCATTATTGGAAAAGGATTTGAAGGGTTAACCGAACCCAATGAAGTATTGGACGTTGGTAACTCTGGAACAACGATTCGTTTATTAATGGGAATATTAGCAGGAAGACCATTTTTCTCCTCCCTTGTTGGTGATGAGTCAATCGGGAAACGTCCAATGACGAGGGTAACAAATCCATTATCGGAATTAGGTGCAAGAATTGACGGTCGTAACAACGGTTCCTACACACCCATTTCTATTCGTGGCGGTGAATTAAAACCTGTAAATTATCAACTTCCGGTTGCAAGTGCACAGGTTAAATCTGCATTAATTCTTGCTGGGCTGCAAGCAGAAGGACAAAGTGTGATTATTGAGCCGGAAGAAACACGTGATCATACAGAAAGAATGATCATTAAATTTGGCGGAGAAATCCACAAGGATAACCAAATGATTATCGTCAATGGCGGTCAAAAACTAACCGGAACGACAGTCCACGTTCCTGGGGATATATCGTCTGCAGCATTCTTTTTAGTTGCAGGTGCGATAATTCCTGAAAGTGAAGTTGTCTTGAAAAATGTCGGGCTAAACCCAACAAGAACGGGAATTATCGAAGTAATGAAAAAAATGGGTGCTGACTTAGAAATAGTTCAAAACGAGGAATCATCATTTGAACCTATGGGAGATCTTATTATTAAGACTTCCAGTCTCAAAGGTACCGTTATTGAAGGAGATTTAATTCCAAAATTAATTGATGAGATCCCAATAATTGCCCTTTTAGCCACTCAGGCTGAAGGTACAACAATTATCAAGGATGCCGAGGAATTAAAAGTTAAAGAAACAAATCGAATTGATACAGTTGTTCATGAACTTAAAACACTAGGTGCCAGAATCGAAGCAACTGAAGATGGAATGATCATTCATGGGAAAACCAAATTAAGTGGGGGAACTGTCTCAAGTCATGGCGACCATCGAATTGGAATGATGCTGGCCATAGCTGCACTCCTTTGTGAAGAAAAAGCAGAGCTGGAAAACCCAGAAGCCATTTCCGTTTCATATCCGAACTTCTTTGACCATTTAAATAGTCTTATTAAGTAAAGCTGCATTTTATTGCAGCCAGATTGTCGAGAAAGAGTATTCTTCTCGGCAATTTTTTTATTTTGTTATAGCCTTATAACCGACTTTTATTGAGTTTAAAGTCTTTATGAAAACACTCTGTTGATTGGAGCGGAAGGCACGAAGACTCCTGCGGGAGTACGGGGCAGGGGAGACCCCGCAG
>NZ_JBALSN010000060.1:51300-51543 GCF_036966985.1 Neobacillus drentensis | reverse complement strand
CGGATACAGAATCCAGGCACTGATTCCAAAAGAATAGAAGAAAACACCAAGAAAACTGATGAATACAAATCCGGTAAAACTTTGGGCAATCACGGTAACCGGTTCAAAAGCTTTTAAGATTAAATCATACAAATCAACATTCAATTGGAAGGTAAACAACCATCCAAACAGCAGGAGAATGGTGATTGGAATAATCGTGTCAAACCAGATAATAATAAAATCCGGAAGCGAACTTGATCCTTT
>NZ_JBALSN010000060.1:9321-51269 GCF_036966985.1 Neobacillus drentensis | reverse complement strand
ATGCTCCAACCAAAAGGCCAACAATTAAAGCAACAAACATGCCGTTGCCGCCGAAACGTTCTAACGTGAAGGTGATGCCGCCGTCGTCTGTGAGCTTTGGGACAAGTAGCATTAGAAATAAGGAAACACCTGTTAATCCTGAGATTATTTTTCTATCATTCTTTTTCTTTTTTTCCATTATGAAATAAGGAACTAATAGTGCAATATATATACTAATAAGGCCAAATGAAAAGGTAGTAATGGGTGAAAAATTAGGCATATTTGAAAAATAATTATTCAAAATTGAAATCAATGTAATCAGCGATCCTACAAGAATTAGCGGCAAAGTTGCCATAATGGCTTCCTGAATCGATGAAACCCATACATTTCTCGTTATTTTATTCATTTTTGGCGTAAAGTTTTGGTTCATCCAATTAATAAACGTGTTCATTTAATAACCTCCGTTCTATTTTTCGCCAAGAAGTTCCAAAATAAGGTCCAGGCCTTTGTTTCCATCCAGAAGACCATAAATTGTTTGCGGGATCACCGCACCCGGAATGTTATAAGGTTTAATCTTCGCTTGTAAATCCTCTTCCATATATTTTAAGTGCGGACCAATGAGCAAAACATGCATTTCATTCAGAAAATCTTCTACCTCGGACTCACTTCTGGCGATTACATTTAGTTCGATATTTCTTTTTTTAGCGGCCTTACGAATGTTTTGGGCCATGAATCCGCTGGAAGCACCGCCGCCGCAAACTAAAAGAATAGTCTTTTCTGTCATAATAATTTCCTCCCATTAAGTAAATTTGAATAATACTTTCTGAGCCTATTGTCTATTTTTTATTGATCCCGCTCAAGTTGAAAAAGTTCCGGGGGGTAGGAACTTTTTTAACCTTTCACTTTATTATGTGTTTTTTTACAATATATAAGTGGAAAACTAATGATAAATAGACCTTTGGGTGTTTTTATAGTATGAAAAAGGAGCGAGAGAGAGAGATTATACAATTCTTATTAAATAAAAATGATTGGGTAAAAGCTGATATTTTTGCTAAACAATTCTCTGTATCCACCAGGAGCATCCGAAAATATGTTAATGAAATAAATGAAACCACCTCTCCAGCCGTATTGATTATGTCCTCTAACCATGGTTATAAAATAAATGAAAACGTTTACCGGGGGATTCTGCGTAAAGAACCTAAAGAAACACCAGTAGGACTGACGCCACTTGAGCGGCTCTATTATCTATTAAAGCAATCAATTGTCCATTCTGAAGGTATGGATATATTTGACCTAAGTGAGGAAATTTATGTAAGCACATCGACGATCGAAGGCGATTTAAAAAAAGCCAAAAGCCTATTGGAAAAATTTAATTTATCATTCAGACGAGATGGCGACTTATTTATTTTAAATGGACTGGAACGAGATAAAAGAAAGTTGATGAGCCATATTTTTTACGAAGAAACGAAGGATCAATTTTTGCATTTAGAAAGTATCCAATCCGCTTTTGGTTATGATTTAAAAGATTTCAAGGAAGAGCTGATAAAAGTGTTGGCATCCTATAATCTTTATGTAAATGAGTACACAATCGGGAACATCCTGCTCCATATCGTGATCGCAACAGAACGGGTTAGCCGGCATCGAACCATTTCGGAAGAAAACATAGGGGCATTGTCCAAAACAAAAGAGTATAGGGCGGCTTTGGATATCGCCCAGTTAATAAAATCTGAATTTGGGACAACGTTTGAAGGAGCAGAGCTTTATTACTTAACGATTCTTTTAATTAGTAAGGCAACGATATTGAGTTATGACAACCTAAACAATGAAAATCTTGGGGAATATATTGAGCAGCATTATATTAATTTAGTAAATGAAATTATTCAAAAAGTGAAAGATTATTACCTAGTGGATATTTACGGTGATGAATTTCTAATAAAATTTACCCTGCATATACGTAATTTAATTAACCGAGCAAAGCATAATTATTTGTCAAAAAACCCATTAACCAAGCAGATTAAATCATCTTACCCACTAATTTATGACCTGGCCGCCTTTATTTCAAATGAGATACAAAAAAAGGGAAAATATTCAAATCAATGAAGACGAAATCGCCTATATTGCCTTCCATATTGGGGCCTTTCTGGAACGACAAAAAGCGCTTGAATATAAAATAACTTGCACCGTTATCTGTCCAGAGTATTACAATATGCACATCCCAATGTTAAAAAGACTTGAGCAGTCTTTCGGAGAACAAATGAGATAAATAGAGTTATTACCAAACTTGATAGTGGTTTCGGACAAATTGACTCAGACTTGATCATTACAACAATTCAGATTCCCAAAATAACGGAACAGGAAATTGTCCATTTAAATCCATTTTTCTTAGAAGAGGACATCCAGAAAATTCAGCAAAGTATAACAAAAATTAATAAAAAGCGTAGTCGTACGAAGCTGAAAAAACATTTAATCAGCCTATTCGATCCCCATTTGTTTCAACATAACATTTACTTAAAAAATGAATTTGAAATAATCAATTTTCTTGGCGAAAAATTGGTTCAGTTAGGATTTATCGAAAAAGGTGGCATTGACGACATCATTGAAAGGGAGAAGATGTCCTCAACATCATTTAATAACAATGTAGCAGTACCACACTCGATGCAAATGAACGCATTAAAGTCGGCTATTTCGATTGTATTAAATGACAACCCTGTGAATTGGGGAAACAATTCTGTTCAAATTATCGCGCTAATTGCTCTGAATAAAGACGAAAGAAACATTTTTCGAGATATCTATGATAGCTTTATCAAAATATTATCAGAACCAGAAAATGTTTATCTGCTTTTAAAATCCAAAAATTATGATGTGTTTATAAATAGCCTTTTATCATTAATGGAAGAGTGAACATTATACTCATTTCCTCATTGATGACGCCCTTTATGGAATACCGATTTTGCATTCACCTAGACTTGTGTAAGGAAGAATAGGAAAGATAATGACAACATTGGAAAGAAGAAATTCAAATGGAAAAGGAGCCTTTTATAATATTCGGCTCCCTTTTTGCACTGCATTCAAAAATAACCATTTATCAATAGACTACTTGGGCAAAATAAACCTAGTCGTAGCCACCGTTTATCCTTTGTCCATGGTCTTTTGGACATTATGAACCCAAATTATTCAATAAAACTGCCTCTATTTATGATACGGTTCTCCTTAACGATCTAAATAATTAAGAAGTTCGCCACTTTTTTGAAATCTCTTCAATATGATGAGGTGCTGTTCTGCAGCATCCTCCTATTAGTCGTGCCCCTGCAAGGTACCATTCTTCAGATTTAAAGTCGAGCCCATTACATAATTCTTGACCATGCCATGTTTTTGTTTCTGCATTATAGGTTTCACCAGAGTTCGGATAAACAATAATCGGTTTTTTGGTGTTTGTTCGCAACTCGTTGATAGCTTCCGTCACGATTGTCACTGGTGCACAATTTAGACCAATGGCAACAATTTGTTCGTTGTCACCAAACACTCTCGCACACTCTGCCAGCGGCGTACTGTCACTTATCTCTTTCTCATTTTTCAAAGAAAAGGATAGCCAGGCATATGTGTCTGGAAATTCCTTCAACAATGAAGCTAATACCTTTGCTTCCTGCAGGGAAGGAATCGTTTCAAATGCTAATAGATCAGCACCTGCTTCAATCAACGCTGACATTCTTGTGCGATGAAAGTCTATTAATGTTTCATCTGTAACACCGTAGTTTCCCACATACTCTGAACCATCAGCTAGGTAAGCCCCATAAGGGCCAACGGATGCGGCAACCAATGGCTTAGGTCTATTGGTTTGTGAACTTTCCTGCCAAAAATCATCTCTTGCTTTTCTCGCAAGTAACACCGTTTTCTTAATTAGTTCTAAAGCTTCTTTCTCTTGGATACCACGCTTGGAAAAACCGTCAATGGTTGCTTGATAGCTTGACGTTATGGCACAGTCCGCTCCAGCACGAAAATAGTCTGTATGAACCTGATAAATCAATTCTGGATTTTCTAGTAATACACGTGCAGACCAGAGGGGATCGTCCAAATTACACCCATGCGACTCAAGCTCTGTGGCTAACGCTCCGTCCAGTAGCATAATGGGATGTTCGGATAAAATAGCATTAATAGGGTTGATTTTGTTGGACATAGTCTGCTCCTCTTTTCTTTAAACTCTGGGTTACATAATAACTTGCATAGCAAAACAAGATAAATGGAATGCCACAATATAAGGCAATTCGTTGGGTAGGGTCAAATGCGATTCCAATACAAGAAGCAAGACAAAGGATAAAGGAAGCGATTGGTACCAAAGGATAGAATGGTGTACGATAAACCAAGTCCTTTACGGAATTTCCTTCTTTAATATATTGTCTGCGAAAGAAAAACTGTGAAGCACTAATACTCATCCAAACTACCACCACAGCTAGGCCCGAAATGGATACAAGTACGATATACACTGTATCTGGTGCAATAATACTTGAGAACAAAGCTAAACCACCGCCAAACATGCTAAAAATGACTGCATTTATTGGAACACCTTGTTTTGTTAATTTTGCAAACATGGGTGATATCGTATTCTTATCTGCTAGTGACCAAAGCATTCTTGAAGAGGCATAAAGACCTGAGTTTGCAGCAGATAGAATGGCTGTTAATATGACAAAGTTCATAATATCCGCTGCATATGGTACGCCAATTTGTTCAAGAACGGCAACAAAGGGGCTCTCTAATACTCCTGCATCTGAAGTAGGCAATAATGCAGATAATACAACAATTGTTCCTACAAAAAAGATAATCAGTCTCCACAATGTAGTACGAATGGCCTTTGGTATCGTTTTTTCCGGATTTGCTGTTTCCCCCGCTGCAATTCCTATTAATTCCGTTCCTGAAAATGCAAAGTTAACCGCAAGCATTGTCATGACAATCGCAAAAGCACCATTAGGAAATAAACCTGCACTTGTAAAATTAGAGAAGAACGGTGCCGATTGGGAATGAGTCATCGGAAGAAAACCTACCATTGCCGCTGCTCCTACAACAATAAACAGAACAATTGCTATTACCTTTATAGACGCAAACCAGAATTCAGATTCAGCGAAAAACTTAACCGTCAGTATATTTAAGACAAAAACCAAAATAGCAAACAGCAAACTCCATATCCAGACATTAATGGATGGAAACCATCGCTGCATTAATAATCCTGCAGCCGTAAATTCAGAACCTAAAGCAACAGTCCAAGTTAGCCAATACAACCAAGCAACTGTATACCCAGTCCCTGGTCCAATATATTTAGTCGCATAACTATGAAAGGCACCAGTTTCAGGCATATGTACGGAAAGCTCTCCTAAACATAGCATGACGAGATAAACCACTAGTGCACCAATCAGATAGGACAGAATGGTCCCAAATGGGCCAGCTTGTTGAATCGTGTAACCCGAACTTAAGAATAATCCTGTTCCAATCACTCCGCCGAGCGATAGCATAACTAGATGCCGTGTTTGCATTTTTCTTTGAAATTTTTGCTTGTTTTTCTTTTCCATCATAGTCTCCTTTTTCCTACATCCAGAAAAAACAAAAAACGCACTCAGATAAATGAGTGCGTTACTGACAAATAATAACGTAGCTCTTATCTATCAAGGCTTCACGCCCGATGGAATTAGCACAGTGTCTTATTAGACCTGCTGCTGAGGTTTCATAGGGCCAGTCCCTCCACCTCTCTGGATAAGAAATATTTTTTTAAACTTTATCAATCTAATAAATAATTGTCAATATATTTCTGAGTTTTTATAAAATTTAAAACCTTATAAGCAAAAAATATTATAACTATGCTTATCTAATATAAATTCAAGTAAAAATTTCGCCGTTACTTATGGTACGGTTCACCCCGATTAATCCTAAAAGCGCGATAAATCTGCTCAACCAGAATGAGCCTCATCAACTGGTGGGGGAAGGTCATCCGTGAAAAGGAAAGCTGCTCGTTCGATCGTTTGATAACTTCCTCACTCAACCCCAGCGATCCGCCAATTACGAAGGCGATTTTACTTTTTCCATAGGTTGCAAGTTTATCTAGTGAATCCGCTAGTTCTTCGGATGATCCTAATTTTCCTTGAATCGCTAGTGCAATGACATATGTATCTTGGCTAATCTTTGCTAAAATTCGTTCTCCTTCTTTTTGCTTTACTTGCACCATTTCCAACTCACTTAATACTTCTGGTGCTTTTTCATCAGGAACCTCAATCACGTCAACCTTTGCATAAGCTGTCAGCCTTTTTAAATATTCCTCAATACCCTGCTTTAAATATTTCTCTTTTAATTTGCCAACCGTAATAATAGAGATATTCACAATCCACAGCCCTTTTCAACTTGATTACAAACAGTTTACAAACAAGATATCCACAGAAGTTATCCACATATTCACAATTTTTATCCACATCTTGTATGGAATCACTTGTTCGCCACAACATATGTAGCTTGATTTTGACAATATTCACAGTGTGTTGATAAGTTATCCCCATCTATTTTCGATAAAACGGGAAATGTCTCAAATTGATCCACAATATCATCTAAGGCAATATCCACATGTTCCTCACAGCTATAAATCATTTTCATTCGTCAACCTTTCTTACACGTATTATTTAATATTATTGTTTGCACGATAATCAACTGTCATACAAGATCCCTCAATAACTTATACATAATACCACAAATAAAAACAGGAAGGTGACTTGATCACCTTCCTGCTTTTTATCGAACATTATTGCGTTGTATCTCCTGATAAGGTTAAAGTCGTTTGCTTCAACTTTCCATCGCGGTAAAATTTAATCTTCAACTGCTCACCAATTTTCTTTTTCTGGTACAAATGCTTCCGAAGATCAATGACATCATTAATCTTTTCGCCATCCATCTCGACAATAACATCTAATTCTTGTAAACCGGCTTGCGCCGCTGGCGAATTCGGTACAACTTGTCTTAAGGCAACCCCATAATTAATCTCTCTAGGTAATTTCAACGCTTCTTCTTGGTAGTAGGCAGGGATTTCCGAGACTGATTTTAAATCGACGCCCATGTAAGGACGCTTAACAGATCCAAACTTTTCAAGGTCATCAATGATGGGCCGTGCTGAGTTAATAGGAATCGATAAACCAATTCCTTCTACAGCATTTTGGGCAATCTTCATGGAGTTAATTCCAACAAGCTGACCTGCAATATTTATCAATGCCCCGCCGCTGTTACCAGGATTGATTGCGGCATCTGTTTGCAGTACTTCTGCATTCCAGTCAATGATCCCATCTTGATTAATATCAACAGGAATCGTCCGCTTCAGCCCAGAAATGATTCCTTGCGTGACGGACCCTGAGAAGGTCGCACCAAGCGGATTTCCGATCGCGATGACCGGTTCGCCCATTTTTAAACTATCCGAATCACCAAACTCAGCCACCTTTTTAATCTTGGATGCATCAACCTCAAGCACCGCTAAATCCGTCCAAACATCACTGCCGAGCAGTTTAGCTGGAATCTTTGTCCCATCGCTAAAGCTTACCTCTAGCTTAGTTGCTCCTTCAACCACATGGTGATTCGTGACAACGTAAGCCTTTCCTCCTGCTTTCTTATAGACCACACCTGAGCCCGTTCCGGCTGCTTCTTCCTCTGAAGCCGCTTCATCATCTGACCAAAAGTTTGATGACTGGATGTTATTAATTCCGACAACGGCATCGGCAGCCTTATCAACTGCTTTCGTTGTGTTTGTGTTCACATCATAGGAAATCTGTTTTTGAGTGAAATTTTGATTCGGATTATTATTATTATTGGTAGTTGATTCTACAGCATTGTTTTGATTTGTTTCAATTTGATAGGGAAGAATCCCGCGATTTGATAGGGCAGGAATAGAAATAATAACAAGAATGGCTCCAAGGATCGCCCCAACAATACTTGCAAGGAAGACTCCGCCTCTATTTCCTTTCTGTTCCCTGAAGCGGTTTTGTGATTGATCATCATAATAACCCACTTTACACCATTCCTCACTTTCCGAAAGATTGCTACCGTTTATTTTGGCTTATAATTACAATTATACTCGCTCTTCTTTAAATTACTAATTAATTACTATGTATTAATAAAAACTTACCACTTTGTTCATAGTTTTTTAACAAGTCGTTCTGTTAATATTGCATGTTGATTTCCTCTCCAGGATGCTCGCTTTCCGCGGGGCGGGAGTTAAGCCTCCTCGGCGCTACGCGCCTGTGGGGTCTCAACTTTCCCGCTGCTCCCACAGGAGTCTCGCACCTTCCGCTCCAATCAACATGGCGCCATAAAAAAACGAGGTACCTGTAATAAGGCACCTCGTTCTTTTAAATAGATTACACAGCTGTTAATGCTGTTGGTATTTTCGGATCTGTATCGTAGAGTCCGAATTGTTCGCCGACAATTAGACCTCGCTCTTGAAGGGTTTGAGAAACTGCCATTTTGGCTAAGTCCTTCATGTTATTATCCGCGCTTAAATGGGCAAGATAAATTCGCTTAGTTTGATCGCCAATGACATCACTCATTGCTAAAGCTGCATCCTCATTGGAAACATGGCCGACATCACTTAAAATCCTACGTTTAATATTCCAAGGGTATCTGCCCATCCGCAGCATCTGCACATCATGATTGGATTCAAAAATATACACATCGGCATTCGAAATGGTTCCTTTCATTCGGTCACTAACATAGCCCGTGTCCGTGATAAGGACGAGTTTTTTCCCAGAATGGTGGAATACGTAAAACATGGGTTCCGCCGCATCATGTGATACCCCGAATGACTCAATATCAACAGATCCAAAACTTTTCACTGTTTCCATATTAAAAACAAATTTTTGTTCCGTTGGAATGGCACCGACTGAACTTTCCATTGCCCGCCATGTTTTTTCGTTCGCATACACAGGCAAATGATATTTACGAGCAAGAATACCAATCCCTTTAATATGGTCACTGTGTTCATGCGTCACAAATATGCCGGAAAGCTTGCTAATATCACGATCAATTTGTCCAAAAAGTGCCTCCATTTGCTTGCCGCTAAACCCTGCATCCACAAGAAACGAATGCTCATCAGACTCTACATATAGAGCGTTTCCTGTACTCCCGCTTGCAAGAATGCTATAACTTAAAGACATATGATTTCACTCCACTTTACTTTTTTCATCGCTGTTAAATTGAATAATCTGCCCTTCAAATGCGTTCACAAATAGGCTCTCCTTGCCATCAACCTCAAAGCGCCATGTCGGCGCTAAAACTTGGGAAGCTGCCAACTGAATGAGTGTGGAATAACCAAGCTCAATCGTGGTGATATTGCTCTTCGATTTCAACATTCCCTTCTGATGCAAGGTTTCAATCGCCTTTAACGGCGCCAAAATTTCTTCCTTGGCCGTTAACTTTTCCATTTCCACCAGGTAGGTCTGATCATAGGAGACAATCTGGTTCTTATCACCGATTTTAAATGTAATCATCCCATTTATATTTTTAAATAACGGGACGTTCTCTGTGGTCTGAAAGTAAGTGATGGATTGATCCTTGTCACTTTTCTCCCCATATTGATAATCCTCACCAAAAAGGACATTGTCATTAATAAAAGTGGACAACTCGGCTGGTTCAAACTTTGCCGTGATCTTAATCGGCTTTTCTAGTGTGACATGGAGCGTTGACGTTCCCGTACCCCTTATGTCCTCAGATTTTCCTTTCAGCTTATCAGTATCAACCTGAGTAAACACCTTAGGCTTGGCACTAAGATACTGGGCTTTAATCGGATCCTTAGGAAAGTCTTTATACGTGATCTCATCTGCTTTTAGCTTTTCTTCAAACGAGGCCTCAGAAATGACCTCATACTTATTAGCATCACGGATTTTCATGAATTGATATAAGAGATACACATCTAAGATTAAGAAGGTGATAATAAAAATAGTTTTTATCTTACTCCAATCCATGCTGTGATCCTCCTAGGTCTTCCATCGTAATCTGTCCCCATGATTTATCATAGCGATAGAACCAGGCAGGTTCTAAGACGATTAGTTTATTCTCCTTTGAATCCCGTTCCATCCGATAGCCCAAGATCATATCCTCAAGAAGGCCCGGCTTAAAATTCTTTTTGTTTTGTAAAAATTTCAAAGCATCGTGTCCTGAAGGACGGGTCACCTTTACCATCTCTGTGGTTAATGGGAGTTCTAAGGCTATATTTGGACGAATATACTTATTGATCTCATCGCGGCCCCAAACCTCACTAATTTCAGTCATGCCATTTCCATTAAAGACAGGGTAGCCGTCCATACTATATAAACGGAAAGTGACGGTATGGGTATACTCATTTTTTTCAACATAGCGATACGGGTCTGTCCAACCGCCATGTTGATTGACAAAATCAATGCTTCGTTTCACTAAATCATATGAAGTATTGATAAAATTCTCTTCTACCGTCGGATTGACATATCGAAGGAGATTACTTTCAAAATTCACCGTCATTTTACTAGAATCGTTTGTGTACTCCTCGCCTGATGGGACAAAGCTCTTTTGAACAAAACTAGGGTCGCTAAAAAGGGCTTCTTTGAATTCTTCAGAATCAAGGGTAACAGGCAAATATTTATAGGTCGTCATCTCTGTGGCCGCATCAGGCAGGAAAATGGTCCGTTTTTCAGATGCTTGATAAGCAAAATAACGCGGGTATTTCGTTGCCTTCAAATAAAAATTGCGGTTAAACTCATTTAAATTTGCAGAAGAGATGTGACTAATATAAACCTGTTGATTCTCGGTGGAAACAAAATAAACAATTCCATTTTCCTTTGCGGAATTCTCTGTATTAATAATGATTCGATTGAAGTTGAAGGCAGGTATTTTTTTTCCTTCAATATTTAATACACTGCGATATAATTCTATTGGAACCTCTCCCGGAAATATAATTTCCGTATTGCCGCTGTCATGGATTAATTTCTTGATGTCTTTAACCTCGTTCGTATATTTTTTCACATCAAAGAAAGCCCAACGGCTGAGTTCCTTAATCACCTTTTCCATATCATCTGTATTATTCGTTCCGTAATGCTGACCTTTCACATGGTAAAGCAGTTGATCTGGTCTAACAATTTTTTGAACCTCTTGTTTTTCACTTAACGAGACCTCTTTTACATAATCACTGCTTTTCATTGTTTCATAGTTCGGTTGGTACGTCCAAAGGTTCCAAGTTAACAATATGCTGACCAGGACTAGTACGATTAGAATACCTGATTTAATATTTTCGTATCTCATGACCATTCATCCTCTTCAGAACGTTCATATGGGAGTGAAAAGGAGATTTTTGTTCCTTTCCCTTCCTCACTTGTTGCCCAGATTGCCCCGCCATGAGCATTAACCATTTCCTTTGCAATCGCCAAACCTAGGCCTGTACCGCCTAATTTCCGCGTTCTCGCTTTATCAACACGATAAAAACGGTCAAAAATATTTTTAATATTCTCTTTTGGAATTCCAACCCCTTGGTCTGAAATGCTCACAATAATTTTATCGTCCATTTCTTTAATCGAAAACGTGACTTGACCGCCTTCTGGTGAGTACTTTAAAGCATTGGAAATAATATTGTATAAAACCTGTGTCATTTTATCTTCATCAATTTCAACAAAGATGGCTTGCTTAGGCAGCTTTCGCTTGAAGGAAACGTTTTGTTCCTTTGACATTTCGAACCTGTCGATAATACGGTCAAAGAAATCGACAAAGTTAACCCACTCAATCGTCAATCGATAATCCGTACTATCCATTTTTGAAAGCTGGAGCAGATCATTCACCAGACGAATCATTCGTTCTGTTTCAGTCCGCGTCACTTCTAAAAAGTTCGGAGCAATCTCCTCATCCCGCCAGGCTCCATCTGCGAGGGCCTCTAAGTAACTCCTCATCGTTGTCAGCGGTGTCCGTAATTCATGGGATACATTGGCGACAAACTCTCTCCGTTCCGCATCAATTTTTTCTTGATCGGTAATATCATGCAGAACGGCAATTAAGCCATTGACAAAGCCCGTCTCTTTTTGAATCACGGAGAAATTTGCACGCAGAAAATAGCGTTCTTTTTTAGTACTATAATCTAAAATAATTGAATCCTTTTCTTCCAATAAGTCCTCAAAGGAATTGGTATCGTCTAAATCTAGTAACTCTACAATGGGCTGTGTCAGCACTGTTTCACGTGAAACATTCAGCATTTCGGCCGCCGGTTCATTAATTAAAATCACACGGCCTTTCCGGTCGGTGGCGATTACACCATCAGTCATATAAGACAAAACAGTGGAAAGTTTTCTCCGTTCCCCTTCGGTCATAGCCTGTGCTTCCTGCAGTTTTTTCGTTAAATTGTTAAAGGTAATCGCCAGTGTCCCAATTTCATCATTTCCATATACTTTAACTTTTCTTGAAAAATTACCCTTAGTCATCGCTATCGCCTGCTTCTTCATATCAGCAATTGGCCTAGTAATGGTTTGGGCTAACAAAATGCCCAACAGAGCAGTAATGGATAAAGCAATTGCTGTACCAGTGGCAAAAATCTTATTAATGGTTTTCATTTGTTCAAAAACATTTTCAATTTTAGCTACCAAATAAATGGAACCAATAACCTTTTTCCCCGACTTAATTGGTGTAGAGAGGACCCAAATCCGATGTCCTGTCTGTTCATCGATATTAATGGAACTTTGGTCCTCTTCTAATACCATCGATTGCTTCACTTGAAGTTTGGTGGTTCGTTGGCCAACCACTCCTTGGTTACTAGGATGGGAGGTACCAAGAATTTTTAGGGAGTTGTTTTCAATTACCTGAACCTCTGAAATATCACCTGCATCAAAGTCCCTAAGGATTTTTTTGACATCTTCTTCTAGTGTTGGATCTTCAGGCGTTCTCTCCTTCTCCATTTCCTCGACAATATTATAGGCAAGCAAATCAACCCGCTGTTTTAACGATGTTTGGAAGTTGGTCCGTAATGTTTCCTCCAACTGTTTAACAAAATAAACACCGATAATTTGCATGGCCACTAATATAAGGAGGACATAGATGATAACGAACTTTACGTGTATAGAGCGAAAGAAACCAACCTTCCTCATTCCTTTTACTCCTGTTCAGGATTGCGCAAATAGTATCCTACCCCGCGCCGTGTCACAATCCAAGTTGGATGGCTAGGGCTGTCCTCAATTTTTTCCCGCAATCTTCTCACTGTTACATCGACTGTTCTTACATCACCATAGTAATCGTAACCCCAAACAGTTTGTAATAGGTGTTCCCTTGTCATCACTTGGCCGATATGTTTTGCTAAATAGAATAGCAATTCAAATTCACGGTGGGTCAACTCAATCGTTTCACCGCGTTTTGAAACGATATAGGCATCTGGATGAATGGTCAGTGATCCTATCTCAATTTCATTCGTTTCAGATTCAGCTTCTGCCGGTGTCAGAATTTGTTGATGACGACGTAAATTAGCTTTGACGCGAGCAATTAGTTCTCTTGTGCTAAACGGTTTCGTCACATAATCATCTGCACCCAACTCAAGTCCTAAGACCTTATCAATTTCGGAGTCCTTTGCGGTAAGCATAATAATCGGCATTTCAAATTTCTTACGGACCTCACGGCATACTTCCATCCCATCACGTAAGGGAAGCATAATATCTAAAAGGATTAAGTCCGGCTGTATTTCTTCAACCAATTCAAGTGCTTCGTTTCCATCATAAGCACAATAGACCACGTATCCTTCTTTTTTTAAGTTAAATTGGAGAATATCAGCAATTGGTTTTTCATCATCAACAACAAGAATTTTCTTTTCCATTCCATTGCTCCTTTTCAATTTTTCATTTTCATCTATTTAATAAAATAGGACTAGGAGTCATAACTATACTATTTTACTGTATCATGTTATTGGCATAAATTCACCTATTACCATTTGGTAAGACTGGAAGAATAAAAAGCGCAAGCACCCGTATAGCGGCGTATGGACTGGAGCACTCCAACCGAGATAAAGGAAACACGAAGAGCGGAGCGCATTCGTGCTTGACTTATCGTAGGGCGGAGAGCGAAGTACACTAGCCGCTGGGTGCTGGAGCTGGGTTCAGAGAACTATTTCAAATTTTCCACAAATAATTTTTTTATATCCACAATAAAAGCCTCTGGCATTAAGCCAGAGACTCTCCTTTTATCTTAAATAAGAAAGTGGGTTTACCAAGCCGCCGTTTTTATAAACTTCAAAATGCAAGTGAACACCAGTAGCATCTCCGGTAGCCCCCATTATTCCAATGGCGGAACCCTTGGAAACCTTCTGACCTACGTGAACCTTAAGCGATGACATATGCCCATAAAGGGTACGGTAACCATTTTGATGGTCAATTACAATTTTATTACCATAACCGCCTCCCCAGCCTGCAGAAACAACCACGCCATTATCAGCTGCCTTGATCGTTCTGTTGCTTGGTCTAGCAATATCAATCCCTTTGTGCATTCTGCCCCATCTAGGACCTTGCTTACTTGAAATATACCCACCCACTGTTGGCCAGGCAAAGGTACCGTCGCCGCGTGATGGAATTACCTTTGTTCCCTTGATGACAATCTCATTAATAGGCTGTTCAAGGATTGTTTCATTTACCTCGTCCTTGTTTACGGTTACACCATTTTGTTCGGAAATTTTATAGGTAACGGAACGAGTACCTTTTTTACCTTCTTGTTTTACTTTCATTTTCCCTTTTAACAGAGTTTTATCCTCAATCACATTCTTTTTATAAGGGATTTCTTCCTTTTTGTTTACTTCTTTTTCCACAATCACTTCAATAAACGGTTTTGGAACAGTCATATTAATTTTTTGGCCAATCTTTAGGAGTGTATCTTTAGTTAGTCCGGGATTCACCGCTAAGATGTCCGCCATCTTCATATGGTGGCCATTGGCAATGATTTCAAGTACATCGCCTTTTTGGATCACATATTTCTTTTCTTCTAAAGTCCCTTTTTGTAAAAAAGTAACTGCTTCCTCGGCAGACATAATTTTTCTAGGAGCAGTATTTTCATTTGAAAAAGAGACATTTTTAGATAGTCGTACATCTAATAACCGGGACTCATTTTCTTTTAATGCCGGTACATTCGTATTGTCAGAAGCTTTTCGAGCCTTAAGTTCGGCTAATTGATCCTCAGGAACATATTGTTGGATCAATTTCTTCATAACTTCTTCCGCTGTTGTTTGATTTTCTACATAAGCAACTGGTTTCCCGTCAATCATAATGGCAGACGCTTCTGTTTGAAGCTGGAAGATATTTCGGATGGTCTGAACAGTTTCTGTCTCAGTTTCAGCCGTTGGAAATACTTGATATGGAACATCTTGAATTTGCTCCATAAAATCGGTATCAGCGGCTTTATCAGCAATGATCTTATTTACTACGCTCTTATCCGCAACATTACCTATATATGTACCTTCAAGATAGACATGATAATCCTTTGATGATTCGGATGAATCAGCAAATGCAACCGGACCGTTACTAAAGGCAATCAGTGTTGATGCCATGGTAGTCACAAGTGTTGTTTTGAGTAATAACTTTTTTGTTTGCGATATTTTATCTAAAAATAACATTTTTCCTCCCTAAACCACGGTAAAACCCTTTTAATCTATTGTTTTTACTATTAAAGAAGTTCCCAGAATTTTAGACCTTCTCCACTTTACCATAACTTTCTGTAAATAGATTAATAGTCTTAATACTGTAACAAAACTGTATAATTACTGACATTTTTAGTAGGGGGGAACTGTTTTTTTGTTAAAAAGAGGATATAGCCATAAAAAAAAGAAGCATGCATTTGCAAGCTTCCTTCTTTTATGGCTCAGGACGGAATCGAACCGCCGACACAAGGATTTTCAGTCCTTTGCTCTACCGACTGAGCTACTGAGCCACTTATATGGCGGTCTGGACGGGACTCGAACCCGCGACCTCCTGCGTGACAGGCAGGCATTCTAACCAACTGAACTACCAGACCAATATTAAATTGATTGTCAGCAAGGAGACCGTCCTTGCCAGCCATTTGCTGACAATCAAAAGCCATGACCCCTACGGGATTCGAACCCGTGTTACCTCCGTGAAAGGGAGGTGTCTTAACCACTTGACCAAGGGGCCATAAAATATAAATGGTGAGCCATGAAGGACTCGAACCTTCGACCCTCTGATTAAAAGTCAGATGCTCTACCAACTGAGCTAATGGCTCGTACTTGTTTTTAACTTGTCGTATCGTGACGACGCTTTTTATAATAGCACGGACTATATACTAAAGGCAATACTTTTTTAAAAAACTTTTTTAAAAAGATTGAAGCCCTCAAAAATGAGGGCTTCATTTGGCAAGTTGCAAATTTATATTTGTCTCCACGGGCTGCGAACGACATTTGTTTGATTACGATCTGGTCCAACTGAAAAAGTCGTTAATGGAATTCCAGTTAACTGGGTCACGCGTTCTACATAATGGCGGGCATTTACAGGCAACTCGTCTAAAGTTTTAACGCCTGTAATATCTTCTGTCCAGCCTGGAAGCTCTTCATAAACAGGTTCACACTGTGCTAATACCTTCAAGCTTGCTGGATATTCCGTAATAAGCTCACCTTTGTAGCTATACGCAGTACAGATTTTTAATGTTTCAATCCCTGTTAAAACATCAATAGAATTAAGCGACAAGTCAGTTAATCCGCTCACACGGCGGGCATGGCGTACAACGACACTGTCAAACCAGCCAACACGGCGAGGACGGCCCGTTGTAGTGCCATATTCACGTCCAACTTCACGGATCTGATGGCCGATTTCATCATTTAATTCTGTCGGGAATGGCCCGTCACCCACACGTGAAGTGTAAGCTTTGCAAACTCCAACGACATGGGTAATCTTCGATGGTCCAACCCCGGAACCAATTGTAACACCGCCAGCTACAGGGTTAGAAGAAGTAACAAATGGGTAAGTACCCTGGTCAATATCAAGCATAACCCCTTGAGCGCCTTCAAAAAGAACCCGTTTGCCTTCATCCAAAGCATCATTCAAGACCACGGATGTATCACATACATATTGTTTTACTTGTTGACCATATTCATAATACTCATCAAGGATTTCTTCTTTCGTAAATCCTGTTGTTTCATAAATACGTTCAAACAAACGGTTTTTCTCTTCCAAATTACGTTCAAGCTTTTCTTCAAACACATCGCGTTCAAGCAGGTCAGCAATTCGAATACCTACGCGCGCTGCTTTATCCATGTAAGCTGGTCCAATTCCTTTTTTGGTGGTACCGATTTTATTCGCACCCTTGCTTTCTTCCTCAACTGCATCAAGTTTTAAGTGATATGGAAGAATGACATGTGCACGATTACTAATGCGAAGATTATCGGTTGTAATACCTTTTTCATGTAAATAAGCAAGTTCTGCTACAAGTGCCTTTGGATCAACAACCATTCCATTTCCGATAACACAGATTTTTTCTTTATAAAAAATTCCAGATGGAATTAGGTGCAATTTGTACGTTTCTCCGTTGAACTTTATGGTGTGGCCTGCATTATTTCCTCCCTGATAACGGGCGATTGCTTCGGCATTTTCAGAAAGGAAATCTGTGATTTTCCCTTTACCTTCATCTCCCCATTGAGTTCCAACAACTACTACTGATGACATATAAGGCACCTCCAAATTAAATACGCTTTACTATTTTCCATACACCATTTTACCAATTTTTATAACTAAAAGCAAACTAAACACGAACATTTATATGAAACTATTATATTACGTTCGTAAAATATTAATTTAGGAATCTACCTTGTAGGTTTGTATGTTTTTCCATAAAATAGAATTATAGTTTTATTAAAATAACGAATGGGATGTGGAATATGCTACTTAAATCTCGCGTGGAACTATTGGAAATTACTCTGTTGCGTTCATTAAATGCTCGAATGAGTTTATCCGATAAGGATGTTAGGAACTATACAAGGCTAAAAAAGGGATTTGAAGATGAGCAAAAGAGTGATCTATGGTTAGAAGGGCTCTCAGAGGAGTGGCTGGTCATCCATGATTTATTACTTGAACATAATAATTCTAAATTCCAAATTGATACGTTACTTATATCCCACGATAAAATTTACCCATTGGATATAAAAAATTTCGAAGGCGACTACTTTGTTGAAGGTGAAAAATGGTGTACGAGTACTAAAAAAGAAATGAAGAATCCTGTACACCAACAAAATCATTGTGTCATCTTACTTCGTTCATTACTCCAGGACCTTGGCTATCATAATCCGCTTGAACCCTATCTCATCTTCATTAACCCCGAATTTCATTTATATATAACCACTATTAATCCATCTCTTGTTTTCCACTCACAAATAAACCGCTTTTTGAAAAAGTTGAATACAAGGCCCGTAAAATTGAATAAAAGACACTACAAGATAGCTGAACAATTAGTTGCTCTTCATATAGTAGAGTCACCTTATCCACACTTACCAGCTTACCATTATGAGCAGCTGGAAAAAGGAATCCTTTGCCCGAAGTGTTTCTCCCTTTTTTCTGAAATACATGGATTGATATTAACATGTGGACATTGCGGCTGCACAGAGGGAGTGGAATCAGCAGTGTTAAGGAGTGTCACTGAATTATCGCTTCTATTTCCTGATCAAAAAATTACCACAAAGATAGTTCGTGATTGGTGTAAGATTGTTAAATCGGAGAAGACTATTAGGAGGATATTGGGGAAGCACTATAAACAAATCGGTCATGGAAAGTCTGCAAATTATGTTTTACCAAATGATTAAGTTTTTTTAATTACCCTTTAATAAAATGTATGGTTACTGATAGACTCTTTTTTTACTGTAAACGGGTATCATACGACCTCTATGGTTACCGTCAGGCTCTTTTTTTACTGCAAACAGGCATCATACGACCCCTATGGTTACCGTCAGGCTCTTTTTTTACTGCAAACAGGCATCATACGACCCCTATGGTTACCGTTAGGCTGTCTTATTACTGCAAACGGGCATCATACGACCTCTATGGCTACCGTTGGACCCTTTTTTCTAAATCTACGACACGGGCACCTAACCTAGTCGCAAAAAAAGGCTAGCCAAATAAGTTTGGCTAGCCACTACGCACCAGGAGCATCTTCATACCGTGTCTCGAGGTTGACGAACTTATTGTATTCTTTTACAAAGGCCAACGATACTGTTCCCGTTGGACCATTACGCTGCTTAGCAATAATGATTTCAATGATGTTCTTATTCTCTGATTCCTTATCATAGTAGTCATCACGATACAAGAAAGCCACGATATCGGCATCCTGCTCGATACTCCCTGATTCACGAATATCGGACATCATCGGACGCTTATCTTGACGCTGTTCCACACCACGGGATAGCTGAGAAAGAGCAATAACAGGAACTTTCAGCTCACGGGCTAACTGCTTTAAAGAACGAGAGATCTCAGAAACTTCCTGCTGACGGTTCTCGCCTGAACGGCCGCTTCCTAAAATCAACTGCAAGTAATCGATTAGGATCATCCCTAAACCATGTTCTTGCTGCAAGCGACGGCATTTCGAACGGATATCACTGATACGAACCCCTGGAGTATCATCAATAAATATCCCTGAATTCGAAAGACTTCCCATTGCCATCGTTAGTTTCCCCCAGTCTTCATCGGTTAGGGAACCGGTACGAAGCCGCTGAGCATCGATGTTTCCTTCCGAACAAAGCATACGCATTACTAGCTGTTCAGCACCCATCTCAAGACTGAATATCGCGACATTTTCACCTGTTTTTGTCGCTACGTTAGCGGCGATGTTTAAGGCGAAAGCCGTTTTACCCACGGAAGGACGGGCTCCAACAATAATTAAATCATTTCGCTGGAATCCTGCTGTCATTCGGTCTAGTTCAGCAAATCCGGTGGAAATCCCCGTAATGTCGCCGACACGGTTGTGCATTTCCTCAATATTGTCATACGTCCGAACAAGTACATCTTTAATATTATGGAAAGCACCAGCATTTTTCCGCTGTGCCACGGCCATAATATTTTTTTCAGCCTCACTTAAAAGTGCCTCAACCTCATCCTCACGAGAATATCCATCGGATGCAATGTTCGTTGCGGTGCGAATTAATCTTCTAAGTAAGGATTTTTCTTCTACTATTCTCGCATAATATTCAATATTAGCTGCCGTAGGAACCGAGGCGGCCAATTCTCCTAAATAACTAACCCCGCCTGTATCTTCAATCAGTTTGGCAGCCGCAAGTTCCTCTGTTACCGTTACAAGGTCAACTGCTTTCCCTTGATCATTGAGAGTAAGCATCACGTTAAATATTTTTTGGTGGGCAGCACGATAAAAATCCTCAGGGATTAAAATTTCAGAAGCTAGTACGAGAGAGGAAGGCTCTAAGAAAATAGCCCCTAAAACAGCCTGCTCGGCCTCAATATTTTGCGGTGGCATACGATCTGCATATAAGTCATTCATATATCAAAAAACCTCCTATCATGAAGAGGATCATTTATTATCAAAAACTATCATTTCCTTAAAAACAAAAGAAAAAGTGACCAGCTAAGACCGATCACATCGCGTTGATTACTTTTCTATTCTATCATGTTCCAGAACCATTTCGCACTGGGAAAATTTTTATTTTACTTCTGTCACAGAAACGGTTAAAGTCGCAACCACCTCGTGATGAAGTTTCACTGGAACCTTTGTGTGGCCAAGCGTGCGAATGGCATCTGCTAATTCCATCTTACGTTTATCGATTTTGATCCCATGTTTCTTTTGTAATTCTTCTGCAATTTGCTTTGTTGTAATGGAGCCAAATAAACGGCCGCCTTCACCCGCTTTAGCAGTTAATTGAACCGTGATTTGATCCAATACTTCTTTTAATTTTTGGGCTTCCGCTAATTCTTCCTCTGCTTGCTTTGCTTCCTTCTTTTTTTGAGCATCAAGCGTACTGATATTGGCATTATTGGCTTCCTTTGCTAAACCTTGTTTAAGAAGAAAATTATGAGCATATCCGTCTGCTACATTCTTCACTTCACCTTTTTTCCCTTTACCTTTTACGTCTTTTAAAAAAATTACTTTCATTCCTTTTTCACTCCTTCAAAATAATCATCTATTGCTAGCTTTAATTGATTTTCTGTTTCAGCAATCGATAAACCAGTCAGTTGTGTGGCTGCGTTCGTCAGATGTCCGCCGCCTTTTAGACTTTCCATGATGACTTGGACATTAATGTTTCCAAGCGACCTTGCACTAATGCCTATCACGCCTTCACTGCGTTCTGAAATAACAAAGGAGGCAATCACCCCATCCATTGTTAATAAGGTGTCTGCTGCTTGGGCAATAATCACTTGATCGTTAAACTCATTTTCAGTGCCTTTCGCAATGGCAACCCCTTCGCGGTAAAAAGTAACAGACTCAATTAACTTGGACCTCTTAATATATGTATCCACATCTTCCTTCAAAAACTTTTGAACGAGGATGGTATCTGCTCCATGTGCTCGTAGATAGGAGGCTGCATCAAACGTCCTTGAGCCTGTTCTGAGGGTAAAGCTTTTGGTATCCACGATGATTCCTGCTAAGAGGGCCGTCGCTTCAATCATTTCAATTTTACCTCGTTTTGGCTGATATTCAAGGAACTCTGTTACAAGTTCTGATGTCGATGAGGCATAAGGCTCCATATAAACTAGGAGAGGATTGGCAATAAAATCTTCACCGCGGCGATGATGATCAATGACAACCTTATTGTCAATCTTATTGAGAAGCCGTTCTTCAATGACCATGGACGGTTTATGCGTATCAACGACAACGAGTAAAGTCTTATCCATAGCAATTTCGAGCGCCTCTTCTGGTCCAATAAAGTGGGCAAACAACTGCTCTTGCTGTCGTATTTCTGCCATTAACCGTTTAACTCCATTTTCCATGTCCTGTGTGTTAACAACGATATAGGCATCCTTCTGATTCATTTGCGCGACTTTATAAATGCCAATGCTGGCACCAATCGAATCCATGTCCGGATTTTTATGACCCATGATAATTACTTTATCACTAGCGATAATTAAATCCCTTAATGCATGTGAAATCACTCGTGCCCTGACCCTCGTGCGCTTTTCGATTGGGTTGGTTTTGCCGCCATAAAACTTCACCTTGCCACTTGGCAATTTAATCGCTACTTGGTCGCCGCCTCTTCCTAAGGCCAAGTCCAAGCTCGATTGGGCTAGCCCGCCTAATTCCGGCAGAGAAGTTACTCCCGTTCCGACGCCAATACTTAAGGTAAAGGATACATTTTGCTTGGAAGTCATTTCTCTGACTTCATCAAGAATGGTAAATTTCCCTTTTTCCAGCTTTTGAAGAATTCCTTCACTGAACACCGCAATAAACCGTTCGGAGGAAATTCTTTTTAAAAATATCCCATTATCTTGGGCCCATTTATTTAAGATAGACGTGACCAGATTATTGATGCTGCCACGCATTTGGTCATCCATTCCCTGGGTCAGGTCATCATAATTATCTAAAAAGATAATTGAAATAACAGTCCTGTCATTATGATACATTTTCTCGATTTCTTTTTGTTCGGTCACATCGAAAAAGTATAAAAGCCGTTCCTCACGTCTATGGATGACGCGAAATTTCCGTTCATGAAGAGTAATGATCTCTGTTTCAACTTCCTGTTTAATTAGCGGTATCAGGGTATCGGCAACATCGTACAGTGATCTTCCCACCAAGGTATCCTGATCAAAACAAGAGGCCAGGAATGGATTGGTCCACTCAATATAATACTCATCATTAATGAGCATAATCCCGATTGGCATTTCCATCAGAGCTTCTTCACCAACTCGTTTTACGCGGTAGGAAAGGGTGGAGATATACTCTTCCATTTCTTTTCGTTGGCGCCGATCGACCACAAACATATAGTAAATGGGGAAAAACATTAATAACAGCCCTGCTACACTTAATATCCTGTTATATAAATACAGAATAATGAGCAGTACCACTGTGACAGCAATTAACCCATAAAAAGGGTAACGAATGGACCGCTTTTCTAAAAATGCAGGCAAAATTTTCAGCTCCTAGTCGTGAATCTTACTCTTTCTTTTCAAATTGCTTTCGAAAGTTAAAGCCTAAATCAGTAATGCCTAATAACATTATTATATAACGGACCAACGGAATCATGAAAGTAAGAATTACTACAAACACGCCAAGCCCCTTCGCAACGGACTTTTGGTGGAAAAGAAAAAATAAAAGCGCAACCCCCTGCAGGAGGATAAACGTCTCTAGTACGGACCTTGCATTGATTAAAACAGAATATATGTAGGTTCCTTCCTGTGGATGAAATAAGAGCATTGCTCCCAAGGCAATTAAATAATACCACAACAGACTTTTAGGAAGGGCTAGATTACGAAAATGACCCCATGGCTGAACATTGACACCAAATCGTTTAGCAATTGGAAAACAAATCCACTGGGTAATAAAAGTAAGGACAATGGCAGCAAAAATGAGCGCACTTGGTGCCAGCGTTACGATTTGCTTAAGCATAAGGGAATTTTGCTCTTTTATCTTTGCAATTTGATCTTCTCTACCCATCGCTTTCAGCATTTCCTCAGAGTTTTTAACTGATTCATTTAAGGCCACTGTTAGTTCATGAATAATATCTACTTTCATAAAAGCAACCGTGACGGCATACATGATAACTAGTCCAGCCATCATCGTGAGGGAACCGGCAATCAAAATGAATGCTCGACTCTTACCTTTTTGGAGCAAATAACCAATAACCACACCAAGGGTACCGTATATAAGCATGATCCCTAGTCCCATTAAAGAGCCGGCGATAAACGAAATAAATATCGCTGCTAAAACAAAAGCGGCAATAAGGTTCAATTTATTTTTATAAGCAAAGATCATAAACGGAGCAGGCAATACTAGGTTTACGATTGCCCCTACGATAGGAACATACATGGTTACTAATAATAACGCAGCAAAAGCTGCCAAGAGGATTGCACCCTCCGTTAGCTTGCGTACATCTTTCACACTTTCACCCCTAAACATATAAAACACTAATCTTTATTTTACCCGAGATAATCCGCTCTACACAAGTTTACGAGTATAAGAAAAAGGCAGCAGGGAGAACCCTTACTGCCTTTTCCATCTATTTATTATTCACCTGCAACAAATGGAAGTAATGCCATTTGACGTGAACGTTTGATTGCAACTGTTAATTTACGTTGGTATTTAGCGCTAGTACCAGTTACACGACGTGGTAAAATTTTTCCACGCTCAGAGATAAATTTCTTAAGAAGATCTACATCTTTATAGTCGATTTTAGTGATACCATTTGATGTGAAATAGCACACCTTACGACGTTTTGCGCGACCGCCTTTACGTCCTCCTGCCATGAAAATTCCCTCCTTATTCATTATTGATGTTATCGTTCAATTAAGGTTAGTTAGAATGGAAGGTCGTCATCGGAAATATCAATTTGACCATTACCAGCAAACGGATCCTCGTCCATTCTTGTGTAACCTTTATTTGTATTTTGATTTTGACGTTGATTCTGATTGCCGCCGCCATAAGGATTACCTTGTGGTTCCCTCGGAGGAGCACCGAATTGGTCGTAATCGCTTCTTCCGCTACCGCCGCCAGATGCGTTTCTAGGTTCTAAGAACTGAACACTTTCAGCTTGTACCTCTGTAACATAGACACGTTTACCATCTTGTCCTTCATAGTTGCGGGTTTGAATTCGGCCATCAACACCTGCGAGGCTTCCTTTTTTCAAGAAGTTTGCTACATTTTCAGCAGGTTTACGCCAAACAACACAGTTAATAAAGTCTGCTTCACGTTCACCTGATTGACTAGAAAATGGTCGATTAACAGCTAGAGTAAAGGTAGCAACAGGAACCCCATTTGGTGTATAACGCAAATCAGGATCTTTTGTTAAACGGCCAACAAGTACGACACGATTCATCATCAGAATCAACTCCTTTTTATTTGGAAAAATGTTCCACATGAAACATTTCTACCAAGATCTATATTAAGCGTCTTCTCTAATTACTAAGTGGCGAATGATATCTTCGCTGATTTTTGCAAGACGAGAAAATTCTTGTACTGCAGCAGCTGAAGATGTTGTTTTAGTGATTTCGTAGTATCCGTCGCGGAAATCGTTGATTTCATATGCTAAACGACGCTTACCCCAATCCTTTGTTTCAGCAGTTTCCGCTCCGTTTTCAAGAAGAATTGTATTAAAACGCTCTACAAGAGCCTTTTTAGCTTCATCTTCAATATTTGGGCGGATGATGTACATGATTTCGTACTTATTCATCACAGTCACCTCCTTTTGGTCTAAACGGCCCATTTGGGCAAGGAGCAATTATTAATTACTCACAAGTTGAAATTATAGCATACAAATAAAATAATTGCAATGTCATTCACAGAAATGAGTTATTTCCAGTTTTGCTTTGTTAAAATTGCATCTTGATTTCCACTCCAATCAACATGGTGCCAAACCACCCTGTCTTCTTTACTTACAATTGCAATAATAAAAGCTCTGCAAAGTGTGCAGAGCTTGAACATTTATACGTTAAAACGGAAGTGGATGACGTCGCCGTCTTTTACTTCGTATTCTTTCCCTTCTAACCGAACCTTGCCCGCTTCCTTTGCAGCAGTATGACTGCCAGCAGCTAATAGATCATCAAATGAAACTGTCTCGGCTCGAATAAAGCCTCGTTCAAAGTCAGAGTGAATGACTCCTGCACATTGTGGAGCTTTCATACCTTTTCTAAATGTCCAGGCGCGTACTTCTTGAACACCTGCAGTAAAATAAGTTGCTAAGCCTAGCAAATGATAGGCAGCACGAATTAATTGATCAAGGCCAGATTCTTCAATTCCTAGCTCTGAAAGGAACATTTGCTTTTCTTCACCTTCAAGTTCAGCAATTTCCTCTTCAATCTTCGCACACACCACGATAACTTCGGCGTTATCGGCAGCCGCAAATTCGCGAACCCTTTGAACATATTCATTGTCAGATGGATCAGCAATATCATCTTCACTTACATTGGCTACATAAAGGACAGGCTTAATTGTTAAGAGGTGAAGTCCTTTGACAAGTTTCATTTGCTCATCGGTAAAATCAACGGTTCGTGCAGGCTTTTCTGCTTCAAAAGCATCACGCAGCATTGCAAGTACTTCAAATTCAGCCGCTGCTTCCTTATCCTTTTGCTTAGCTAATTTTTCGACACGGCTAATCCGCTTTTCTACTGATTCCATGTCGGCAAGAATCAACTCTAGGTTGATAACCTCAATATCATCGATTGGATCCACTTTACCTGATACATGGGTAATGTTTTCATCAGCAAAGCAGCGAACGACTTGGCAAATCGCGTCAACTTGGCGGATGTGTGAGAGGAATTTATTTCCTAAACCTTCTCCTTTGCTTGCCCCTTTAACAATTCCAGCAATATCGGTAAATTCAAAAGCGGTTGGAACTGTCTTTTTTGGTTGGACCAGTTCCGTCAATTTTTGGAGACGGTGGTCAGGTACTTCAACGATTCCGACGTTTGGGTCAATCGTACAGAAAGGGTAATTGGCTGATTCTGCCCCAGCTTGGGTAATTGCGTTAAATAAAGTTGACTTACCAACGTTCGGCAAACCAACGATACCAGCTGTTAATGCCATTTATTTCACTCCTCAAAAAATAAGATCTATTTTAAATATTGGCTCTGTTAAACTTGCCTGTTTATTTCCACTCCAATAAACAGGGTGCCAAAATAAACAATAAGCTTTAACATAGCCTAAATTAGTTCCGGTAATAAAAAGACAAGTCTTTCACAATTATAGAGATTTATATAAAAAAAGACAACTGCCGCATAATGGCGGCAGTTAGTTTATTTTTTCAATATTAACAAGACAATCATATAATGTACTGCCCAAACCATTATCCGATTCACGGCTGGATGTCAGGTTATTTACTGACCCACCAAACTGCTTCCATATTCCCTCATCGATATTAATCGTGTTTGGATGGGCTGTTGGCAGGATGGAAAGATAGCCTTTAACTTCGCCGCGGTCATTCCATACTCTAACAAGATCATCTTTTTGCAAACTGAGATCATCCGCAATATTTTGGGCCACTTCGACTTTCAATCTCAGATTTCCACCTAACAGATGATAGTTCTGTGAGTGATTGGAACGCATCGGATGAATTGTCAGCATATTATATGGATACTTTTCAGCCAACTGTGGATTACTCCACTTAGACTCCTCCGGTACAGCTAAGGTTAACCGTTCATGACCGTTCCGTGCTGTAAATTCATACTTGCCGCTTGGGGTAGCAAACTTTCGGTCATGCCATGGATTCGCTTTGACTGGCAACTCTATTGTATGCTTTTCCATTAAAGTTTCTAGGGTCACACCCTTTTTTTCCAATGCTTGAAAGCCCATCTTAAGGAATTGCTTTCTAGTAAAATCAAAATCTGCACCAAAACCGAGCCGCTTCGCTAATTCCGTCCAAATCCATAAGTCAGGTTTGGCTTCACCTGGTGCGGAGACTAGCTTCGGTCCATAATTTACATAATGATGATACATCGAAGAATAATAAATGTCCTCTTCTTCAAAAGCAGTGGTTGTTGGAAGCACATAATCAGCAAGTTGCGCGGTATCGGTCAGGAATTGATCAATTACCACCAACGTTGCTACAGATGAGAAGGCTTTTTCAACCACTTTGGTGTCAGGCACCTGTGTGATTGGATTCCCGCAGGTGACAACTATCATTTGTATTTCTGGATTTATTGCTTCCAGTAGTTCTTCGGCCTGTTTCATAATGGAAAACTGGCGCTGATTTTGCCTGCGATGAGGAAGGGTTAACTCTTCAAATACAAAACTCTGGCCCACTTGAAGGTTCGCATAATTGGCGCCTCCGCCCGCAATACCAATATTTCCACTGCATGCGACAAGGGCATCTATCAGACGAATCGTATTGCCGCCATTTTGATAACGTTGCAGGCCAAGCCCCATAAAGGTTGCAGTCGGTTTGTCCGCATAGACATGCGCTAAATGGGTCATTACTTCACAAGGCACTTCAGTCATTTCACTTATTTTCCCTAAAGTAACACTGCCCAGGAGTTGATGCACATCCTCAAAGCCAACGGTCGATTCCTCAATAAATTTTCGATCCTCTAACCTTAAGCGAAGCAACTCTTTGATAATTCCTGCTGCCAATAACCCATCCATTCCAGGTTTAATCGAGATATATTCATCAGCAATTTTTGCCGTGGCGTTAAAGAGTGGATCAATAACAAACAGTTTTGCACCGCGTTTTTTTGCCTCTAACAGCTTTTCATAAAAGTGCATGTTCGTCCGGGCAACATTGCGTCCCCAGACGATAATATTTTTACTATTATAAACATCATCAGGTCCATGGCTATATGCATTCCCGAAATCCCACATTTGCGCTTCAATGCCTGCCCCCCAGCAAAGTGAACCGTAAAGCTCAGTAACACCGCCGTAGCAATTGAAGAAACGCTGATCGAGGTTTTTTAATAAGCCATTATTTGCATAATCATGGCTGTGTAAAACGGCCGTTGGTCCGTATGTTTCTTTTATATCCCTGAGCTTATCAGCTATCTCATTCAGTGCCTGTTCCCAAGAAATTTGCTCGAATTGGCCGTTGATTTTTTTTAATGGATACAGCAATCGCTGCGTGGAATTTGTTCTTGTTCCAAGCATCCGTCCCCGCCCACAAATTTTTCCTTGGGTGATTGGATGGGAGGGATCTCCATCCACTTTTGTGACTCGATCATTTTCGACTGTTACATGAAATCCGCAGCTATCCCAGCAATTTAATGGACATGCAGCTTGACGTATTTGTGTCTGTGCCAATATTCCCACCCTCTATGTGCAAAACTCTATTTCTACTTTTCTTATAAGAATAATAACATAATAAAGACGGTGTGAGCAGAGCTAGGCTTCACCTAATTAAAGTAAGAATTTATATTTTCAAACAGATTCATTTTTGCGTCGCTCCGCCCCTTTTCCATAGAAAAAAGCATAAGGTTATTCCTCATGCTTCACCAAAATTTTCTTCATTTTCCTTGAAAATTCCCGCCTCGGAATGAGGACACTATGACCGCATCCTTCACATTTAATGCGAACATCCATCCCCATGCGGATGACTTTCCAGCGGTTTGTTCCACAAGGATGCTGTTTCTTCATCTCTACTACATCATTTAGGGCAAATTCCTTTTCTTCCATTCAAAATCATCCCCTTATTTAGGTTGTCCAGAGCCATACATGACCAGTTTTGGATCTGGAGCCTTAATGCCATTTTCGTCTAATTGAAGCTTTATATCCCTGCGAATCATGCGAGAAACGCCGGCTTGGTTCATTGGCTGCGTTTCTGCGACAACGCGTAAGACAATCTCTGTTGCGCCCATTGTTTGAATTCCTAATAACTCAGGGGGCTTCACTAACTCCTCATATTGAGCTGGCATATACTGAATCGCTTCCTCAATCACCTTTTCCGCCCTAGCGATGTCTTCCCCATAGGCGATTGCAATATCTACAACAGCGATACTGTTATTAATGGAAAAGTTGGTTACTTCAATAATACTGCCATTTGGTAAAATATGCAGTTCCCCGGTCCAACTTTTAATTTTTGTCGTTCTTAACCCGATTGCTTCCACATTTCCTTCAAATTGACCGATGCGAACATGGTCACCAACGGAAAATTGATCTTCAAAAATAATAAAAAAGCCGCTGATCACATCTTTGACTAAACTTTGCGCTCCAAAACCTACGGCTAAACCAACCACCCCAGCACCCGCAATTAGTGCTTTTACATCAATTCCTAACACAGAAAGAATCATCATAAAGGCAATAAAATAAACAACATAAGAAAGGACATTATCGAGCAGCCGCGAGAGTGTTTCTTCTCTCCGTTCTGACGTACTAAGCGGTGAGAGGTTTCTAATTTTAAAAATGTTATGGATCATTAATTTTCCAATTCGAATTAAGATATTGGTAATAATTAAAATCGCAATAATTTTTAACAGCCCTTCGCCTAGAGCCAGCCACGTATCTTCATTTTGAAATTTATCGAGTAATTTTTGCATTCCCTTTTGTGTAAGAGTCATTTAGACACCATCCTCTAAAACCTTTTTGCCAATTCTATTTTAGCAATTATTTTATGCAGTTAATAGCATTATGAATTTTCCTTTTTTACCCGCTTCATGTATAGATTTACTGAATTTTCCGTATACTAATAAAAAAGCGGAAGCGCCTTGGTCAGGGACGATAAGCATAAGACGAGCTGGTGAGAAGGTTGCTCTTTAATCTTCTTGCCAGATTGGCTTATGACTCGAGTCCCTAGGCGCTGGAGCTAGACTAGTAAGACTTATTAGTGTTAGGGAGTGACTTAATGAATCTGAAGACCAGTTTTTTTGACAAGAGGGCTAAGGCACGTATAAGTCACGATGATTTACATGCTGCTGAAAGTCTCGCTGAAGAGCTGATAACGAATATTCCTACTGTAACAAGCCGCCCGATTGTCTTTGTTTGTATTGGTACGGACCGTTCCACGGGAGATTCATTAGGGCCGCTTGTTGGGACACTACTTGAAGAAAAGGACCTGAAGGCATTCTATGTGTACGGGACATTAGATGAGCCGATTCATGCAGTTAATTTGGCTGATAAATTAAAGGATATCCAGGAAAAACATGTGGATCCTTATATCATTGGCATCGATGCTTGTCTGGGAAGAGTCAAAAATGTCGGGGTCATCCAAGTGGGAAATGGTCCTGTCAAACCAGGAGCAGGAGTAAACAAAGAGCTGCCAGCAGTCGGTGATATACATATCACAGGCATCGTCAATGTCAGCGGGTTTATGGAGTTTTTTGTCTTACAAAATACTCGCTTAAACCTTGTGATGAGAATGGCCAAAACGATTGCCAATGGCATTTATCAAGCAAGTCTGATCTACCCTAAGCAAAATTGGACTGAATTAAACTTAAATTGGCTCGAAGAAGAGAAGACAAATTAAAAGAGCAAACGGGTGTAACCGAATGCTCTTTTTTGCTAAATTTATTGAACAATATAAAGAACTGATACAATCAGCCCTGTGACGACGATACCAGGCAGGAGATTGGCTACCTTAATTTTCACCATTCCCGTTAAATTTAAGCCAATCGCAAAAATCATAATTCCGCCTGTTGCTGTCATCTCGACAATAAACTGATCCATTAATGCCTGCGGGACAAATCGGTCAATCTGAGTCGCAAAAAGGGCAATGCCCCCTTCATAGAGGACAACCGGAATCGCTGAAAAAATAACCCCAATTCCCAATGTTGTCGTTAGAATTAATGCCGTAAATCCATCGATTAACGATTTAGTGTACAACACATCATGATCACCGCGAATGCCGCTATCAAGCGCGCCAATAATCGCCATCGCCCCAATCACAAAGATTAATGTTGCCGTAACAAATCCTTCTGAGATACTGCCTTTTCCATTAGAAGGGCCGACTTTCTTCTCCAGCCATAATCCTAAATCATTTAATTTATCCTCCAGTTTTAACGCCTCACCAGCTACCGCTCCAACAACAAGGCTGATAATAACAATGAGGAAATTTTCACTCTTTAAACCCATTTGTAAGCCTAGCACCATGACAGATAAGCCGATGGCATACATGACAGTGACCTTCATTCCTTCTGGAATCCGATTTAACAACTTTCCAAGAAGTGTGCCGACAACTATTAAAAGCCCATTGACCAGTGTTCCTAATAAAAACATCCAACATCCACCTTTTTTTCGACCATCGAAATATATTTCTTTAAAACTATCATATAAGTAAAAAAAAATAAACCACCGTTTGATGGTCTATAAGGATGAATCTTCTTGATGGAGCATCTCTAAAATTCGTTCTAAATCCTCTTTAGAGAAGAACTCTATTTCAATTTTCCCTTTATTCTTGTTCTGTTTAATATTAACCGTCGTCCCAAACCGTTCCCGCAGGACATGTTCCCGTTCCTTGATAAACACATCTTTCTTCGGTTCTGGCTTTTTCGTTTCACGTGGAACATTTTCATTTAATTGTTGAATCAGTTTTTCTAACTGACGGACATTCAATGCTTCTTTGGTTATTTTTTCGACAAGGCTTGGCAGTTTTTCTTTTTGGCGAAGACCTAATAAGGCACGTCCATGACCCATCGATATTTTCCCGCTTGAGATTAATTCTTGAATCTTTTGAGGAAGGGAAAGGAGACGGATATGGTTGGCAATATGCGGCCGGCTTTTCCCTAGACGCTTCGCTACCTCTTCTTGTGTCAACTTTAATTTTTCCATTAACATTTGATAGGCTAGTCCTTCTTCGATTGGATTTAAATCTTCCCTTTGCAGGTTTTCGAGGACTGCTAATTCCATCATTTGCTGTTCCGAAAGTGTCCGGACTACAGCTGGAATAGTTTCAAGTTTTGCCTCTTTCGCTGCACGAAAACGCCGCTCACCAACAACTATTTCGTAGCCGCGAATACTTTTTCTAACCACGAGCGGCTGCAGGATTCCATGCTCGATGATTGACTCTTTTAATTCATCGATTGTCTCTTGTTGGAAGGTTTTACGAGGCTGATATGGATTGGGACGCAATTCGTTCAGTTTAATTTCTAGAACGACTTCCTCTTTACTAGCATCCGCAAAAAATGCATTAAGGCCTTTTCCTAACCCTTTAGCCATTTGAGACCACTTCCTTTGCTAAATCTAAATACACCTCAGCACCACGGGATTTGGCATCATAGGTAATAATCGGTTCACCATGACTTGGCGCTTCACTTAGACGTACGTTCCTTGGAATAATAGTTTTATACACTTTATCTTGAAAATATTTTTTCACTTCTTCAATGACTTGAATGCCTAGATTGGTCCGTGCATCAAGCATGGTTAATAAAACACCTTCAATTTTCAAATCCTGATTCAAATGCTTTTGAACAAGTCTTACCGTACTTAATAATTGACTTAAGCCTTCCAACGCATAATACTCACATTGAACAGGGATTAAGACGGAATCAGAAGCTGTTAAGGCATTAAGGGTTAATAATCCTAACGATGGCGGACAGTCAATAATAATATAATCAAATTGGTCTCTCACTTCTTCTAGTGCACGCTTCAAACGAACTTCTCTTGAAATGGTCGGTACCAATTCAATTTCTGCTCCTGCCAGTTGAATGGTGGCTGGGATTGCATACAAGTTTTCGACCGATGTAGATTTAATGACATCCTTAGCTTCTACATCATCTACTAAAACATCATAGATGCATTGGTCAACTTCTGCCTTTTCAATACCAATCCCGCTTGTTGCGTTTCCCTGCGGGTCCGTGTCGACAAGCAGGACACGTTTTCCAATATATGCTAAGCAGGCACCTAGGTTGACAGAGGTAGTCGTTTTTCCGACTCCGCCTTTTTGATTCGCGATTGCAAGAATTTTGCCCACGATGTCACCTACCCTTTTATTCTCTCAAAGTTTTATTCTGCTATTCTCTTAAATTTTATAAAAATATTGTTCATTTGGCTAATTTAACCTTGTTGGTTAAAAGAAAAATTCCATTCCTTTATTTTAGCATGAAACAGATAGGTTGTTGGATTTTTTCTTAAAATATTCAAATGCCAGCTGGTATATAAAAAGCTAGATTGGCGGGTAGAAGATATCTCATATCCAAACATTACCACTTATCATGATACTTCCCAAATAAAAAGAACCAAACATTTGAAATGTCTGGTTCTGAGATCTATTTATCTAGTTATCTGTTACTTTTTCTTTGGTATACGGATTGTAAATTGGTAGAATTCGTCAAATTCCTCTTCCTCAGCATCAAGGTTAATTCCGCTGTCTGTTACCATTGTTAGGGATTGACGAATTGTATTGACGGCAATTCTCATATCTTTACTGAAAGCCTTCCGTTTTGGTTTCGGCTTTTCATTTTTTTGTTCAAGTAGTTTAACAACCCGCTCTTCGGTTTGCTTAACATTAAAGTTCTTTTCAATAATTTCCGCCAAGAGTGCCACTTGTTTTTCAGGATCCTTGAGAGGGATCAACGCACGCGCATGTCGCTCTGTAATTACTTTCGATAATAATGCCTCTTGAATCGGCTGTGGTAATTTAAGAAGACGGAGTTTGTTGGCTACCGTTGACTGCCCTTTCCCGAGGCGTTGTGCTAAGGCCTCCTGGGTCAAGTTGTGCAATTCCAGCAATTTTCCATAGGCCATCGCTTCTTCAATCGGGGACAGCTCTTCTCGTTGCAGGTTCTCGATTAATGCAACAGACGCCGTTTCTGTGTCCGATAAATTTTTGACAATCGCAGGAGCCTCGGTCCAACCGAGCTTCTTCATCGCACGAAAACGACGTTCTCCAGCAATAATTTCATATTGTCCAATGGCAAATTCTCTCACGACAATCGGTTGAATAATACCATGAATGTGAATGGTTCGCGCCAATTCTTCAATTTTCTCTTCATCAAAAACCGTCCGAGGCTGAAAGCGGTTTGGAACTATATGGTCAATTGGTATTTTATTGATTTCCTCGTTTTTTTCCGTAATCAGCTCTTTTTCAAGTTCAACCTCTGGTTGTCCCTTATCGCCGAGGCCAAAAAAGCGTGTAAATGATTGTTTCATCCCCAACACCACCTTTACGAAACTCCCTATTACTTATTCTCTGCCTAGTTCTATTCTTCCTGCCTAGAATAACATGTTTGCTGTAAAAATTGTTAGTTTCCCCATGTTTCACTTATGGGTATAATTTTCTGAACTTAGATAACTGTCCAGCTCCAGCACCCAGCGGCTAATATACTTCGCCGCTAAACAGGCGCTTCCGCTTTTCTTATTCAATCGGTGTCTTTCCTGGTGTCCCAGGCTTACGTGGATATTTTTTTGGTGTTTGTTTCTCCTTTTTTATGATGAGAATATTCCGTTCACTTTCTTCCATTGGCAACGTAAAAGTAAACATTTCCTCTAATCTTCCGCCAAGCGTGGTGATTGCCTTTTGGCCCATTCCTAATTCATCCTTGGCATGGGCAGCTTTCATAGCAATAAAATGACCGCCTACTTTGACGAGGGGTAAACAAAACTCACTCAACACAGACATTCTCGCTACCGCTCTTGCCGTTACCACATCAAAATTTTCACGGAACTCCGGATTAACCCCGAAAGTTTCCGCGCGATCATGAATAAAATGGACCTTCTCCAATTTTAATTCCTGGGAAAGATGATTTAAAAATGAGATTCGCTTGTTCAATGAATCTACAATCGTCACCTCAATATGAGGGTAAACAATTTTTAATGGAATACTTGGAAATCCTGCCCCCGCCCCGACATCACAAAGATGAAAGGGCTTTGTGAAATCAAAATAGAACGAAGCTGTAATGGAATCATAAAAGTGCTTTAAATACACTTCCGCTTTATCAGTAATCGCGGTGAGATTCATTTTTTCATTCCATTCAACCAATGTTTCAAAATACCTCTCAAATTGGTCGAGCTGAACACTTGTAAGGGTAATCCCTTTTTCCTGTAAATTTGCTGCAAATTGTTCGATGATCATTCAGTAATCTTCCTCACATAATTATTCATTCGAAACCCTTGCGATCTTGCCTTGTTCTAGGTAGACAAGCAAGATGGAAATATCAGCTGGATTAACTCCGGCTATCCGGGATGCTTGGGCAATGGACAGCGGTTTGACTAACTTTAGTTTCTGCCTAGCTTCTGTCGCGAGTCCGGAGACGGCGTCATAATCGATATTCTCAGGGATTTTCTTATCTTCCATTTTCTTTAATCGTTCAACCTGCTGCAGAGACTTTGTAATATACCCATCATATTTTAGTTGAATTTCCACCTGTTCCTTTACCTCTTCATCTAAAGCAACTTCACTAGGGAAAATGGTTTCAAGTTGATGATAGGACATCTCTGGTCTTTTTAATAAATCAGAGGCCCGGATTCCATCCTTTAATTCACTGCCGCCAATGCTGCGTATCATTTCTTGAACCTCAGCGGTCGGTTTCAAGAACGTTGATTCTAAGCGCTGCTTTTCGGTTTCAATTGCGTCTTTTTTTGTTAAGAACTTTTCATAACGGTCGTCACGAATTAAGCCAATTTTGTGGCCTATTTCCGTAAGTCGTAAATCAGCATTATCATGGCGTAAAAGAAGGCGGTATTCTGCCCTTGATGTTAACAAGCGATAGGGTTCATTCGTCCCTTTTGTAATCAAATCATCAATTAATACCCCAATGTACGCATCGGAACGACTTAATATTAACTGATCACGGCCCAGTGCATTTAAACCAGCATTAATCCCGGCCATTAAACCTTGTCCTGCTGCTTCTTCATAGCCAGATGTCCCATTAATTTGACCGGCAGTATAGAGATTTTTAACGACCTTTGTTTCAAGCGTTGGCCACAACTGTGTAGGAACAATCGCATCATATTCAATCGCATAACCAGAGCGCATCATTTGCACATTCTCAAGTCCAGAAATCGATTTTAGAATTTGTTGCTGAACATCCTCTGGTAAACTTGTTGATAATCCCTGCACATATACTTCCTGCGTATTCCTGCCTTCAGGCTCAAGGAAAATTTGGTGACGCGGCTTATCATTAAAGCGGACCACTTTATCCTCAATTGACGGACAGTAACGCGGACCTGTTCCCTTAATCATTCCAGAAAACATTGGTGAGCGATGGAGATTCTGATCAATAATTTGATGCGTTTCTTCGTTTGTATAGGTTAACCAGCATGGCAGTTGGTCCGTAATATATTTCGTTGTTTCATAAGAAAACGCTCGCGGCGTATCATCACCCGGTTGGATTTCTGTTTTACTGTAATCAATGGTATTACTATTGACGCGCGGCGGCGTTCCCGTTTTGAAGCGAACCAAGTCAAAACCTAGTGCTTCAAGATGTTCAGATAATTTAATCGATGGCTGCTGATTATTCGGTCCACTCGAATACTTCAAGTCACCAATAATAATTTCACCGCGTAAGAAAGTGCCAGTTGTTATAACGACTGTTTTAGCTCGATAAACGGCACCGGTCTTTGTAATGACACCAGTACATACGCCATCCTCGACGATTAATTCTTCGACCATCCCTTGGATTAAGGTCATATTTTCTTCTTCTTCAATCGTTTTCTTCATTTCATGCTGATAGGCAAACTTATCTGCCTGGGCCCGTAACGCCCGTACGGCTGGACCTTTACCGGTGTTCAGCATTCTCATCTGGATATAGGTTTTATCGATATTTCTGCCCATTTCTCCACCGAGTGCATCAATTTCACGAACGACGATTCCCTTCGCTGGTCCACCCACCGATGGGTTACATGGCATAAAGGCAACCATATCGAGATTAATGGTGATCATTAATGTTTTTGCGCCAATTCTTGCGGCAGCAAGGCCTGCTTCACAGCCAGCATGTCCTGCCCCGATGACAATGACGTCATAATTTCCTGCTTCGTATTGCATGTTGTCACTCCTCTTTCTATTTACCTAGACAGAACTGCGAGAATAATTGGTCAATCAAGCTCTCATGAACGCTTTCACCAATGATTTCGCCAAGTAATTCCCATGTTCTTGTTAAATCAATTTGAACAATATCTATCGGTGTCCCCATTTCTACCCCTTCAATCGCCTCTTCGATTGACTGTAAACTTTGGCTTAATAAGCCGATATGGCGGCTATTAGAAACATAGGTCATATCCCCAGCTTCAATCGATCCTGCGAAAAATAATGAAGCAATGGCTTCCTCTAACTCATCGACACCACGATCTTCAAGTAAGGAAGTGGTAACAACCTTGTGATCTTTTGCTAAAGCATATACCCTCTCAAACTCGATTTTTTGCTCCAAGTCTGTTTTATTAACGATAACGATGACATCCATTCCTTTGACTACTTCAAAAAGCTTTTCATCTTCCGCACTCAGCTGCTCCGCATAATTTAACACTAGCAAAATCAAATCTGCCTCTTGTAAAACCTGACGGGAGCGCTCAACTCCAATTCGTTCGACAATATCCTCTGTTTCTCTGATCCCTGCAGTGTCCAAAAGCCGAAGTGGGACGCCGCGAACATTCACGTATTCTTCAATGACATCCCTTGTTGTCCCAGGAATATCCGTTACAATCGCTTTATTTTCATGAACAAGGCTGTTTAAGAGCGAAGATTTTCCTACATTTGGGCGGCCAACAATCGCCGTTGACAATCCTTCTCGTAAAATTTTCCCTTGTTCTGATGTTTGTAACAGTTTTTTGATTTCCTCCCTGACAAAATGGGCTTTTTCTGACAGCATTTTATGGGTCATTTCTTCCACATCGTCATATTCCGGATAATCAATATTAACCTCAACATGAGCCAGGATTTCTAAAATCTCCTGTCTGAGTCTCTGAATCAACTTCGATAAGCGCCCTTCCATTTGGCCCAGCGCTACATTCATCGCCCGATCCGTTTTTGCTCTGATTAAATCCATTACTGCTTCCGCTTGCGATAAATCAATCCGTCCATTTAAGAAAGCCCTCTTTGTAAATTCACCTGGTTCAGCAAGTCTAGCTCCATTCGTCAGAACTAACTGAAGGACTCTATTCACAGAAACAATTCCGCCATGGCAGTTTATTTCCACTACATCTTCTTTTGTAAAAGTTTTTGGACCCTTCATCACAGAAACCATAACCTCTTCGACCACTTGTTTCGATTTTGGTTCGATCAGATGTCCATAATGAATCGTATGGGTGGCTGCTTCAGTCAGCTTTTTCCCGCCGATACTTCTAAATAGCTTGTCTGCAATTTTAAACGCATCATCACCGCTCAAGCGGACAATAGCAATCGCTCCTTCTCCCATTGGAGTGGAGATGGCCGCAATCGTATCATATTCCATTTCCTTCACCTCGCACTAAAAATTGATTATCTATATAAAAAATGATTTTTTTCTCCAAAACACTAGAATACCACATCATTTTCTGTTGAAAAAGTAAACCTTCTCGACCTTTAACTATCCACAATTCACTTTTATCCCATTATTATTTTAACTTATCCACATGTGAATAACAATAAAACGAAAAATGAGAAAAGAATTAGGTTATCAACAACTTCTTTTTTTGACATTTTTTTCAGAAGCCAAAAAAACACCCTATCATTCGATAGGATGTTTAATGATTTATCATATTATCTTTTCGCTGGAGAAATCACGATAAAGCGATGTGGTTCCGATCCATCAGAAAATGTCTTCACACGTTTGTTATCAGATAATGCAGCATGAATAACTTTACGCTCATAGGAAGGCATTGGTTCTAAGGTTACATCTTTTCCTGACTTAAGGGCTTTTCCGGCGAGTCGATGAGCTAATTGAATAAGAGTCTCATTTCTTCTTTTCCGGTAATCTTCCGCATCCAGAATCACAGTTAAATACTGATTCGAGAAACGATTGAGGACTAATTGTGTTAAATATTGAAGTGAATTTAACGTTTGCCCTCTTTTTCCAATTAATAGAGCAATCTTTTCTCCGGTCATGATAAAATGAACATTTTTTCCCTCACGCTTAATTTCTATTTCAGCAGGGGCCCCCATTTGTTCACTTACCTGCGTTAAAAACTTTTTTGCTTCCTCAATGGGATCAATGATAACTGTTACTTTTACCACTGCCGGACGTGATCCGAATATCCCGAAGATTCCCTTTTTACCTTCATCAATAATATCAATATCTGTGCGGTCTTTGCTGATTTGTAATTGAGCTAAAGCTGATTTTACTGCTTCTTCGACAGTTTGTCCTGTAGCAGTTACCTGTTTCACTTTTTTGCTCCTCCCGCATTACCGGATGCCTTTGCCGTTTTCAGATCCGGTCCTTTAATAAAGTACGTTTGCACAATCATAAAAATATTTCCGACTACCCAGTATAAGGAAAGTGCAGCAGGAAAATTAAAGGCAAAAACAACAATCATAATCGGCATCATCCAAAGCATCATCGCCATTTGTGGGTTATGCTCTTGGCCAGCCATCATCAATTTTTGCTGAATAAAGGTAGTAATACCTGCAATAATTGGCAAAATATAGTACGGATCTTTATCTCCTAGGTCAAACCAGAGGAAATTATCTGAAGCAATTTCTCTCGTTCGTGAGATCGCATGGTAAAAACCAATTAAAATTGGCATTTGTACGATTAATGGGAAACAGCCGGCCATTGGATTGACACCATGCTTCGAAAAAAGCGCCATCGTTTCCTGTTGCAATTTTTGCTGCGTTTTTTGATCTTTAGAGCTATATTTTTCACGAAGTGCTTTCATTTCTGGCTGCAAGGCTTGCATCGCTTTCGAACTTCTTGTCTGCTTAATCATAAGCGGCAAGATGGCAAGTCGGATGACGATCGTTACAACAATAATCGATAACCCAAAACTTCCCCCAAGAATAAGTGCCCCTTCTTTAATCAACCAGGATAATGGATAAACAATGTATTCATTCCAAAAACCTGTACTCTCCGAAGTAATCGGCTGTTTTATTTCACTACATCCTGTCAGCAGGATAAAGACAGAAAGTAAGCCGACTACTAGTAATATTCTTCTTTTCAACCAAGGTTTCCTCCTTACAATAAAGATAGTAAAACCACTCTATGTATTATTTTTTTACGTTTTTCAAAGGTATTTTATCATTTACGCAAAGGAATTGTCTTCAATATGATGCAAATTTTCAGGCAAATCCCTTCGCATTTATGTCTTTACTATCACTTTTTTAAAACCTTTCCGACTTTTAGAACATGGGTCAAACTTTTTTTCACTTCAAAAAAGTCCATGTCTGCTGCTGGTTTCCTAGCAATAATGACATAATCATTTCCTATTGCTAGCTGCTCATTTAGCTCCAAGATTGATTGCCTTACATAACGTTTGATTCGATTCCTTGTTACTGCATTTCCAATCTTCTTACTCACAGACAAGCCGATCCGAAAATGATCTTGTCCCTCTTTTGGTAAGGAATAAACAACAAACTGCCGATTGGCAAAAGACTGCCCCTTTTGGAATGCTGTTTGAAATTCTTTATTCTTTTTAATACGTAGCTCTTTTTTCATAAAAACACCCTCAGTCGGATTAGAAAAAAGACCACTGACTTTTCAGTGGTCTATGCTGATAATACTTTTCTTCCCTTTAGACGACGACGAGCTAGAACCTTACGGCCATTAGCTGAGCTCATACGACTACGGAAACCGTGAACTTTACTATGTTTACGACTATTTGGTTGATATGTTCTTTTCATTATATGACACCTCCCTAAAGGATGCTATCAAGTTAAGTGACAGTCTTACTCATTATAATAACCTCACCATTAAATTGTCAACCATTCTCTGATATTGTTCCCATTTCCAAATTTTATTGAACATGAATTGGCTAATTTCTAGAAATTCTATTCTTATATGAAAATGTCCGATCAATTAAAAGAGAATGATTAATTTTTCTCACTGAAAAGATATCCAACTTCTTGATCCAATAGCCCTTAGTACCTTGTGGATATATTTTCGACAATTTTTTAGCTATCCACACAAGATATTGACAGGTTTTGCACAAAACATCTACTTGTGGACAAATACTGTACACATATTGTTATAGTTGTGGATAAACTACGAAAAGGCATTGCGCCTTAAGCAATTATTTGATATTATATTTGTGTTTTCACTCTGAATAACTTTATCCACACTTAAACGTTATCCACAAATTGTGGATATCATGTGGATAGCTTATCCTAGGGTACTGTAGAAAGTTGTCCACAAGGGGTGGATATTGTCGAAACTCCACTTTACTTCCTTATTATTTATTATCCACATTCACTGATTCGTATATTTATAAATTAATAGGTTGTACTGACGGTATAAGAAAAGCGCAAGTGCCCTGGTCAGCGGCGTATGGCCTGGAGTGCTCCAACCGAGATAAAGGAAACACGAAGAGGGTTAGCGCATTCGTGCTTGACTTATCGTAGGGCGGAG
>NZ_JBALSN010000060.1:0-9316 GCF_036966985.1 Neobacillus drentensis | reverse complement strand
GTTCAAAAACTTATACTTTCCTATCATTTAAAGAAAAGCGCAATCGTCAATTTAGGACTGCGTACTAAAGGAGGGATATTATTTGGAAAATATTGCGGATCTTTGGCATGCTGCATTGGCTAATATAGAGAAAAAGATTAGCAAACCAAGCTTTGACACCTGGCTTAAGTCCACCAAGGCCCATTCCCTTCAAGGTGATTTGTTGATCATTACGGCGCCAAATGAATTTGCTCGTGATTGGCTGGAAGAACGTTATTCGCAGTTAATCGCTGGAATACTATATGAAATTACTGGCGAAGAGCTTGCTGTTAAATTTATAATTCCGCAAAATCAAAAAGAAGCAGAAAATGATGTCCAATTACCTCCCAAAAAGGTAAAAAAGGACGATGACCATGGGGAATTTCCTCAAGGCATTTTAAATCAAAAGTATACCTTCGATACATTTGTCATTGGCTCAGGCAACCGGTTTGCCCATGCCGCATCGCTCGCCGTAGCTGAAGCACCTGCAAAAGCATACAATCCCCTCTTTATCTATGGAGGTGTGGGATTAGGAAAAACGCACTTAATGCATGCTATTGGCCATTATGTTTTAGATCATAACCCGGCAGCAAAAGTCGTTTATTTATCATCCGAAAAATTTACTAATGAATTTATTAACTCAATTCGAGACAATAAAGCGGAGAATTTCCGCAATAAATATCGAAATGTTGACATTTTACTTATAGATGATATTCAATTCTTAGCTGGAAAAGAATCAACCCAGGAAGAATTTTTTCATACGTTTAATGCACTTCATGAGGAAAGTAAACAAATTATCATCTCAAGCGATCGGCCGCCAAGAGAAATTCCGACATTAGAGGACAGGCTCAGGTCCCGATTTGAATGGGGATTGATAACGGATATTACACCTCCTGATTTAGAAACTAGGATTGCCATCCTTAGGAAAAAGGCAAAGGCAGAAGGTCTGGATATTCCGAACGAAGTCATGCTCTATATTGCTAATCAAATTGATTCGAACATACGTGAGCTTGAGGGTGCGCTAATCCGTGTGGTTGCCTACTCTTCTTTAATCAATAAGGATATCAATGCTGATCTGGCAGCAGAAGCTTTAAAGGACATCATTCCTAGTTCAAAGCCTAAAGTGATCACAATCTTGGATATTCAGAAGACGGTTGGGGAACTCTTTAGTATTAAATTAGAGGACTTCAAAGCAAAAAAACGGACAAAGTCGCTCGCATTTCCTAGACAAATTGCGATGTACTTATCTCGTGAATTAACGGATTATTCTTTGCCGAAAATAGGAGAAGAGTTTGGCGGGCGCGATCATACGACCGTTATTCATGCGCACGAAAAGATTTCTAAACTTCTTCAATCCGATGCTCAGCTGCAAAGACAAATGAAAGAACTTCATGAACTTTTGAAGGTTTAAAACACGACTGAATTATGTGCATAACTTCTTGGTATTTACACACAGTCTGTCCACATGTGGATAGGCTGTGTTTCCGTTGAAATAATGAGTTATCCACATACTAACAGGCCCTACTAGTACTTCTACTCTTTTTTTAAAAAAATATATTATGTTTTTAATAACAAAAATATGCTTAAAACGGAGGATTATATGCGATGAAATTTATCATCCAAAGAGATCGATTAGTTCAGAGTGTTCAAGATGTTATGAAGGCTGTTACATCAAGAACCACCATCCCTATCTTAACGGGGATTAAAATTACAGCGACAGCTGAAGGTGTTACTCTTACAGGAAGTGATTCAGATATTTCGATTGAATCTTTCATTCCCAAAGAGGATGCTGGTGATGAAATTATTGAGGTCAAACAAGCAGGAGCAATTGTACTTCAAGCGAAAGTCTTTAGTGAAATCGTCAAAAAGCTGCCGACTGATTCAGTAGAAATTGAAGTACTAGGCTCTCTTCAAACAGTCATTCGCTCAGGGAAATCTGAATTTAACTTAGTCGGTCTTGATGCAGAAGAATATCCTCACCTGCCACAAATAGAAGAAAATAATAAATTTCATATTGCCACCGATTTATTAAAAGCGATGATCAGACAAACACATTTTGCAGTGTCCACCTCAGAAACACGCCCCATCTTGACAGGTGTAAACTGGCGCGTTGAAAATGGGGAGTTAAACTGTATTGCAACAGATAGCCACCGTCTTGCCCTAAGGAAAGCGAAGATTGAAACTCCTAATAACGAAAATTATAATGTCGTTATTCCAGGGAAAAGTTTAAATGAACTTAGTAAAATTATTGATGATAGTAATGAGCTGATTGATATTGTTATCACTGAAAATCAAATTTTATTTAAAGCAAAGCACTTGTTATTTTTCTCAAGATTGTTGGAAGGAAATTATCCAGATACATCGAGATTGATTCCAAGTGAAAGTAAAACGGATGTGACTGTTAATACAAAGGAATTTTTACATGCAATCGATCGTGCATCCCTGCTAGCAAGAGAAGGAAGAAATAATGTTGTCAAACTTTCGACAATTGAAGGTGGACTAATTGAAATTTCTTCAAACACTCCAGAGGTTGGGAAAGTTGTCGAAGAGATTCAAAGTGAAGCGATTGAGGGAGAAGAATTAAAGATTTCCTTTAGTGCAAAATATATGATGGATGCCTTAAAAGCACTTGAAGGGACAGATATCAGGGTGAGCTTTACTGGCGCTATGCGTCCTTTCGTCATTCGCCCGCTTCATGACGAAACAATTTTACAATTAATCTTACCAGTCCGAACATACTAATTTTATATTCTTAAAACTCCATGCCACCAAATTATGGTGGCTTTCTTTTAGTTTTCTTTGTAACTCTGTCGATTTTTTAGTAAAATAAAGTATTGAGACCATTTTAGAAACGAGGGTGACGATTTGCCTGAAAAAATTAAGCTAGATACAGAATTTATTACCTTAGGTCAATTCTTAAAACTGGCTGATGTAATACAAACTGGCGGCATGGCAAAATGGTTTTTAAGCGAACATGAAATATTTATTAACGGTGAACAAGATCAAAGAAGAGGAAGAAAGCTGCGCTCCGGTGACAAAATCAGGATTCCTGGCTTTGGAGAGTTTGTCATTACCGAGTAAATTACAAAGTAATTTATTGAATAGCCCAGCAAAAGGATGTTTTCCTATGTATATTGAAAAACTAGCGCTCACCAATTATCGGAATTATGAAGAGTTGTTCGTAGAATTTGAAAATAAAGTAAATGTTATTTTGGGTGAAAATGCCCAAGGAAAAACGAATGTGATGGAATCCATTTATGTTTTAGCAATGGCCAAATCACATCGTACTTCCAATGATAAAGAACTTATTCGCTGGGACCAAGATTATGCTAAAATAGAGGGTAGGGTTCAAAAACAACACAGTTCATTACCTTTGCAATTAATTATTTCGAAAAAAGGAAAAAAAGCAAAATCCAACCATATTGAGCAACGGAAATTAAGTCAATATGTAGGGAATATGAATGTGGTTATGTTTGCTCCTGAGGACCTTAACTTAGTAAAAGGCAGTCCGCAAGTCCGCAGGCGTTTTATTGATATGGAAATTGGACAAGTTTCGCCGCTTTATTTACATGATATGAGTCAATATCAAAAAATACTTCAGCAACGCAATCATTATCTAAAAATGCTGCAGATAAAAAAACAGACAGATCAAACGATGCTGGAGATTTTAACGGAACAATTTATCGGGATGGCTGTGAAAATTGTCACAAAAAGGTTTGAATTCCTGCGTCTCCTGCAAAATTGGGCCAAACCTATCCATCAAGGAATATCGAGAGGTCTGGAAACGCTCGAAATTACCTATAAACCGTCTGTAGAGGTATTAGAAGAGCAAGATTTGTCGAAGATGATAGCATGCTTTGAAGAAAAATTCAGCAAGGTTAGAACGAGAGAAATTGAACGAGGAACAAGCCTTTTTGGTCCCCATCGAGATGACCTTATTTTTACCGTGAATGGCAGAGATGTGCAAACCTTTGGTTCACAAGGTCAGCAGCGTACCACAGCGTTATCCTTGAAACTTGCTGAAATTGAATTAATATATGCTGAGATTGGAGAATATCCAATTTTACTTTTAGACGATGTTTTATCGGAATTAGACGATTACCGGCAGTCTCATTTGCTTAACACGATCCAAGGTAAGGTACAGACCTTTGTGACAACCACAAGTGTTGAAGGAATAGATCATCAAACATTAAAGGAGGCCTCAACATTTATCGTTGAAGCCGGAAGGATGAAGAAAGTTAATTGAGGTGAACCATGTATATCCATATCGGGGAAGATATTAATATTAGAGCAAGGGATATTATTTCTATCTTGGATAAAGAGAGTGTTAACAACTCGCAACTCGTTGAAGAATTCCTCAAGTCTCGAAAGGAAAAGGTAATTAATCTATCTAAAAACCCCTTTAAATCAGTCATTGTCACAAATGACAATGTTTACTTATCCCCGATTTCTTCTGGAACTTTAAAGAAACGTTCAAATCAAATGACTATACATGAATTTTGAAGTTTATTACATGTTTTATAATGATTATATAGATATATTTTTGTCAGAAGGTGCAGGTGAACAAGCATGACTTTAGAACAAAAGGCTGTAGAACAAGCATATGGTGCGGAGCAAATACAGGTTCTTGAAGGACTTGAAGCTGTTCGAAAAAGACCAGGGATGTATATTGGTTCAACAAGCGGTAAAGGGCTTCATCATCTTGTTTGGGAAATTGTAGATAATAGTATTGACGAGGCATTGGCAGGATTCTGTGATGAAATCAATGTCATCATTGAGGAAGATAATAGCATTACAGTTAAAGATAATGGCCGTGGGATTCCGGTTGATATTCAAGAAAAGATGGGCAGACCTGCTGTTGAAGTTATTATGACTGTTCTTCATGCAGGTGGTAAATTCGGCGGCGGAGGCTATAAAGTTTCTGGAGGACTACATGGAGTAGGTGCATCCGTAGTTAATGCCTTGTCTACTGAACTTGAGGTTTATGTCCACCGTGATGAAAAAATCCACCGTATTAAATTTGAACGAGGGGCGGTTGTTTCTGAATTAGAGGTAATTGGTACGACTGACCAAACGGGTACGATTACTCATTTCAAACCAGATGGTGAGATTTTCACGGAAACATTGGTCTATGAATATGACATTCTTGCTACTCGTCTTCGTGAACTTGCATTCCTTAACAGGGGAATAAAAATTACGATAGAAGATAAGCGGGTTGAAAATAAACGGAACGAATATCACTATGAAGGCGGTATTAAATCATATGTAGAGCATTTAAACCGTACAAAAGAAGTGATTCATGAAGAACCAATTTACATGGAGGGAGAACGCGATGGAATTAGTGTTGAAGTCGCACTCCAATATAACGAAGGTTATACAGAGAATATTTACTCCTTCGCCAATAATATTCATACGTACGAAGGCGGAACACATGAATCTGGTTTTAAAACGGCATTAACAAGAGTTATCAATGATTATGCGCGAAAAAACAGCTTAATTAAAGACAATGATACGAATCTTTCCGGGGAAGATGTTCGTGAAGGAATTACGGCGATCGTTTCCATTAAACATCCAGATCCACAATTTGAAGGGCAAACCAAGACGAAGTTAGGTAATTCTGAGGTGAGAGCCATCACTGATGCCGTTTTCGCTAGTACCTTTGATAAATTCATGTTGGAAAATCCAGCAGTGGCCAGAAAGATTGTCGAAAAAGGGCTAATGGCTGCGCGTGCAAGGCTTGCGGCAAAGAAGGCTAGGGAACTGACCCGCAGAAAAAGTGCTTTGGAGGTTTCTAGTTTACCTGGAAAATTAGCAGACTGCTCTTCAAAAGATCCTGCTGAAAGTGAAATGTACATCGTTGAGGGTGACTCCGCTGGCGGGTCAGCAAAGCAAGGTCGTGATCGTCACTTCCAAGCGATTCTGCCACTACGCGGGAAAATTCTTAATGTAGAGAAAGCCCGTTTAGATCGAATCCTTTCTAACAATGAGGTCAGAGCGATGATTACTGCGATTGGAACAGGAATCGGTGAAGATTTCGATATTTCCAAAGCACGTTATCATAAAATCGTTATTATGACTGATGCGGATGTTGATGGTGCCCATATTCGGACGCTTCTTTTGACGTTCTTTTACCGTTTTATGAGAAAAATATTAGAAGCAGGTTATGTTTATATTGCCCAGCCGCCTCTATATAAAGTGCAGCAAGGTAAACGAATCGAGTACGCCTATAATGATAAAGAACTTGAAAAAATCTTTGCGGTGCTGCCAGCTGCGCCAAAACCGAATATTCAACGATATAAAGGATTAGGCGAGATGAATCCTGAACAATTATGGGAAACAACGATGGATCCTGCTCGAAGAAGTATGCTTCAGGTCAGCCTTGAAGATGCGATTGAAGCGGATGAAACCTTTGATATGTTAATGGGTGAAAAGGTAGAACCACGTCGTAATTTCATTGAGGCGAATGCCCAATACGTGAAGAATTTAGATATATAAAGCAAAGGTGAAAGGAGGTAACAAATATGGCTGACACACCAAATTCTCAAGTAACAGAGATTAATATCAGTAAGGAAATGAAAGCTTCCTTTCTTGACTATGCAATGAGCGTTATCGTTTCACGGGCTCTTCCAGATGTTCGGGATGGATTGAAACCAGTTCATCGTCGTATTTTATATGCTATGCATGATCTTGGAATGCATTCAGACAAACCCTATAAAAAATCAGCTCGTATTGTTGGGGATGTAATCGGTAAATATCATCCGCATGGTGACTCTGCTGTTTATGAAACAATGGTTCGGATGGCACAGGACTTCAACTACCGTTATATGCTTGTTGATGGACATGGAAACTTCGGTTCTGTCGATGGCGACTCTGCAGCTGCGATGCGTTATACAGAATCAAGAATGTCGAAAATCTCGATGGAGTTATTACGAGATATAAACAAGGATACGATTGATTATCAAGATAACTATGATGGGGAGGAAAGAGAGCCAGTTGTTTTACCAGCTCGGTTCCCTAACCTTTTAGTTAACGGGACAACAGGAATCGCTGTTGGGATGGCAACCAATATCCCGCCACACCAACTTGGAGAAGTGATCGATGGAGTTTTAGCGATTAGTCGTGACCCTGAAATTACTATACAAGAGCTCATGGAAATTATTCCTGGTCCAGACTTTCCTACCGGAGGTATTATCATAGGCCGGAGTGGTATTCGTAAAGCCTATGAAACAGGCAGAGGATCCATTACAGTTCGTGCTAAGGTAGTCATTGAACAAAAAGCAAATGGTAAAGAAGTTATCATTGTTAATGAATTACCATATCAGGTGAATAAAGCGAGATTAGTTGAAAAAATCGCTGAATTAGCCCGTGATAAAAAAATCGAAGGTATTACTGATCTGAGAGATGAATCCGACCGAAATGGTATGCGGATTGTTATTGAGGTTCGTAAAGATGCGAATGCCAACGTCCTTTTAAATAATTTATATAAACATACAGCACTACAAACTAGTTTTGGAATTAACACACTTGCTTTAGTGAATGGACATCCAAAGGTGTTGACTCTTAAGCAATGTTTAGTCCATTACCTGGACCATCAAAATGTGGTAATCCGCCGGAGAACCGAGTTTGAACTGCGTAAAGCAGAAGCACGCGCTCATATCTTAGAGGGTTTAAGGATAGCGTTAGATCACCTGGATGAAGTAATTAATTTAATTCGTAGTTCACAAACGACCGAAATTGCTAGAGAAGGCTTGATGACTACCTTTAACCTTTCTGAAAAGCAAGCTCAAGCGATCCTTGATATGCGCTTACAGCGTTTAACAGGTTTAGAGAGAGAAAAGATTGAAGAAGAATATCAAAACCTTGTGAAGTTGATTGCTGAATTAAAAGCAATATTAGCTGATGATGAAAAAGTCCTTGAAATTATTCGCGAAGAATTGTTGGAAATCAAAGAGCGCTTCAATGACAAACGCCGGACAGAAATTGTTACAGGTGGAATTGAAAATATTGAGGACGAGGATCTAATTCCACAAGAAAATATCGTTATTTCCTTGACTCATAATGGTTATATTAAGAGACTTCCAGTTTCCACTTATCGTGCCCAACGACGCGGCGGCCGTGGAATCCAAGGAATGGGAACAAATGAGGATGATTTTGTTGAACATTTAATAACGACTTCAACACATGATACGATTCTCTTCTTTACGAACAAAGGTAAAGTGTATCGTTCAAAAGGATATGAAATACCTGAATACAGCCGTACGGCTAAAGGAATTCCGATTATTAACCTCCTTGGTATTGAAAAAGGAGAATGGGTCAATGCAATCATTCCAGTGGAGGAGTTTGTAGATGATTGGTTCCTATTCTTTACAACCAAAGAAGGAATCTCAAAACGCTCTCCATTAACTTCGTTTGCCCATATCCGCAATAATGGTTTAATTGCCTTAAGTTTGCGTGAAGGTGATGAATTAATCAGTGTCCGCTTGACGGATGGAAGCAAGGATATTATTATTGGCACCAAAAAGGGTATGCTGATTCGTTTCCCAGAAACTGATGTACGTTCTATGGGAAGAACCGCCACAGGTGTGAAGGGTATTTCTTTAGATAGTGGCGATGAAGTGGTCGGAATGGAAGTTTTAGAGGAGACCAATGATGTCCTTATTGTAACCAAAAACGGCTATGGAAAACGGACGACTGCATCTGAATACCGTATCCAAGGCAGAGGCGGAAAAGGGATCAAAACCTGCCATGTGACCGAAAAAAATGGCGAACTTGTTTCAATGCGTGCGGTTACCGGTGAAGAGGATCTTATGTTGATTACCACTGGCGGTGTGCTTATCCGGATGGATGTTGGTGGTATTTCTAAGATGGGCCGAAACACTCAAGGTGTGAAGCTTATAAGCATGAAGGAAAGTGAAGATGAATTTGTAGCTACGGTGGCTAAGGTAGAAAAAGAAGAGGAAGAAGAAAACCCTGAAACTGATTCTACCGATGCAGCGGAAGAACATTCTGATGTAGTAACTACAGAGGATGAAGAATAAATTTAGCTGGGGGCACACTAGGTGTGTTCCCTTTTTTTATTATTCTCTGGTGGGTAGAGAAAATGTTATCATAATAAAATATTTTAAAGATACTTATAGTAAAAAAAGAATAGAAAAATTGTTGACTTTTATTTTTACAGATGGTATATTTATTAAGTCGCTTACGGGCGGCAGAGAAATTGTTCTTTGAAAACTAAACAAACAAAATCGTGCAAACAAACAATAAATTTTAGTTTCAGAATTGAAACTAAGCCAACGTA
>NZ_JBALSN010000059.1:0-13034 GCF_036966985.1 Neobacillus drentensis | reverse complement strand
ATAATCAGGACTTGACTCCATCGGAAGGGCTCCGATGGACAAAACCACACAAGGGAACAGGCAAAATGTCTATCGGAAGGGCTCCGATGGACAAAACCGCCCAAGGGAACAGGCAAAATGTCTATCGCAAAGGTTCCGATGGACAAAACTACATAGAGAACCAGGAAAAATGTCTTTCACAGAGATTCTTAGGATCACTCATAATAAGTCCAATTACGTACCCCTACCGTCTTAAAATGTCTCTCTAGAATTCTGCTTATTCTTTTCTTGGACTTAACCAACACACACCATTCGTGCACAACCTTGGTCGTTATTTTCAGATTAGGAAAAAGAATCTTAATCTCCTTCACATTACGTAAAACAGCAGATTCAACTATCTCTTTGCATCCACAATCATTACACGTAACAATCTTTCCCAAGACAGTGATCATAAACGAACCACAATCTCTGCAAGTTATCCCCTTCTTCAGTTGCTCATAGTCATATGGCGGTACCTTAATAAATGAGAAGTCCCTTTCATGTAACGAAACTAGTTTTTCAGCTAGCTCCTTATTCTGGTTGGTTAATTTCGACGGAGTTGCATTTAATTCTTCCAATAATTTGTCTAACTGCGTTGGATAAATGATAGGTTCGTTAAGAGGAGCTTGGTATAAGGTAAACCGGGGGTTAATAAAAACAACCTTTCCCTCAATAGTTACATTATATCCGTGCTTTTGGAGTAATTGGCGGAATAAGGATTTGCTGCGCTTCAACTGATAGAGCGGATTCTTAATTTCCTTTTCAGCGAGCGTCTCAAAGGCGCCGTTGCGAAAACAATAATCTCCTTCGGAGTTTTTTACATCAAAAAGGCTAATTGTCTTTTGAAAAATGATCGTGGTATCTAGTTGGAATGTCGTGTCATTAATCTTCAGCACCAAATCATTTAAAATATAACACTCACTCTTAATCTTCTCTGTTAACAAATCAAACTGAACTTCACCCGCATAGCCTTTTTCTTGGTATAAATAATACCGTTTCTCCTCGCGTGATAGATTCATTCGGTTGTGTAAAATTCGTAATTTGATTAATTCAACAGGGACTGTTCGGGCTTTAAAAGGCATTTCCCACTTCCTCTCTCATTTTCAAAACTCCATATTTATCATATAAAAATTAACAGTCGAAATGCGTGAATATTTTGTTAATCTTTTCTCGAACTTATTGCAATCGTTTTCAACTGCCGAAAATTTTAAACCTCCGTTTCCAAAGATATTAAACTCTTCCCTTTTTTAAATTTGTTAAAGTTAGAACCAGATAAACCAATAAAGATAGGAGGTTAAAAGCTTGCAAGAATTAGTAAATACCCAAAAGGAAACCGCTTTAAAAATTCCAACCGAAAAGAAAGCAGCATCAAAATTGAAAAGCAAACTTGATTATATCAAGAAAAACTACCATCTCTATTTGCTTATTGCACCAGCTGTTATTCTAACTATCATTTTTAAATACATCCCTATGTATGGAGCGGTTATTGCCTTTAAAGATTTTAGTACGATCAAAGGGATATTAGGCAGTGATTGGGTCGGTTTTGATAATTTTACCAAATTCTTATCTTCACCAAATTTTGCAGACATTTTTATGAATACGCTTAAACTTAGTTTTTTTGGACTAATCATAGGGTTTCCAGTTCCGATTATCCTTGCGTTAATGCTTAATCAACTGCGCAGGGCAGCTGTTAAAAAGAATATTCAACTTGTACTCTATGCACCAAACTTTATTTCGGTAGTCGTAATCGTGGGTATGGTGTTCATTTTCCTATCACCAACAGGTCCCATCAATCAACTTGTTAGTTTCATAACAGGAAAGCCACTTATGTTTATGTCAAACCCAGATTACTTCAGGTCGATCTATATCATCTCTGGCATTTGGCAGGCTGCAGGCTGGTCATCGATTATCTACGTTGCCGCTTTAGCTAATGTGGACCCTGAATTGCACAACGCAGCAACAATTGATGGAGCAAATATTCTTCAAAGAATGATCCATATCGATTTACCGACACTGAAGCCATTAATGGCCGTGACCTTTATTTTGGCAGCGGGGGGGATTATGTCGATTGGCTTTGAAAAGGCCTATTTAATGCAAACCTCAATGAATTTACCTTCATCAGAAATCCTGCCTACTTATGTATATAAGGTAGGGTTGCAGGCAGGTGATTATGCTTATTCAACAGCGGTTGGCCTATTCAATTCAGTTATTAACGTCATTCTATTATTTGTTGTAAATAAAATCGTGAAGAAATTAAACGAAGGAGAAGGTTTATATTAACGAAAAAGGAGTCTTGATATGAATATTAAGCACACCCGCATAGACCGAATCATATTAGGCTTTAATAATATCTTTCTATGCATTGCTGTATTAGTCGTGTTAGTGCCCTTGGTTTATGTCGTCCTAGCCTCATTCATGGATCCAACGGTTCTATTAAATAAAGGGATTTCATTCAATTTTTCAGAATGGAGTTTTAAAGGGTATCAGCTGATTTTAACCAATGATGCAATGGTGCGCGGCTTTATCAATTCGATTCTTTACTCGGTAGGATTCGCGATTATCACTGTTGTAGTCTGTATTTTCGCGGCCTATCCGTTATCGGTAAATGGTTTTGTCGGGAAGAACTTCTTCATGACACTATTTATGATCACCATGTTTTTCGGGGGCGGGCTTATCCCCACTTACCTAGTTGTAAAAGACCTCGGGATGTTAAATACCCCTTGGGCGATTTTAATCCCCGGAGCCGTTAATGTTTGGAATATTATCTTGGCAAGGACTTATTTCAAAGGGATTCCGTATGAATTGCATGAAGCAGCTAAGGTTGATGGAGCATCTGATCTATTAATCTTCTTTAAAATCGTTTTGCCGCTTTCCAAACCAATTATCTTCGTTTTGGCGATGTATGCGTTTGTTGGTCAATGGAACTCTTACTTTGATGCAATGATTTATCTCGAAGATCCAAATTTACACCCATTACAATTAGTGCTGAGATCGATATTGATTCAAAATCAAACCGGTCCTGGAATGATTAGTGATCAGCAGGCAATGGCTGAACTTAAAAAGCTCTCAGAAATGATTAAATACTCATCGATTGTCATTTCCAGTCTGCCTCTAATGGTCATGTATCCATTCTTCCAAAAATATTTTGAAAAAGGTGTTATGGTGGGCTCATTGAAATAATGAGCCGATTTAATAGATTTTCTTGTAAATGCTTACACACAACATTTAGGAGGATAATTATATGAAAAATGTAAAAAAAGTTATGGCTGCCTCACTTGCTACAATATTGCTAGTTTCAGGATGCAGTGACAGCGGTAAAAGTGAAACAGCATCATCCAAAGAATACAAACTAAAGGATATTTCATTTCCTTTAAAGGAAAAAGTGACATTAAACTTTATGACGCAAAGCTCGCCATTGGCGCCGGCTGATCCTAATAAAAAGCTAATTTATAAGCGTTTAGAAGAACAGTCTGGTGTTCATATTAAGTGGAAAAACTACACCTCAGATGCTTTTATTGAAAAAAGAAACCTGGCAATGGCGAGCGGTGATTTGCCGGACGCGATCTTAGACGCAGGTTTTAATGACCATGATCTATTAAAGCTAGCAAAAGATGGGGCGATTATTCCAGTAGAAGATTTAATTGAGAAATACATGCCTAACTTACAAAAGGTCCTCGAGGCTGCACCTGAATATAAAGCGATGATGACGGCTCCTGATGGACATATTTATTCCTTTCCATGGATTGAGGAGCTGGGCTCAGGGAAAGAAAGTATTCACTCGGTCGATGATTTCCCATGGATTAATGTTGAATGGTTAAACAAATTAGGATTAAAAATGCCGACAACAACAGAAGAATTAAAGCAAGTATTGATTGCTTTTAAAACAAAAGATCCAAATGGTAACGGAAAAGCTGATGAAATCCCGATGTCATTCATTGGTAAGCAAGCAGGAGGGGAAGACTTAGCATTCTTATTTGGTTCATTTGGCCTTGGGGAAAACTGGGATCATACGGTTGTAAGCAATGATGGGAAAGTCACCTTTACTGCCTCAGATAAAGGCTATAAAGAAGGGATTAAATTCCTCAATGAATTATATAAAGAAGGCCTAATCGATGTGGAAGCGTTTGAACAGGATTGGAATACGTATCTAGCAAAGGGTAAAGATAATCGTTATGGTTTATATTTCACTTGGGATAAAGCTAATATTACCGGAATGAATGACAAGTATGACTTAATGAAGCCGCTGGCTGGTCCTGATGGTCATGTGAACGTAGCTAGAACCAATGGTATGGGCTTTGACCGAGGTCGAATGGTTATTACAAGTGCTGATAAAAATATTGAATTAACGGCAAAATGGATCGATCAATTATATGAGCCAAAACAATCTGTACAAAACAACTGGGGAACATATGGCGATAAAAAGCAGCAAAACATCTTTGAATTAGACGAAACGGCAGGAATGCTAAAACACTTACCATTAGAAGGTGCTGCGCCAGTTGAATTAAGACAAAAAACAAATGTCGGTGGGCCATTAGCGATTTTAGATGAGTACTACGGAAAAGTTACCACCAAACCAGATGACGCGGCATGGAGATTAGGGCTAATGAAGGATGTTATGGTTCCGCATATGACTGCCGAAAATATTTATCCAAGAGTATTTTTCTCTCTTGAAGATAGTGACAAGCTTACTACCATTGAAACAGATATGTTTGCTTATGTGATGAGAAAACGTGCGGAATGGATTCAAAATGGCAAAGTGGAAAAAGAGTGGGATGGATATTTGAAAGAATTAGATCGTCTAGGGTTACAAGATTGGATAAAAATCAAACAAGCAGGATACGATAGAGCGACAAAATAATAGATGAAAGTTTTGGCTGAGGCTGTACAGTGCAAGCATTCGTACAGCCTTATTCGAATGTAAAATAACAAAGGAGTGAAACCGAATGACACAACGATATAATGAAAAACATCGGCCGCAATTTCATTTTTCACCTGAGGAAAAATGGATGAACGACCCGAACGGAATGGTCTTTTTTAATGATGAATATCACCTTTTCTATCAGTACCATCCCTTTGGGACCACATGGGGGCCCATGCACTGGGGACATGCGGTTAGTAAAGATCTAATTCACTGGGAACAACTGCCGATCGCGCTATATCCAGATGAGCATGGTGCAATTTTCTCTGGAAGTGCAGTAGTGGATTGGAATAACACATCAGGATTTTTCCAGAATGGACCTGGGTTGGTAGCCATTTATACGAGTGCGGATAACTATCCAGATTCCGAGCGGCCGCGTCAGCGTCAAAGTCTTGCTTATAGTACCGACAATGGAAGAACATGGACCAAATACGAAGGAAATCCCGTACTTTCTGATGTAAACATTACCGATTATCGTGATCCAAAGGTTTTTTGGCATGAAGAAACAAATAAATGGGTAATGGTGCTAGCGACTGGACAATCCATCACCATTTACACCTCTTCAAACCTAAAAGATTGGGAGTTTGCAAGTGAATTTGGAAATAATGCTGGGTCACATGACGGCGTTTGGGAATGCCCTGACTTGTTTCAATTGCCAGTAGATGGTGATGAAAACATCCAAAAATGGGTCCTGTTTGTCAGCATTGGTGATAATCATGATTTCAAAGAAGGTTCAAGAACACAATATTTTATAGGTGATTTTGACGGAACAACCTTTGTAAATGAAAATACTGATGAAACAATTCTTTGGATGGATCATGGCAGGGATAATTATGCAGGCGTAAGTTGGTCTGATATCCCAGCTGAAGATGGAAGAAGAATTTATATTGGCTGGATGAGTAACTGGCGCTATGCAAACCAAGTACCAACTGAAGATTGGCGGAGTGCGATGACCTTGCCAAGAGAATTATCGTTAACTTCTAGTGACGATGGAGTTCGCTTGGTCCAGAAAGTAGTACCAGAAATTAATTCGATTCGAAAAGGTTCACAGGGTTATCAAAATCTAACGATTGAATCAAACCAACCCACATCTTTTAACATGTTCAGTCCATTAATGGAAGTGAATATGGAGTTTGAAAAACAAACTTCTAATTCCTTTGGTATCGTTTTACAAAGTTCTGAAGATGAAAAGACAGTGATTCGTTATGATGTGGAAAAGGAACTAATATCAGTTGACAGAACTAATGCTGGAGAAAATAGTTTTTCAGAATCTTTCCCAGCGGTACAAAATGCTTCGCTGAAGACGAAAAATGACAGAATCAAACTTCAAATCTTTATTGATGCTTCTTCCATAGAAGTATTTGCAAATGATGGCAAGGTAGTATTTACTAGCTTAATCTTTCCAAACCAACCATATGAGAAAATTGTTTTATTTTCAAACGAAGGAAATATCCGAGTGTCTTCATTAAAACTAACAGAACTAGATTCCATTTGGGAGAAGTAACTTTATTTTTAGGCAAAGCTCTAATCGAATAAATTGGGTTAGAGCCTTGTTTTTGGAAGAGAGGACAAAGGATGAAACCAACTTTGATAAAATGGACTTCTGTATTTTTGTCCATCGTACTTATCGCTGCCTCCATGGGCACGATTCTTGTTGATCCTACAACAGGCTGGGCAACCGAATCGAATGAAACGGGAAGTAAAGAAACGCGGGAGGGTGCGACAATTATTGAAAGTGTATCCAAAACAATTACTAATCTGACAGACTGGCAAATTAAAGGGAAAGGCACGTTAGAAGACACTGAACAGGGACTTTTGCTTACTTCAGAACCTAAAGAGAATGTAATGGCTATATCAAGTGTTAATTCTGAAGATTTTATTTATGAAGCGGATGTAAAAATAATAGACATGAATGCGGACGCCACCCTAGTATTCCGTTCTAATGAAGATGGCTGGGGCTCTTACATGTTGCAAATCGTTCCAAATGCGGGAATCATTCGTCTTCGTGATGCTCGTGACAAGGAAAAATTAAAAGAGGAATTCCAAGTTAACCTGCAAGAGGGAGGAATCTATCATCTGAAGGTGAAGGTGGTTGGAGATCATATCAAAGTTTATTGGGGGAATCAGTATGCTCCTATTATTGATGTCCATAATGCTACATATCATAAGGGTTTTCTTGGCCTTAATGTATGGGATGGAGCAGCGTTGTTTCAAAATGTAAAAGTTAGCGAACTTTCTACAAATCTAGGCCGATCCCTATATAAGGAAGGAAGCTGGGAACCAGCAATCAAAGGTCTGAAGGGAATTGCTGTTGATGGTGTGAAAGCCAAGCAAATCTACAATAAGAGTGCAAGTGACTTTGTGCTTGAAGGAAATATTTCTTTTGATCAAGCTCCATCAGAAGCAGCACTTTCATTTCGTACCAATGAACAAGGAACAACTGGTTACCAGGCCGTGCTTATGAAAGAAGGAAGTACTGTCAAAGCACATTTGGAGAAGGCGGACGGTACTGTGCTCAAAACATCTGACCGCACCTATTTAACCAAAAAAGGTGCCAAACACCATCTTGAAATTATAACAAACGGCAATCAAATCGAACTTTATGTTGATGGATATTCTGAGGCAGCTGTAAAAGTGGCGGATATGAGTTACAGTACTGGATTTTCCGGATTTTCTGTAACATCAGGTTCTGCTTATTTCCAGGATATTTATCTTGTTCCAACATCCAGCTATTACAAAGAAAAATATCGACCAAATTATCATTATACTCCAGCTCGAGGCTCTGTAAGTGATCCGAATGGGCTCGTCTACTTTGAAGGCGAGTATCATTTATTTCACCAAGATGGGGGGACTTGGGCTCATGCAGTAAGTAAGGATATGGTGAATTGGAAACGCCTCCCTATTGCTTTGCCATGGAATGATCATGGGCATGTTTGGTCTGGTTCTGCTGTAGCGGACCTGAATAATGCTTCCGGTTTATTCACTAATTCTGGTGGTAAAGGGCTAATTGCATACTACACTTCCTTTAATCCAGATGGACCTAATGGTAATCAGCGTATTGGTCTTGCCTACAGTTCTGATCAGGGACGTACTTGGAAATATTCAACGGAGTCCCCAATTGTCATTGAGAATCCGGGCAAGAATGGAGAAGATCCAGGAGGCTGGGACTTCCGTGATCCTAAAGTAGTCCGGGATGATGCGAACAATCGATGGGTCATGGTTGTATCTGGAGGAGATCACATTCGCTTTTTTACTTCTACTAACCTAATAGATTGGAAGCTTACTGATAATTTTGGTTATGGAAATTATGTTCGTGGCGGTGTATGGGAATGCCCTGATCTCTTCGAACTTCAGGTAGACGGTACGGGAGAGAAAAAATGGGTTCTGATGATTAGTACAGGAGCAAATCCGAAGACGCAGGGATCCGATGCGGAGTATTTTGTAGGGCATTTGACAGCGGATGGTAAATTCGTCAATGACAATACAGCAGGTAAAGTACTGAAAACGGATTACGGGAAGGAGTTCTACGCATCTATGTCCTTCGCCAATATGCCGGATAACCGTCGTGTGATAATGGCATGGATGACCAACTGGGATTATCCATTCGCTTTTCCAACTATGGGCTGGAAGGGAGAATTGACTATTCCGAGAGAATTAAGATTGGTGAAAACAGATGAAGGGATAAGACTTGCACAAGCTCCTATTAAGGAACTACAGTCGATTCGCAGTACCATTTTCCAGACACAGAACAAGGTAGTCAATCCGACTAATGCCTCCAACTTGTTGAAGGGAATCTCTTCAGGAGCATTTGAAATAGAAGCGGAGATTGAAATTCCTTCTACCAGCAAATTAACCGAATTTGGTTTTCATGTTCATGAAGGGGCTGACCAAAAAACAGTCGTTGGCTACAAAACTGCAGATAATCGAATATTCGTTGATCGTGCTGAGTCAGGAGAAACTGATTTCTCAAGACTATTTTCCACTTTACATGAAGCTCCTTTAAAACCGGATAATAAACGTATCAAAATGAATATCTTCGTAGATGATTCGTCCATTGAAGTATTTGCCAATGATGGAAAAGTAGTTTTTTCTGATGTTATTTTCCCTGATCCTTCAAGTCGCAGTGTGAATTTCTACACCAAGGGAGGCGATGTGAAAGTTGTATCCTTAAAAGTACATTCTCTTGCAGATACTTGGAACCAAAACGCGGATGAGGATACAAGAATTGTAATGGATACAAATCAAAGAGAGATGAATATCGGTGATTTTCTACCATTGTTTGCTTCCGTAGATAATGGAAAAGGAAAGGGAACTCAGTCAATTATTTGGAAATCTAGTAATTCCAATGTAGTAAAGGTTGATTCATCAACTAACTCAAAAGCAGTACTTAAAGCAGGAAGCAAAGGAGAAGCGATAATTACAGCCTCCACACCAAATGGAAAGGCTTCGGCAAGTGTAGTTGTAAGAGTGTATGAGGGTGAATTCCATACAAATCTGACTGGATGGAAATCAGATCTTTCTGCCTCCAAATGGACAATTACCGAAAATGGAATCCGTGGAACGCATACAAGTGATGCAAACTATATGGCCAAGGAAACTGCAGGAGACTTTACTTATGAAGCAGATATGATACTGGGACAAACAGGAGGAGCAGGTTCCGTTCTATTCCGGGCAAGTGAAGATGGAAGAAGCGGTTACTACTTCAATCTTGATCCGAATATGAAGGCTTTTCGTCTTTTTTACAAGATTGACGGTGGTTTTGAGGACCGTATGGTAATTGGGAAGGTGCCTGCCCTTATTCAACCAGGAAGGACATATAAGGTGAGAATCGAAGCGAAAGGTCCTCATATCCAGATTTATGTGGATAGTCAGAAAATCATGGATTTACAGGATGGAACCTTTGCAGAAGGCCATTTTGGTTTAAATGTATTTGGTGGTCAAGCCACCTATCAGAATGTTAATGTCAGCAATGTGTCAGAAGCAAACTTAACCGTAACAAGCTTTAAGAATATCGCAACCGGCAAAGCGATTTATACTGCCAATTCTCAGAACGGGGAGCCTGTGACCGTAGCTGATGCAGAAAAAGCTACAAAATGGACTTTGATTCCAACCGGTGATGAGCATGGTTCTTATTCCATACGTACAGAGGGCGGCAAAGCGTTAGATATGGATACAGGGCAAAATAAAATTCAGCTGTACAACTATCTTGGCTATAATAATCAGCGTTGGATTATTACCAAAAATGACAATGGTACTGTAAGAATCACTTCTGTTCATAATGGCAAGGCACTCGAAGTATCGAGAGAGGGAATTTTGACACTCAATGATTTGAATCCGGATCCGGAGCGTCAGCAGTGGACACTTTCGTCTGATATAAAATAAAGAGGTAAAAAAAACGCAAATTATCGTTAACTTCCAGTGATAGGTATTTTTATTTTTCGGCAGAGCTCTAATCAAAGGTTAGAGCTTTGTTTTTGCAAGGCCATGAACAAGTTACTATATAGAACAATTTGAAAGGACGGTTGAGCTAAAATGAAAAACAATTCATCAGTCATTTGTATTGGAGAAATATTAATCGATTTTTTCTGTACAGATATAGATTTTGATTTAGTAAAAGGTCAAAATTTTGTAAAACAGGCTGGGGGAGCCCCTGCGAATGTGTGTGCAGCGATTGTGAAACTGGGGGGCAATGCCTTATTCAGTGGAAAAGTTGGCAATGATCCGTTTGGGCATTTTTTAAAAAATACATTAGATGAAGTGAATGTCGATACCTCCATGCTTGTGCTCGATGATGAGCATCCAACAACATTAGCTTTTGTTTCGCTAAAAGCAAATGGAGAAAGAGATTTTGTTTTTAATCGCGGGGCAGATGCATTTTTAACGGAAAATGATCTTGATAAAAAAAGAATCATGGAATCGAGTATTCTACATTTTGGCTCAGCGACCGCTTTATTGGATGATCCATTTCAAACCACTTATTTAAATTTAATGCAGGATGCCAAAAATAAAGGAAAATTTATCTCATTTGACCCTAACTTTAGACATGACCTTTGGAAGGGAAGAAGAGAACAATTTGTAGAGTTGGTAAGAAAGGGAATCGCGATCGCTGATTTTGTCAAAGTCAGTGATGATGAATTAAAGGTTATCTCGGGAGCAGATAATTTAACAGAAGGAATCGCTGCCCTTCATCAAATAGGGGCAATAGCAGTAGCCGTTACGTTAGGGAAAGAAGGGACATTGATTTCAAATGACCATCACATCGAAACCATCCCTAGTATTGTAGTTGATGCAATCGATTCTACCGGTGCCGGGGATGCTTTCGTAGGAGCAACGCTTTACCAGCTGGCGAAAGCAGAAGAGCCGAAAAGTGTTTTAGAAGACTTCGCACACCTAAAACAAATCATTTCCTTTAGTAATAAAGTGGGAGCGATGGTCTGCACGAAAGTAGGGGCCATTTCTGTCCTGCCGACCCAAGTGGAAATAAACAGTTTTAAAGATACGCTGATTAAAAGTCTTTAAGTCAGTCCATTTTATAAGTTTAAGGGAGAGTGTCTAATGAAACTAGGTTTTATTGGTTGTGGTGTTATTGCGATGGCACATGTTGAAGGGTTGAAAGAGTTAAAAAGAAACGGAATTGAAACATTTGAATTGTCAGCGGTTTGTGATATTCAGCAGGAAAGGGCTGAGCAGTTTGCTTCAGAGGTGGAAAAGCGGTTAGGCAACCGTCCTGCAGTCTATACGGAATATCGTTTGATGTTGGAAAAAGAACAATTAGATGCCATATCCATCCTAATCAATCATGATTTGCATCATACAGTAGCAGAAGATTGCTTTGCAGCAGGGGTTCATGTACAAATGCAAAAGCCGCTTTCCATTTCCCCGTCTTTTGGCCGGAAAATGATCGCTGATGCAAAAAAGTATAATAGAGTCTTAACATTATCCGAACCCAGCGTATTAGGGGCAGAAAATGTTGCTATTGCTGAGGCAGTAAAAGAAGGTCTGATTGGTCGCGTATCTTTCATAATTGATTATGCAACTGTTACATTGAATCGCGGATTTTTCGCCGGTACGCCATGGCGTCATATGAAAGGTCAAGCAGGGGCGGGCTGGATCAATGATCATGGAGTTCATAGAACTCACTTTTTTACTGAGATTAATGGTTCGATTGATGAAGTTTTTGCCTATACGGAAATTTTTGAAAAAGAATTAAGTAATGGGAATGTAACGGTCAAACCTACGGGAGAAGACACGGCCGTTACGGTCTTCAAGTTTACAAATGGAGGACTCGGTCATTGGATGTGTGCTACATCAGCCCATGGTGAAGGGACAGGAGGTGTGTGGATTTATGGAAGTAAGGGATGCCTTCGCCCTGGGCTTCATGCAACTCTTGAAGATGGGAAAAAAATTCTGATGCCGGAATTGATTGAGCGGTTTGCCCCGAATATCGTTAAACATCCATTCGCTCATTCCTATGTAGAATTATGGGAAGCCATTGCTGAAAATAAAACACCTATTTCGAGTGCGATGAGAGGCCTGGAAGCATTAGGAGTTGTATTTGCTGCTCTTGAATCTGCAACAATCGGCAAGCCCGTTAAAGTTCAAGACATACTTAATGGGAAAAAACATGCCTATGAAGATACCGTTCTGGAAGAGATGAAATCAATCTTAACACCGGAACTTAAAGGATTAAGATAAAAGAAATAGGTTAGTAAATTAGGTACAGCCCTTTCTTAATTAAAGGAGGGCTTTTCACTTTAGTTTTTATGAACTATAGGAAGGAGAAGTAAATACATGCATAGTATACGTTGGGTATGGGGGTATATGCGGAATTACCAAGTTAAATTATTCTTTGGTCTTTCTCTCGTTCTAGTTGTTTCGTTACTAAATATGTTTAATCCCTATATTGCAGGTAAAATCATCGAAAAGGTCATTTATGGACATCAGAATGATTTATTATGGCCCCTGTTGGGATTAATGATTGGTGTAACCATAACCAAGACAGTGATTCGTTATAGGTATCAATTAATGTTTGAGCGGATTTCGCAAAATGTAATATTTACGATAAGGGAAGAGTTGTATACTCGTCTTCATCAATTGG
>NZ_JBALSN010000058.1:0-7237 GCF_036966985.1 Neobacillus drentensis | reverse complement strand
TCTGAATATTTTTATTTTCCTTTTTTTTACACAGACAAAAAAAGAGAACAAGGTGTTAATTTCACCTCATTCCCTCTCCGATTCTGCCTTATCATTTATTGACTCGCTGCCTACACCGTGTCGGTAAACGAGCTGTCCGCCAAACCATCCCCCAATCAGAAGAAAGATGAGCCCCAATACGGAGAGTGAAACTGAACTCATTAATCGCCATCCAGTAGGAATTTCCACACCTAATCGGATAAAAAAGCTACCCGTAAACATGGTTATTGCAGTAATAATAATGATCATATGTCGCATAGCGACTCGGTCAGCGGTCCCCTCTTGTGGAATGGCCAGAAAGTCTATCATCCCAGTAACTAGGGCAGGTATGGACATAACCAGCCCTATTGCAAGACTATAAAACGAAAAACTCCACCAGAACGAAGCATCTGTCCAGACTCCAAGTAGATCTCCAAGAAACGACACTGGTAAAAGTGCCATTGGAAAATGCGTAACAACAGGGTGTACCGGGTGACCAAATAACCTCAACCCTCTACGTTGTTTCATTTACAACCACTCCTACAAAATTCCAATCAGTAAAAGGACAAATGCAATCACTGTAGCTAAAGCATGAGTGACGATTAAACCTTTAGGATGAGGTTTCCGGCGTAAATGGTATGAAAACAGGACAAATCCGCCAAGAGCGGCAATAACGAATAGTATCAAGGCGATTATTGGCAGCAAACCTGCACTTCCCTGAACAACTCCAAGAATTAACGTAATAAGCCCGGCAGCCGCAACAACACCATGGATCAGCGATAGCCACATAGGTAAATCCCTCTGACGAAGCCCTAACACCCCAAGCAACAAACCACCAAGTGCAGCAACGGCAAAAAGAATAACAGATGAGAACAACATCTCTACAATCCCCTCCATTTTCAAATATTTTAAAAGGAAGATATTCTGAATTATCAAATAATTACTCGTTTAATTAGTTTTTTTTTGGCATATTAAGTAAAAAAGGCTCTTCTGGAGAAAACATGATTGATACGATTATGGTGCAGCTTGGAGAGGATTCATTAAAACAGGTCCTTTCTAGCATGACGGAAAGTCGGGTCCAACAATGGGAATTTCGGTTGCGTGGATTAAGTCTGAGTGAACGTGCAGCTGCTTTGAAGGATATTTATATGGAAAACGATTCATTTATCGATATGGAACAGAATGGGGAAGAAATTTTACTGATCGAGCGGAATTGTCCGTTCGCAAATGTTGCAATGAAGCGCCCGGCCCTTTGCAGCGTGACGGTTAACGTGCTCACAAGGCTGCTTGGACACCAAGTCGTCCGGAAAGAAACCTTCCAGAACGGCGACGGCCGATGCGTTTTCAGTATCCTTTCCAATCAACCGATTGACACCGAGTCCTATTCCTTTTTATTAGAGAAGGAACAAACTCTATCATAAAAGTGGTGCCTATCACTCCCCGAATCATGTCGATGAATTCGACAAAATACGGGTGGTGTCAGGCACTTAATGTTTGTTTATTTCACGAGCGATTGATTCCAAAATATACATAACTGGAATTTGGGTTGTTATATTTGAATTATTATACTTTTCCTCTGTTACATAGTAAGGTACATTTACATCTGAAAGTTTTGCAACCGTGCAATGTTGATTGTTTGTAATGCTGACAATCTTACTTCCTTCTTGTTTAAGTTGATTAATATGCGTAACAGTAAACCGATTTTCTCCTGATACAGACAAGGCGATCGTCGTACTGTTTTGTAAATATTTCGCACTAATTGGAAAGAGAGGGTCTTTTATGTAAAGTGAAAATTTACCCAAACTTGAGAAATACCTTGCCCCATACTCTGCTAATATTCCCGAACTCCCAATACCAATAAATATAACACTATCAGATTCTGCAATCATTTCCGCTGCATCCATGATATACGAATCGAGATTTCCTTTTAACGTCCGTTCCAGAAATTCAGATAAGGACTCTTGTGAACTTCTCAAATGAGGAGTTTGGTCTTTATCTAAAAATATCTTCAACTTCACTTTGAATTCCGAAAATCCTTCACAATCCACTTTGCGGCAAAATCGCAAGATCGTTGAAGTCGAAACGTGCGTCTCATTCGCCAATTCCCTTATCCGCATATAAATCACTTTATCACTGTTTTTAATAACATAATTATATAAAGACATCTCCAGATCATTAAAAGTGCTGATCGCTTCATTTGAAAACAAATAAATCCCCCCTCCAGTCGACCTTATTCATGAATTAACAAAAACTATTATGATTGGAATTATCATACCACATGTTTAAAAAAACATAGTGTTTTCACAAAGTAACAAATCACTATTAACGACAACTGTTACAAAAACCTTCCCTTCTATTTCCACCGGCATTATTTGGAGGTACACTTTCGATGAACAGAAAAACTTCATTGATATACACAGTATTTAAAAATATTCGGAGGTGCACAATCATGAAAAAAGGGATTAAAATTGTAACAATTGGCGGAGGTTCCAGTTATACTCCTGAACTTGTAGAGGGTTTTATTAAAAGATACGATGAACTGCCGATTAGGGAGTTATGGTTGGTTGATATTCCAGCAGGACAAGAAAAATTAAATATTGTCGGTTCTCTTGCCAAACGCATGATAGAAAAGGCCGGTCTCCCAATTGAGGTACATTTAACTCTTGATCGCCGTGAAGCACTTAAAGACGCAGACTTTGTAACCACTCAATTCCGTGTTGGATTACTTGATGCTCGTGCAAAGGATGAGAGAATACCATTAAAATATAATGTCATTGGCCAAGAAACAAACGGACCAGGTGGATTATTTAAAGGGTTGCGTACCATTCCAGTCATTTTGGAAATTTGTAAGGATATCGAAGAACTATGCCCTGATGCTTGGCTAGTAAACTTCACAAACCCTGCGGGCATGGTAACGGAAGCTGTACTCCGTTATAGTAATATTAAAAAGGTAGTGGGACTCTGTAATGTTCCTGTCGGCATAAAAATGAGAGCAGCCGAGATGCTAGAAGTGGCTCCTGAGAGAGTCGACATCGACTTCGCTGGACTTAATCATATGGTATTTGGTTTAAATGTTTATGTAGATGGTGTAAGTGTACTTGGTGACGTGATTGAAAAAATGGCGGACCCCGAAAATTCTATGAGCATGAAAAATATCAAGGCCATCGATTGGGAGCCTGATTTCCTTCGTGGGCTAAACGCGATTCCTTGCCCATATCACCGTTATTATTATAAAACAAGTGAAATGTTAGAAGAAGAGATGCGCGCAGCTAATGAAGAAGGCACTCGAGCGGAAGTTGTAAAGCAAGTCGAGAAGGAACTATTTGAACTTTATAAGGATCAAAATTTAGCGATTAAACCTCCTCAACTAGAACAACGCGGTGGTGCATATTATAGTGATACCGCTTGCAACCTAATTAATTCGATCTATAACGATAGACGTGACATCCAGCCAGTAAACACAAGAAATAATGGCGCGATTGCAAATATAGCAGATGACTCTGCTGTTGAAGTAAACTGTATCATTACAAAAGAAGGCCCTAAACCAATTTCAGTAGGTGAGCTTCCTGTTGCAGTACAAGGTCTTGTCCAGCAAATTAAATCATTTGAGCGTGTTGCTGCAGAAGCTGCCGTAACCGGAGATTATAATACAGCACTACTGGCAATGACCATAAATCCACTTGTACCTTCTGATACGATTGCAAAACAAATCTTAGATGATATGTTAGAAGCACATAAAGAATACTTACCACAATTTTTCACAGCCGTAGAAGCTTAAAGAACAGTCCCTATCAATCCCCGTGGACCAGACCAAAAGTAATCATAAACGTAGACAATCCCCAGGCTATTCAAAGCCTGGGGATTGCTTTATGATACCTGTGTAAAAGGGTGTAATATTAATGCTCCAGCACTTTTGCCCATGAGAAGCTTTACTGTACAAAATAATGGAACTTAGTTTGTGAGATGTTGGTAATACTCAAAAGCCTCTTTGTCAGTAAACCCTTCATGAACAACCTTAATGACCGCTTGAATCATTTCTTCGGGGTATTCAGATTGGAATATATTCCTTCCCATATCCACACCAGCTGCTCCACCTTGGATAGAGTTGTAGGCCAGTGTAAGGGCATCTTTTTCTGGTAATTTCTTACCGCCAGCCACGACTAATGGGACTGGGCAAGCTGCGGCAACTTTTTCAAAATCGTCACAGTAATACGTTTTAACAATTTGTGCACCAAATTCAGCCAGCATTCTTGTCGCTAACAAGAAGAAGTTAGTGGTGCGTGCCATTTCTTTACCAACCGCTACAACACCTAATGTTGGAATGGAGTATCTTGAGCCAAGGTTAACAGCTCGGTTCAACTCTTCGATGGTTTCCTTTTGCCCATTACTTCCAATGAATGTTTGAATCGCGATCGCACTTGCATTCATCTTAATCGCATCTTCCATATCCACCACCATGGATTCATGACTTAGGTCATCTTGGAGAACACTTGAACCAGAGGAAGCTCGTAAGGCTATCGCTTTATTAAAGGTCGGCGGGACACTACTTCGAATAGCCCCTCTAGTCCCCATTAAACAATCGGCATAATTTGCTAATCTAGGAATAAGCAAATCTAATCTCTCCAGCCCTGACGTAGGTCCCATGAAATAACCATGATCAAACGCTAACATGACCGTTTTACCAGTGTCCGGGTTAAAGATTCTCGATAACCGATCCTTCATTCCCCAATCATAATTGTTTGCACCTTTTACATGGTAATTCCCATTGTTCGCGAACGGTATACTCTCAGAAAAATCCTTTGCATTTTTGTTGCCCTGTGTATCAGCCATTTCTCCCACTCCTTTATAACAAATACTCTATTTAACTATTAAAAATCGTAGTTTTTCGTATTGTCTTTCGTAAATACAATCCGTTCAGGTAAAACAATAATGCCTGAATCATCTGCTGTATAATCATAGCCCTGGATGGTGTTCGGCTCTACTTTAACGGAACCCATATCAGGAACCTCCAAAGAGTCTCCAACTTTTAGTTCCTTTCCTTGTGCTAACCAATAAGCGACGTATACGGCAAGGGCACCTTGATCTTTTACATCCCATAAACCATGGTTGTTAATGGTACCGTTTTCAATAAATTGTCTCATTGAATTTGGAGAAGCAAAGCCTGTTATAATGACATCATCCGCTTTTAATCCTTTATTTTCAGCCGCTTGTGCCATAGCCGGAAGAGCGGTTGAGTCTGGGCAAATAACCGCATCAATATCAGGATAAGAACTTAAAATACTTTCTCCCACTTGTAATGATTTTTGTTCATTTGCATCACCAAATTGAGTCGTAACCAATTCCCATTTTGGATATTTTTCTTTAATATATTGGTTTGCGGCTTTAACCCATGAGTTTTGGTCTGGAACTGTCGGGCTGGAATAGAACCAGGCAATTTTCTTAGCCTCATCAGGTTTATCCATTTGCTGGGCAGCCATGTCAACAAGCATTTTTCCTAGGATATCTGGTGTACCCTGGTCCACATAAACAGAACGATATTTAGGATCAACATCTGAGTCCCATGTGACAACTTTAACGCCGGCATCTAACGCCTTTTTCAATGCTTGATTCAAACCGTCAGAAGAGACGGAAGAAATGGCAATCGCATCAGCACCGCTATTGACTGCACTATTAATAATTTGTACTTGATTAGCTACCGTTCCCTCAGGAGCACCATCGTACTTCACTTTAAAACCAACCTTCTTGGCCATTTCTTGTGCCCCATCGTTACCAGACTCAAAGAAGGCATTCCCTGTCATTTTTGGAATGAAAACCACCTGAATATCTTTAGGATCTTTCTTTTTACCCCTATCTCCGTCACCGGATGAATTTTCATTGGATCCGCAGGCAGCTAATAATAAAGTAAGAATCGCCAAAATACTTACTATTTTAATAGACTTTATTTTTCTCACTGTACCTAACCCCCAATATGTTGTTTTTGTGTTAAGATCCTTTTCATGTTCAATCTGAACTCTGGATTTATGCCCAAGAATGCGACAGATACGATAAGAAGAACACCAGTAGCTAATCCTATATACTGGGTGGAGACCCCGGCCATTTGTAATCCTATCTGCATAAATCCTAATATAATGCTAGCTAACGCTGTCCCTACAACACCCCCTTTACCTCCTGTGATTAATGTCCCTCCTAACACAACAACAGTTAGAATGGGCATTAGATACTCAGCACCATAATCAGCTCTTGCACTGCCTAAATAGGAAGTTAAAACAACCCCTGCCACACCGGCACTTAACCCTGACAAGACGTAGGTACTAGCAATGATTCTTTTCGTATTGATTCCAGAGTAATCAGCTGTGTTTTGGTTAATTCCAGTCAAGTATATATATCTGCCGTACCTGGTACGGTGCAGGAGAATATAAGCAATGAGAAACATGATCATAAATAAAATCACAGCATGAGGAATTCCCATGACCTCTCCATTGGCAATGCTGCTAAAATCCTCAGGAAATCCCGAAATTCCCTCATAAGTACTTACACCAGACAATCCCACCAGCACAATGGCAATCCCGCTATATAAAAGCATCCCGCCAAGGGTGATGACCATCGCTTGAACTCTTCCATAAGCAATCAGAACTCCATTAAGAAGGCCGCACAGCCCGCCAATTAAAATGGCACAAAGGATGGAGGCCCAGATATTGATCCCAACCACTTGCGACAAAAGACCTGTGACAACCGAGGTTAATCCAATAATCGAAACGCCCGAAATGTCTATTCCTCCTGTAATAACGACCAGTGTGACAAAAAAGCCAATAATGGCAATCGCAATAAAATCGTTAAAGCTATTTAACAAGATTGTGACATTCCAAAACCTTGGATTAATCATCCCAAAAACAATGATTTCAGCAATGATTAAGACGAATAAAGTAAGGTTCCATTTCGGGATTTTATTTAACATGTCATTTCTACACCTCCTTTTACAGAACCCTTGCATTTAATCTTAGTTTCTTTGCCTTTTTATTCGCATGAAACGCAAGCAGGGCATCAATCACTACAATAATGATCAATAGCGAACCCGAAATCGTATCATTCCAAAAGGCCGGAACTTTCATATAAACCAGAGCAGAGTTGATGGACGTTAAAATAATCGCCCCCAACGATGCCCCAACAACCGTTCCAATCCCGCCTATCAATGACACCCCCCCAAGAACACAAGCTGCGA
>NZ_JBALSN010000057.1:243-4239 GCF_036966985.1 Neobacillus drentensis | reverse complement strand
GTTTAACAATCTATTACTGCTTAATCGTATAACATTCATTAGGGGGAACATCAATTGAATAAGCGGAATACTGGAATGGCACTATCACTTATACTTGCTGCAGGAACACTATTAGGTGCTTGTGGGAAAAGTGATGACAACAAAGGAAACGATACGACTAAGGGCGGAGAAAATGGAAAAGGCTTCTCAGTNNAAATCATTTAACCAATCTTCTTGGGAAGGTCTTGAGAAATTTGGTAAAGAGAATGGCTTAACAAAAGGTAAAGGCGGCTATGATTATCTTGCTTCCAAATCGGATGCAGATTATACAACAAACTTAAATACTCTTGTTCGTCAAGGATTTGACTTAGTATACGCTATCGGATTCTTAATGCCAGCATCACTTGAAGAAATTGCGAATCAACAAAAAGATTCTAAATTTGCAATTGTGGACGCTGAAGTAAAACTGCCAAACGTAGCAAGTATTTTATTTAAGGAGCAAGAGGCTGGATTCCTTGCAGGAGTAGCTGCTGCTCTCTCAACAAAAACTAACCATATTGGATTTATTGGCGGAATGGAAATTCCTGTTGTTGAACGTTTCGAATCTGGTTACTTGGCCGGTGTTAAGGCAGCTAAGCCAGAGGTAAAAGTTGATGTTCAGTATGCAGGTGCGTTTGACAAGGCCGAGCTTGGTCAATCGATTGCATCTAAAATGTATTCCTCCGGTGCGGACGTAGTCTTCCACTCAGCTGGTGCTACTGGTGTTGGTCTATTTAAGGAAGCTAATGACAGACAGAAAAAAGACCCTAGCAAACAATATTGGGCAATTGGAGTTGACCGTGACCAAGCTGACATGGGTCCAGATGTTGTCCTTACATCAGCACTAAAACGGGTCGATATCGCTGTTAATGACCTTGCAACAAAAACTAAAGATGGCAATTTCCCTGGCGGCGAGGTTGCATTATATGGTCTGAGTGAAGATGGTGTTGGCTTAGCACCGATCAATGCAAAAGCAGAAAACAAAGCGGAAATTGAAGCAACCGTAAAAGAATGGGTCGATAAGATTAAATCAGGTGCTGTAAAAGTTCCTGAAACACGTAAAGAATTAAAAACGTTTAATCCAAAATGATAACACTGATTAGGTAGGGACAGGATTAGTGTAATTTATGGGGTGTGTTATATGCCTGAAAGAATGACGGAGAAAGAGCTTTTGATTCTCGATTTAATACGAAAGAATCCATATGTTTCTCAACAAGAGCTTGCTGAAATATTAGGGTTATCCCGACCCTCGATTGCTAATATTATTTCTGGTTTAACTAGAAAAGGAAATATTTTAGGCAGGGCCTACATTTTAAGTGAATCACAACGAGTAATTTGTATTGGCGGCGCCAACATAGACCGAAAATTCCATATCAAAGAAAAAGCCCAGTTAGGAACTTCCAATCCTATTTATGCCACTCAAAATGCAGGCGGCGTTGCACGGAATATCGCTGAAAACCTAGGCCGGCTTGGGATGGAAGTGTCACTAATATCGGCATGCGGCGTTGATAAGGACTGGTCAGTCATTGAAGATGCGTCGAATCTTTATATGAACCTAGAAACCGTAACTCAGTTTCCTGAAAAATCAACTGGTTCTTACACAGCTGTTTTAGACTCTGACGGAGAATTAGTAATTGCCTTAGCAGATATGGAAGTGTATGACGCAATCACACCTGAATTGCTGCTAAGGCATGATGTATTATTAAGCTCAGCAAAATGTATCATGGTCGATTTAAATTGTCCAAAAGAAACCATCCAATTCTTATGCCATTTTGCTAAAAATCATAATCTACCGATTGTTTTGGTACCTGTTTCTTCACCAAAAATGGCACGATTGCCGGATGCTTTAGACGGTGTTACATGGCTAATTACGAACCGAGACGAATCAGAAACTTATTTTCATACAGAGATCAAAAATGAAGATGATTGGAAAGATGCAGTAGAAAAGTGGCTAGCACTGGGCATCTCCAATGTAATCATTACGAATGGAAAAGCAGGTTCCATGATTGGGAATAGGGAAGAGGGTATCTTTCTTGTTCCTCCAATCGTGACTAAGGAAATTGTCGATGTAACGGGGGCGGGAGACGCCTTTTCCTCTGCTGTTATTTATTCTTGGTTAGAAGGAAAATCATTAATTGAAATCGCTAAAACTGGAAGTATGAATGCATCTAAAACATTGCAATCACCCTATACAGTCCGACAAGATTTATCGGCAGCACAACTACAAAAAGACATGGAGGAATTATCATGAAACAATATATTACATTTTCTGAAGAAGTACAGACAGCTAAAGAACAAGGAAAACCAATTGTTGCCTTAGAGTCTACGATTATTTCTCACGGAATGCCTTATCCGCAAAATGTTCAGACTGCTCGTGAAGTGGAACAAATTGTGCGTGATAACGGGGCAGTTCCGGCTACAATTGCCATCATTGATGGAAAAATTAAAATCGGATTATCTGATGAAGAGTTAGAAATGTTCGGTAAAAGCTCAGATGTTGCAAAAGCATCACGACGAGATTTAGCTTATTTGATTGCTACAAAAAAACTTGGAGCAACAACAGTAGCTGCGACAATGATTTGTGCAGAAATGGCAGATATTCAAATCTTCGTTACAGGTGGTATTGGCGGTGCTCACCGTGGGGCAGAAACCACAATGGATATCTCAGCTGACCTCGAAGAACTAGGGCAAACAAATGTTGCCGTTATTTGTGCGGGTGCTAAATCTATTTTAGATTTAGGGTTAACGATGGAATATCTTGAAACTAAAGGTGTACCGGTTATTGGCTACCAAACTGATGTACTCCCTGCTTTCTATACGCGCAAAAGTGAATTCGGATTAAACTTAAGTGCAGATGATGTTGATACAATCGCCTCTACATTAAAAGTAAAATGGGATTTGAACCTAAAAGGCGGAGCGGTTATTGCTAATCCAATTCCTGAAGAATACGCTATGGATGAGAAAGTAATAAATGCGGTCATTGAATCAGCATTAAAAGAGGCAGAAGAACGCCACATCACTGGTAAAGATGTAACGCCATTCATGCTTGGTAAGGTAAAAGAACTAACAGAAGGCAAAAGCCTAGATGCAAACATTGCATTAGTTAAAAACAATGCTGTTGTGGGAGCAAAAATAGCTGTAAGCTTTAACGCATTGAAATAATAAAAAGAATAAGAAAATACTTTCTGCTTGTAGATCAGATCTAGCTCTAGATTCGTCTACAAGCTTTTTTTATTATTCTTTTATAGTTTTTACTATATTTCAAAATAATCTGATAATATGGTATAATTATTTGATACATATTGAAAGATGTTAATTGAAATCATTTCCTATACCGATGTGCTAAATTGTTAATGATATTGAGAAGTCGGAGCGGATATGCTAGGGTTAACCGCTGAAAAAGTGATTGGAATGCCAATTTCTGAAGTTTTGGATAATCAGGCATTTTCATTACATGTCTTGAAAAGCGGTAAGCCGATTATAGAGAAAGAAATAAAAATAAAAATTAATAAAGGGCAATATTATTTTCGACTATCTTCCGTCCCCCTCTTTGATCATTTGGATGAACCAATTGGGGTTGTCTACCATTTTAAAGATATTAGAAAAGAAGTAGAAATGATTGTGAACACGAAGAGTTTTTTTCACTTTGACGATATTATTTATCAATGTGAAGAAATGAAGAACTTAATCCATTAGCCCAAAAAGCGGCAATGCAGGACTCAAGTATCTTAATTGAAGGTGAAAGCCGAACAGGGAAGGAACTTATTGCCCAATCCATTCATAATTACAGCAACCGCTCAAAGAAGACCGGCACTTAATAATAAACGCGCTTCACGAGTCAAAAGGGAACAAAAGCAAGGCAGCTAAAAAGCTTGGGATTGCTAGATCAACTTTATATGAAAAAATGTATCAGCATCAATTACTTTAGAGTTCCATTTACATTTATATGGAATCAACTATTATATTAGCAGTTACAAA
>NZ_JBALSN010000057.1:0-202 GCF_036966985.1 Neobacillus drentensis | reverse complement strand
TATTGATAGGCATTTTTTATAGGTACCATTAAGAGGGCGGCAGCTGCAATCAAACCAGGAATGGCAAAGGCGATAAAGTTTAATGGAATTGGTAAAGAAATTGATAGTAGGAATCCTCCTAAAAGGGGCCCGAGCATACCACCGGTCCTGCCGACTCCTGAAGCCATCCCTAATGCTGTAGATCTGATTGATGGAGGATAGT
>NZ_JBALSN010000056.1:6597-7369 GCF_036966985.1 Neobacillus drentensis | reverse complement strand
CTCAATTATTTGAATTATTATCTGATAAGAACATTGAATATGCGAAAAAGTTCTTCGGCGGTCTGATCGGATTAAATGATGCCAACCCTGCTTTCTTCAACGCTGGCAGTTGGTCCGCTGCTCTGAAACTCACGCTTGAAACATTGGAAATGAGTATTATGGCGATTGGATTTGCGACCATCGCTGCTTTCTTAACGGTGATTCCAGCAGCAAGAAATATAGCTAATGGGGGTTTAACTTCCTCAAAGAAGTGGTATAACTGGATTCTTTATGGAATTGTCCGCATTATCTATATCTTCTCCCGTTCAGTCCCTGAGTTAGTTTGGGCCATGATGATTATTTTTATTTTTAAACCAGGGCTATTGCCTGGGGCGATTGCTCTGGCACTCCATAACTTCGGGATACTCGGTAAACTCTGGGCTGAGGTGATTGAGGATATGGACCCGCGGCCAATTAGGAATTTAGCATCTGCAGGTGCATCGAAAATTCAGATTTTTTTCTACGGTATTCTGCCTTCGGTGTTACCACGATTTCTCACTTATATCCTTTATCGCTGGGAAGTCATTATGAGAACAACCATTGTAGTTGGTTTCGTCGGTGCTGGCGGACTTGGAATGGAGTTTAAACTGGCAATGAGCTATTTCCAATATACTGAGATTACCTTGTTACTACTTTGTTATATGATTCTTGTCATTATTGCTGACTTTGCATCAGAAAGTACGAGAAAGGCAGTGAAATAATATAAAGTGAAAGTGCCCGTTTAGCGGCGTAT
>NZ_JBALSN010000056.1:0-6515 GCF_036966985.1 Neobacillus drentensis | reverse complement strand
AGGGCGGAGAGCGAAGTCCACTAGCCGCTGGGCACTGGAACCAGATTAAGAGAAACACCGTTCCGGAGATGGAATGGTGTTCTTTTTTGCTTTAAACACACTTTTCCGTTCCCAAGCTGGTTTTGTTGGCAAGGCTTTTATAGGTATGCTATCGCTTGCTAGCAGTATGCTTGGGTTTCACTATCTTTTTGCTAAGCGTTTGATAAATCAATAATCAGCGTGGTTAAGCAGTATTGCATACTATTTCCATGCAAGGAAATAGTATGCAAGAGACTTGTTTTTCTAGGAACTTTTCCATTATCCTATTGATAGGAAGAAGTAAGTAATATCAACGACTTTAAAAGTCATCTAGGAGTGAAATTTCTTTGCATTCAAAGTCCGCTTTACCGATTTTATTTGTAGTAATGTTCTTGGTTATGGTGGGATTTGGAATTATCATTCCAGTTTTACCTTTCTATGCCGAAGAAATTGGGGCGAACCCAACCGAACTAGGTTTACTTATGGCGGTGTATTCGCTCATGCAGCTCATTTTCGCTCCAATGTGGGGGCAAGTTTCCGACCGAATTGGGCGAAAGCCAGTGATGATGATTGGAATTGCTGGACTTGGTCTCTCCTTTCTTATTCAAGCATTGTCGACAGAGCTTTGGATGTTATTTGCGGCAAGAATTATTGGTGGTATTCTTTCCTCTGCTAATATGCCTACCGCAATGGCCTATGTTGCCGATATCACCACCGAAGAGAATCGCGGCAAAGGAATGGGGATTATCGGTGCAGCAACAGGCTTGGGCTTTGTTTTCGGTCCAGCAATTGGTGGTATATTCTCAAAATTCAGCTTGAATATGCCCTTTTTTCTTGCATGTGGTTCTTCTTTCATCACTTTGATTCTTGTTTTCCTTTTGCTCAAAGAATCAAAACAGAAAAACGGAGCGGTTACGAAAAAAAAGCCTTCATTTTGGAAGGCGCTTAGCGGGGCTGTAACCGTTCTATATCTAGTGCAATTATTAATTTCTTTATCCCTTGCTGGTTTGGAAGCAACCTTTGCCTACTTTGCTGCTAAAAAGGCAGATTTGGATGCTACTCAACTGGGGTATATTTTTATGATCATGGGATTTGGAAGTGCAATTGTCCAGGGTGGTTTAGTTGGTAGATTGACAAAGAAACACGGGGAGAGGATGGTTATCCAGTCGGGTATCATTGTTTCTGCGCTTGGATTTGCTTTGATTTTATGGGTGAATAGTTTTGCCACTGCAGCCCTTTTTCTAACCATATTTGGTTTAGGAAATGGAGTAATTCGTCCAAGTGTATCTTCTCTAATTACGAAAACGTCAAGCGCAGGCTACGGAAGTTCAACTGGCCTATTATCTTCCTTTGACTCTCTTGGACGAATTATTGGTCCTCCACTGGGTGGATGGTTGTTTTCACTGGCCATTGGGCTCCCTTATATATCTGGTGCGATAATTTCCATAGCTGCATTTATTCTATTTTTACTTTTTCGACCGCAAATCTCTTCTGTAAAATCAACAAATATACAAAACTAATCAATAGGTATATGTTTTTAGGACATGCATAAAATGGGTTACGAGGATGTAAGTGAAAAAGGAGCCCAGTTTATGAAATTAAAAACCTTTATTAGTATTTTTTGCTTATTGGTCACCTTAGGTTTTGCAGCGTATCTTGATTCACCGTACTCATTTATTAATAAAGACGTTACTTATTCATCCGACCAACCTGTGATGGCACAGCCTGTAGAAGTTGAGCCTTCAAGCGATGTTCCAGTTTTGGAGGAAAAACTTGAGAAAGTCGAAAAAGTAGATGGCTATATCGTAGAAACGTACCAGGAGTACGAGGTTTACAAAGACAAAGATGGTAATGTATTAAAAAGTGAGCCGACAGGTAAAATCGACACTCTACAATATTGGAATGACCAAGAACAACATTAAGACCGCTGACAAAGCGGTCTTTTTTATGCAGTCAGATGAATCGCTATAAGCAATCTTCTCGACTACCTCGCTTCCAGATTTTCTGACTTCATATGGGCAAATGAATAGTTTGCCATGGTTTGAATATCGCTGTATTTTGACTGTTTATCGGTTTTCATGACAACTGAGATGACTTCCTTATTTCCCTTTTTTAAGTATTCCATTAGTGTATGTTGAGCCGCATTTGTAAACCCTGGTTTACCAGTAATCGAGTACGGGATCCTTTGAAATTTAAATAGATTAAGGATTGTCTTTTCTTTCTTGCTTGTTTTAATCATTGTCGTTCGTGTAGTCATAACCTTTAGGACATTGGGATGTTTAATTGCTTCTTTTGTGATGATAGCCATATCATAGGGAGTTGTATAATGGTTTGGATCATGAAGACCATTTGGTGTAACGAAATGAGTATTTTTAAGGCCCCATTTTTTGACCCTCTGATTCATTAGCTCGGCGAATCCTTCTTCGCTTCCTGCTACGTTCTCAGCAATCGTTACGGCGACATCATTCGCACTTAACAATAATAAAGCTTTCATGGCGTCTTGCTTCGATAGTATTTCGCCTGCTGTAAGCCCCAAACAAAGGCATTCTTGATTTGCCGCATGAGAACTAACCTTTAACAATTCCCCTTCTTTCATTTGTTCATCCAAAATTGTGGCCGTTAATACTTTAGTTATACTCGCAGGATACGCTTTTGAATGAGCATTTTTACTGTAAAGAATCTCGCCTGTCGTTGCATCTATGGCAACTCCAAACTCACCCACAATATTGGGGGTCTCTGTCTCATTAGCACTGACCCTATTTGATACGATTCCAACTATAAGAAAAAGCACTAACAAAGGTGTTATCACAATCTTTCTAATGTCAGACATATTGTATGTACCTCCATTTTTTCACCCTTTAACTACTTGCATTTATTTTGTTCCATTTTTAGGAGAAATAACATAAAAAAGCTGATAGCGTACAGCCATCAGCCCGGAAAAATACAAGTAGTCTAAATAAATCAGAAAAAACTCAGAGAAGGTTTAAACGAGGAAATGCTCATTTTTGAGGATTCATTTTCTGAAGATATATGAAGTTACCTTTTTGATTTAACCTGTAGTCATCAGTTTATTTCATTTTTCCATAAATTTTCTCGGCATAACTACCAAAACGCACATTTGTATTTTTTCTTCTTTGTTCCATTATTTTTTCAAACTGAAGCTGTTTTCGTGTTAATTTTTCTTGTAACCTGTTGATTTCATCGTCATCTGTGGCAGCAGAAATCAGATCATTTAAGGTAATCAATTCTTTTCGTAAATCTACTTGATCTGAAATGAATCCAGCATTCTTAAGCATACGGTACCCCATTTTCATTTCCGCGTTCATCCCTGGCAGATCATCTTTCAGATTCAATGGCTTACCCATTCCAGGTAAATTTTCAAACTCCCCATTTTTTATCGCCTCTTTTATTTTATCTTCAGCTATTCTTGAAAATAAGTCCATGACACCCCTCCTTATTATTTTCTATTTTAACCTATTTGGGCGAAAAATGGTAAAACATAAACTAGATCTCTTCTGACTTGGTTTAATTCATTGTTTATTCCAGATTTTTCGTTGGACGAATGAATAGGATGAGAGTATAGTAGACTCCATCAGTCTTTTATTATAGGAGGACTCTTATGTTCGGTATAACCTTACCGCAATCTTTTTTACAAATGAATACCATTTTTATTTCAATCTTAATCGAAGCTCTCCCATTCGTGACGCTTGGTGTATTAATATCAGGAATCATTCAAATTTTTGTTACTGATGAAATGATTGCAAAAATCATGCCTAAAAATAAAGTTCTAGCTGTAATCTTTGCCAGTTTCTTAGGTATCTTATTTCCTTCTTGTGAATGTGGGATTGTTCCAATCGTAAGCAGACTTGTTTCTAAAGGAGTCCCGATTTCCGCAGGGATTGCTTTTATGCTGACTGCACCGATCATCAATCCAGTGGTCTTGTTTGCAACCTTTATTGCGTTCGGCAGTGATTGGAAAATGCCACTTTATCGAGCAATTGGAGCGATACTTGTAGCTGTCATTGTAGGTATCTTAATCGCTTTTCGATTTAAGGGCAGCCCGTTTAAAGAACATTTTCATCATCACCATTCCGATGGGAAATCTACTCCATTTTTCAAAAAAATCTGGCAGACCCTGGAGCATGCAGTTGAAGAATTTTTCTCCATGGGAAAATATTTAATTATTGGTTCACTAATTGCAGCAGCTGTTCAAACATATATTAAGACATCAACGCTTGTTTCAATTGGTCAAGGACAAGCATCATCCTCGATCGTGATGATGGCTCTCTCTTTTATTCTTTCTCTTTGTTCCGAAGCTGATGCTTTTATTGCTTCGTCGTTTAGAACGACCTTTTCAACGGGTTCATTATTAGCCTTTCTTGTGTTTGGGCCTATGGTGGATATTAAAAATCTAATGATGATGCTGGCAACATTTAAGAAGCGGCTCGTATTTATGATTGTATCTTCTGTGTTCGTTGTGGTCTTTGTTTACTCTTTACTGTTTTAAGGAGTTGGAACTATGATAAGAAGTTTAATATTAATTGGCTTTACTTATTTAATTTTTCAAATGCATCTTACCGGGGACATTAATAAATATATCAACATGAAATATTCTTATCTTTCTGCCACTGCTGGTTATGCTTTACTTGTGTTAACGATTGTCCAAATCTTTATGCTTAGCAAAGGTGATTCAAAAGAAGCATCTTGTGACCATGATCATTGTGGACATAATCATTCGAAAGAAAACAAATGGTATAAAAAGCTTTTCATTTATCCAATTTTCGCCTTTCCAATTATTTCAGGGCTATTTTTTCCAATTGCCACCCTAGATTCAAATATTGTAAAAGCAAAAGGTTTCCATTTTCCTATTTACGATGAAGGAGAAGGAGATTCCTTTATGCAGCAGCAATTTTTACGGCCAGATACGAGTGTGTATTATGGGAAAGAAGATTATGATGTGTTAATGAAAAAGGAAAAGAAAAAGTATGTAAACAAGGAAACAATCATTTTAAATGATAAAAATTATTTAAAAGGAATGGAAACAATATATAACTACCCTGGTGATTTCTTAGGAAAAGAAATCGAGTTTAAAGGGTTCGTGTTTAATGATTCGGAAACAGTCAATAAAAACCAGCTTTTTGTGTTCCGATTTGGTGTCATCCATTGTATTGCCGATTCAGGTGTCTTTGGTATGTTAGTTGAAATGCCAGATGGCACGAAATTGAAAAATGATGAATGGGTCACCGTAAAAGGGAAAATATCAACCATTTATTATCAGCCCTTTAAAACAAACGTTCCTTATTTAAAAGTAGAAGATTGGTCTACTACTTCTGCTCCTAAAGAAGAATATGTTTTTAGAGGATATTAAAAATGAGCCGCCGAGATTTCGGCGGCTCTTTCTGACGATAAACAATATTTCAAATCAAAGAACTAACTCTAAAAAGATAATTTTAATGCATCAAGATTTTTTTTCATAACATCTAGATAGTCTAAACCTTTTTCTTGTTCTTCTTTAGTTAATCCTTCTAATGGATTTAAAACTTCAGTTTTAGCACCTATTTCATTTGCTAATGTTTGAGCCACTTTGGAAGAAGTAAGTCCTTCAAAATAAATGACCTTGATATTTTTCTTCTTGGTTACTTCCGCTAATTCTTTCAATTTACCGAAGGTTGGTTCGACATCTGGGGATAGTCCTGCAATTGGAATTTGCGTTAACCCGTATTGTTTTGCTAAATAACCAAATGCAGCATGTTGGGTCACAAATTCTTTTTTCTTCGCCCGATCAACTGCCTCTTTGTATAAGTGATCTAATTCAGCAAGTTGGGCTTTAAAATCCTCTGCATTTTTTTTATATTGATTTTTATTGTTTGGATCAAGCTGTATGATGGCCTTAGCAATCGTGTCGACCTCTTGCTGGGCTAGCACCGGAGAAAGCCAGACATGAGGGTCCTTTGATGATGCGTGATCTGAATGATGTTCCTCCTCTGATTCTAATGCATTAATCAATTCAATCCCCTTCGAAGCTTCAATAACAGTTAAATCTGAATCATTAATGCTCTTTAATACTTTTTCAGTCCAGCTTTCAAAGTATCGACTATTGTAGATAAACATGTCGGCATCTTGAATTTTAGCCATATCCTTTGCAGTCGGCTCCCAATCATGTGGTTCTGCACCGTTCGGTATTAATAACTCCACATTTGCTGAACTGCCAGCCACTTTTTGGGTAAAATAATACATTGGATAAAACGTGGTGACAATTTGTAATTTTTTTGTTCCTTCACTAACTTTTTCACCATTTGTCTGAGCAGCATTGGAACAACCACTTAATACCAAAAGTAAAATAATTAAAGGGCATAATAGTCTTTTCATAATCAATTTTCCTCTCCGTAGATACCTAATTAGGAATTATTACGATTTAAAATAAATAATTATTCCATATAATATAAGTTTATTAGATTGAATAAATCGTAATTGTTACGAATTGTATCTTATAACGA
>NZ_JBALSN010000055.1:474-4497 GCF_036966985.1 Neobacillus drentensis | reverse complement strand
TTCGTACGGGAGGTCTAGTTCTTTAGCGACAATTTTAGACAGCGTCGTCAAAATGCCTTGTCCCATATCAGAATTTGAGATTTTTAGTGATACCTTTCCGTCCTTTGATTTAAACAGTTTCACCGTTGCTTTAATATGGTCTCGTTCGCCACTGCCTGTAAATCCACAGCCATGGAGGAACAACGAAGTTCCAATACCTTTTTTATAGCGCTGACTTTGTTGATTGAAAACTTGAAACTCCTGTTTTTTCTTTTTGTATTCTGACGAATTGACAAGGTCCTCAATCATTTCTCCGACTAATATTGGGTCGCGGAATATACCTTTGGTGATGGTGGGGTCTCCTTGTTTGACGAGGTATTTTCGTTTATATTCAAGTGGTTCGATATTTGCCAGTTTACTAAGATGCCCCATATGACTTTCGATTCCGGCAAAGCTTTGAGGAGCACCAAAGCCTCTAAAGGCGCCATTCGGAACGGTATTGGTCTTTAAGACATAGCCTTTTGCATGAAAATGCGGAATCTTATAAACACCGGCACTGTTGATTAAGGCGCGCTGCAGCACGACAGAACTCAAACCCACATTCGCTCCGCCATCCAGATAGATATCAACACACAGGCTTAAGATATTTCCTTCCTTATCTAGAGCCGTTCGATATTTGAGTTTAGCGGGATGCCTTTTCGTGGTCACTACCATATCCTCAGAACGGTCAAATACAAGCATCACCGATTTTTTGACTGCTTTTGCCGCCACCGCTACGTGACAGGCCATCATTGAAGGAAACTCTTCTTTACCGCCAAAACCTCCACCGGTCGGGCTTTGGACCACTCTGACTTCATCGTCACCACAGGCTAAAGCGCTTAGTAAGGCATTTTTTATATAATAAAGACATTGCATGGAACCCTGTACTTCAATTTCATCATCCTTATAAATGGCGAGCATTCCTTGTGGCTCAAGGTAGACATGCTCCTGATAACCCGTTTCATATTCCTCCTCGATTATTTGGTGGGCACTTTGCTCGACTGCTGAAATGACATCTACGCTTTCCCCAAACTCATAGCTTGCCATTGTAACCCCGGCTCCAGACTTTTGTTGGATGGCATCGTCCAATGTATAAATAGCCTGATGTTCTTCAAATTCAACCTTCACTTCATTTAACAAACTGTAAATAGTTTCTAGGTCATCTCCTACGAGCATCAGAATCGGCTCTCCAATATAATTGACCCATTCATTCGCAAAAATGGGCTGATCTTCTTTGATGATTTTGACATAATTCGGTCCGGGAATATGCTCTGCTCCAACTGCTTCATAACCTTCAGGAAGATTCGGTAACTGTATCGACTTAATTTTCCCATAAGCAATCGGTGAACGAAACAAAACACCATAAACCATATTTTCCACTTTCACGTCACTAATATAGGGCAGCTGGCCCGATACTTTACCACCATGGTCCTTTTTGGGCACTGAGGTGCTTATGTCTTTTAGGTTCATTCCAACAACACCCTTCGACTCTTTTTTTTAAAGGAAGACACTTAATCAATAGAAACCTCTTCCTATGATTTTATAAATGAGAATCATATTTTATGATTCATTTCATTCAAGAATTTATGATGCTTCATTTTTTTGATTGAAAATCGTCGAATTTAGACCAAACCCATATTCAGAAACTTCTAAAATGTTTTTAAATTACATTGACAATACAGTATACTAAGTATTATCAATGTAAGCGTATAAAAAATGTTTTTTAATAAATGGATGATGTTGTTACAAGTAAAGAGGATGAAAATGGATCCAGCTCGTAAAATCTTAAAGGGCAGATGTTAAATGGAACTAAATAGATATAAGGAGTCACTAGAGGTTTCTAAATTATGGAATTTTAATTATATCTTCATATTGTGTATCAACATTCTCAGTAATGGCTTTTAATCTTGTTACCCCCCCTATTGTCGGAATATGCTATTCATTTAGGTGCATCCTTAGGTATGTCAGGTGTGAGTGATCGTTGGTTTGTTTGCGATTACAGCGCTTGTTATTGGTCCATTTGGAGGAATTCTTACAGACCGGATCAATAAAAAACATGTCATGATTATTGCTACTATCATCAATGGCATTGCAACAATTGGTTACAGCCTATCACCCAATATAGGGCTTCTGATTTTATTCCGTATCTTGCATGGAGCCAGTTTCAGTATTACCGTTGCGTCCAACCTTGCTTGGATATCGGATTTTATACCTAGAAACAGGATGGGAGAAGGAATTGGTTATTTTGGTATTAGTCAAATAATAGCGATTGCTATTGGTCCTGGAATAGGGATAGAAGCGGCAAGTCAATTCGGAATCCCCAAAATCTTCATGATGGCAGCAGCATTGCTTTTTATTGCATCGATTTGTATGATTTTTGTTTCAACCAAGGATCATACATTCAAAGGAAATAAAACAGTTAAAAATAAGAGAATCGGTCTAAAGGATATTATTGCATTTGAGATCCTGCCGCTTTCTTTAATAGGGGGCTTGTTTTCTTTAGGAAATGGGCTAGTCACCTCTTTTTTAGTTTTACTGGGAGCAGAACGTAATATAAAAGGAGTGGGAATCTATTTCACTGTAAATGCATTGTTTCTTCTTTTTATAAGACCCCTATCAGGAAAGTTATATGACCGAAAGGGACTCTCTTATATTTTGTATCCTGCATTATTATTTGGCTGCATCGAATCATTGTTATTAGGGTTTGCCAATTCGCTATGGATGATCATTTTAGCGGCTATTTTTAAAGCATTTGGGCAGGGAATCGGGCAGCCTGCACTGCAGGCAGAATCTCTTCGAAAATTAGGCAGTCAAAGAACGGGGGTGGCTTCAAGTACTTTCTATATTGGAGCGAGTATCGGGCAAGGATTTGGTCCTTTGCTAGGCGGAGGTTTTGCTTCTCTATTTGGATATCAAGGAATGTTTAGCGTTAGTGCCGTTCTCATGATAACTGGTATTTTTGGTTATGTCATATACAATAAAAGTACGCAACCTTCTAATTCTATTTAAGCTTTGTCATAATAATCAAGGGCTATTTGGTAATCCTCCTGGGTATCAACATCCATTAATACTGCTGGGTCATCTACATTCATGTATTTCTTTTCGAAACAGCTCAGGACCGCTCGCAGATTACTTTCTGGATTGGTTTCGAGAATTTTCTGTTGCACTTCACTAGATAATTTGATAGGGTGACCACCTTTAAAGTTAAAGCTGGGAATAACTACATTCCCTTCTTGTTCTGCAAGTATCTGAACAGTCTCATTTTTAACAAGAGGACAATCTCCGGGTGTGATATAGAAGGTTGAGGCATTTACTTCTCTACATCCCTTTTGTATGGACGTAAACATTCCCTGGTTAAAGTTTTCATTATAAACAAATTTGATCTGAAATGAATAGACATTCTTACTTCTGATTTTTACAATTTCCTCTTGGATGATTTCCGCTTGGAACCCAGCTACGACGATGACCCTGCTGCATATTCCTTCAAATTTTGAAAGGGTTTGCTCCAATACAGTCATTTGCCCGAGAGGCAAAGTCATTTTATATGCATTCGCACGGCTGGAATATCCAGCTGCTAGGACGATTGCTTCCATTTTTGTCACCTTCTATATATTATTATTTAATTAATTTATTTACCTTAACTCCATGTTTGTCCATTGCGATCTAAGACAACCTTTAATAATATACAGGAACTCCTTAAGAACATTGCAAAGCGTCTAACTGGCGCTTTTTTCTTTCATTTTATAATTTTATTCGTTTACTAAAAATAAAATCACCATCCACAAATATGGATGGTGATTGATCTGTTACATATTGTTGAAGAAAGTTAGTTTACAAAGAATTTGTCCTATGTAATAGTCCACACAATTTCACTAGTTATGGCTGCTGCGTTCCCGCCCTGACCAGTTTCCTAGTGTCTTTGTTGGACTAAACTCCGCAGGTAGGACTCGAACCTACGACCGATCGGTTAACAGCCGATAGCTCTACCACTGAGCTACTGCGGAA
>NZ_JBALSN010000055.1:0-385 GCF_036966985.1 Neobacillus drentensis | reverse complement strand
ATTGAGCTAAACCGGCATTTATTTTGATATGATATTAAGTTTGTCCACGCTGGATAGATACGTCATCCTGACCTCAGAATGCTTATGCAAGCAGCAGCTCGGTCAGTATGCTGAAGACTATTCAAGGAGTATATTCGGTCGTGCTCTACCAATTGAGCTAAACCAGCCTAATACTTACGTCATATTTACATAATAATCGGATAATGAATTTTTTTCAAGATTTTTTTAAAATTTTAGTGGAAATGACGGGAGTTGAACCCGTGTGCAAAGATATTGGCACTTATACATCTACGAGTGTAGTCAGTAGAATTGATTTCACTTACTTCGTTAGCCTACTGACAGGCGTTGAAGCAGCTAGTCTGGTTCGTCTCTTCCTTCATCCTCA
>NZ_JBALSN010000054.1:0-7230 GCF_036966985.1 Neobacillus drentensis | reverse complement strand
CCAAAAGCCCCATGCAAAAGTGATAAACAATTGTTTTAATTATGAGAATAACTGTAAAAAATTGGGTATTAAAAATGTAGAAAATATAATATAAATTAAATGAAGTATTGACCCAAACTATTTACTAAAAGGAGGAAAAAATAATAGTCCAATTAAAACCATTTATGTACAAACCGCATTATACACCAGATAAACCTTATCTTGTGTATTCTGTCGATTGTGACATCCCCGACATAGCAAGTGGATATATACAAGGGTACCGGAAATGTACACATTGTGAAAAGGGGAATCATTTTAGATTTTATGTTAATGCTGACCAAAAGAGATATTTAGGAAAATGTCCAGATTGTAAAAGAGAGTTCACTCCTTTTAATGATGTTCTTTAACGAATTGCCATCAGAAAAATAAAAAGAAACGAAGTATTTAAAATCAAAAATAAAAAACTTTATTTTAACCCCGTTCTTTCTTAGAATGGGGTTATTATGTGATGAGGTTTTAATATCAAAGTCAAGCACAAACCTACATATTGACTTCCATTTCATTTGAAAAATCGTGTTCATGGGATGATCGGCTTGGTAAAAGCCTTTATTGATCATGTTGCACAGTTCAAATGCCTTCTCTTGACATTCCCCATGGAACTATTTTGCATATTTTCCTGCCAGAATGGGCAATTTTTATCAGTATAATACCTTGGTGAAAAATGCTTTTTTGGGGGGAATAATTTGATTTTTAATAAAGAGCAGCTAAGAGAAGAAGCGCATAAAACAGCATTAACCCACGATCCTTACATAAGTCGAAAGAAATCAACACGCTTTATACGGTCAAATGAGTCGGACTTTGAGAAATTGCGCAACTTTGTTAACGACTTAAGAGATAATCGTTCATCCTGTTCACAGCCAGCCGAAGATTGGTTACTTGATAACGCGGAATTTTTGGAAGAACAGGTGCTTGTAGTAAACCAAGAGTTAAAGAAAAAGTTTGTTAACTCTTTACCCCGCCTAAAAAAAACGGGGGATTCTAGAGTTTATTCTATTTGTACAGACTATCTTCAATTTAACGACGGGCATTTAGATATGGATTCATATATTTCCTATCTCCAGTCTTATCAGGAAGTTTCCGTACTGACAATGGGTGAGGCTTGGGCTGTGCCGCTTATTATGAGGGTGGCTTTGATTCGTCGGTTGGCCGAAATCATGGATACAGTTAAGGAAAGACGCGATGTTTGTGTGTTGGTTGAAAAGTTACTTTCCGATATCAAGACCACGGAGATCACACCAGAAAAACTGAAGCAAGTATTAGAGGACGCTGGACAAGAAATGCCTCTTTCTGGACCGATGATTGTCCATTTGGTAAAACATCTGCGCGAACGAGCTGATTATACAGCAACAGTCGGTGAATGGCTCATTTGCAAATTGGAGAATGGACCAGAGAGCCTTGATCACATATTGTCATATGAATATCAGCTCCAAGCAGCCTTTCAAGTAACGACAGGTAACCTGATCACTAGCTTGCGTAAGCTTTCTCGATGGGACTGGAAGGAAACCTTTGAGCAAATTAGCATGGTTGAGCAATCACTAAGGAAAGAGAGGACCGGCCTTTATGCGCAACTTGATTTCTCTAGTCGTGATACTCTCCGAAAGAGGGTCGAGAGGCTTTCGAGACGTTTTAATCTGCCGGAAAATCTTGTGGCAGCACAGGCAGTGGAGCTCGCTGATAAATATGGAGAGAAACTATCAAGTGAGGCATCGCAAGAACAGGAAAATAGCGAGGAAGGAGCAGATACAAATGGAAAGGAACTTAACGAAAAATATAGCAAGGATAAAAATCGTCAATTATTTGTTGCCTATTACTTATTAGATCCCAATGGCATGATGCAATTGAGACAAGCCTTAAAGATGTGTGGTAAGCCACGAGCTATCCCAGAAACAGGGTTAATGCGCCGAGCCACAGGGACGTATTTTAATATGTTAGCAGTATACTTCGTTGTGTTCTTGATTGGCTTTTCAATCTGGATAGGTTGGGATGAATTTTTTACACCGCTTCAATGGCTTGCTATTCTAGGAACTCTTTTGTTCCCAGTGACAGAATGGGCGGTTACTTCAGCTCATTGGTTCATTGAACGAGTCAAAAGTCCAGTCCCATTATTGAGATTTGATTTTTCAAAAGGAATTTCCGCTGATGCGAAAACGATGGTGGTGATTCCAGTCATCTGGTCATCACCAACAGAAATAAAGGAGTTGACGGACCGGCTTGAATTGCATTATTTGGCGAATCGGGATTCCAATCTCCACTTTGCGTTACTTGGCGACTTCAAGGATGCGGAGACAGAGTCTCTCGAACAGGATGAAGTCATTTTAACAGCGGCTAAAAAAGAAATTGAACGACTAAGAACTACCTATTCCAACACAAACTTTCATCTCTTTCAGCGAAAGCGGCAATGGAACCCGTCAGAGGGTGTTTGGATGGGATGGGAGAGAAAGCGTGGAAAGCTAGTCGAATTTGTAGAGCTTCTAAAAGGGAGAAAGGATACCAGCTTTGCTTTAATAAAAGCCGATTTGACAATCCTTCAGGATGTGCGTTATATCATTACTCTCGATTCAGATACGCAGCTTCCATTGGAAAGCGCCCAGCGAATGATTGGGACGCTGCATCTACCCTATAATCAACCGATCCTAAATGATACAAAGACAAGAGTAATCGAGGGATACGGGGTGCTTCAACCAAGACTCAGTATGAGTCATGAGGCCTCAATGAAATCACGGTTTGCCAGTCTATTTTCAGCAGATCCAGGATTTGACCCATATGCGTTTGCCGTTTCTGATCCGTATCAAGATGCACTGGGTCAGGGGATTTTCACCGGAAAAGGAATATTTAATGTGGATGCGTTTTATCAAGTGCTATGTGAACGGATTCCGGATAACCGGGTGTTGAGTCATGATTTACTTGAAGGAAGTTTCCTGCGTGCAGGCCTACTTTCTGATATTGAATTAATTGATCATTATCCCTCGAAGTTTATCGTCTTTCAAAAGCGGCTGCATCGCTGGGTAAGAGGAGATTGGCAGCTATTACTGTGGTTGCTGCCAAGAGTGAAGAATCGAAGAGGTGAACTTCTGCCAGTCGATTTGTCTGTACTGACTAAATGGCAGATCATTGATAATATACGGCGGAGTCTAATGTCTACGTCACTATTTGTTACCCTTCTATTAACAGTCACGATCCTTCCGGGATCACCTTTACGCTGGATCGCATTGGTGATTGCGACATGGTTCTTGCCGGTTCTTCGCCAGCTTGTTACCTTTCAGACAAGTGTAATGAATCTGCGTAGTATTTTAAACACGGCGGCTCAAGTCTTGTTAGGGATTGTTACCTTGCCCTTTCAAATAGTCCTTTTGCTCGATGCGATTGTGAGATCGTTGTATCGTTTATTGTTTTCAAAAAAACGGATGCTCGAGTGGGTCTCAACGGATGAAGTGAATCGCAATAGCGAACAGAAGGGGACTCCTTTGCTCCAATCCATGTTAGGAGGTTATGTTCTTTGTCTTTTGTTCTTGGCGGCAACCTTAATTAATGAAAATGCAGTGGTGCAGATCATTGGGCTTACATTAACTGTGATGTGGATATGTGCTCCACTTGTCATAAGGTGGCTCGATCAGCCGTCTCCACAGGAACGTATGGCTTTTTCGGAAGAGGAGCTAGAAGAATTAACGAACCTGGCTCAGCAAATATGGTCTTTTTATGAAGATTTTGTTACCGAAAAAGAGAACTGGCTGCCGCCAGACAATGTGCAAATGGAACCGCCGAACGGGGTAGCGCATCGAACCTCTCCTACCAATATCGGGATGTATCTTACCTGCGCTTTAGCGGCGAGGGATTTTGCGTTTATTGATACCCCTGGATTAATTTTGCGGTTGGAGCGGACATTGGAGACACTTGAGCGGATGGAAAAGTGGGAAGGGCATTTATACAATTGGTATGACACGGAAACACTGAACCCGTTATCGCCGAAGTATATATCAACAGTTGATTCAGGAAATTTAGTCGGCTGTCTGATTACGGTAAAGGAAGGCTTAGCTGAGTGGCTAGAATCTTTTGATAAAAAGGAAACTCCGATTTACCACTTTCATAACGATGAAAAGCTGAAAACTGCTTTTTCCGAAGAAATCGCACCAGATATCTCGAGACAACGAAGTGGTAAGAAGGCAAATATTATTTGGCGCGATAGGGGTCATGTGTTGCTTAAACGGATCGAAAAATTGATTGAGGAAACCAATTTCCAGCCACTATTTGATCATAGAGCTAATCTTTTTTCCTTAGGATACCATGCTGATCGAAATACACAGGATGAGGTGCTATATGATTTAATGGCGTCTGAGGCAAGAATTGCTAGCTTTGTCGCGATTGCGCTTGGTCAAGTGTCTGTGTCCCATTGGCATGTACTTGGAAGAACGATGACAAGAGTGGGGAAACGGCCCGTCCTCTTGTCCTGGTCTGGAACCATGTTTGAATTTTTAATGCCATGGCTGTTAATGAGGACCTATCGAAATACCTTGTGGGAAAAGACGTATGCTGCGGTTGTGGATCGCCAAATTCAATACGCACACCAGCGAGGAGTGCCATTCGGGATTTCTGAGTCAGGCTATTATGCGTTTGATTATCAAATGAATTACCAGTATCGGGCCTTCGGTGTTCCGGGTCTCGGATTTAAACGGGGACTTGAACAAGATTTAGTGACTGCTCCGTACGCCACGATCATGGCTCTGCCATTTGCAAAGGATCAGGCTTTAGATACTTTGAAAAAAATAGAGCAGTTAAATGGTCGAGGTAAATATGGCTTTTATGAAGCAATGGATTTTACGCAAGAACGGCTCCCTAATGGTAAGCAACATCAGGTGATTCAAAGTTTTATGGCCCATCATCAAGGGATGAGTTTCCTAACCCTGGCGAACCTATTGCTGCCAAAAACAATGGTAGAGAGATTCCATCGGAACAAACAAATCCGTTCAGCAGAATTACTTTTACAAGAGCGGATTCCTAAAACGCCGAAGTATATTAAGCATCCAGCCTTGGGACGTGTGCACAAGCCTTATTCCAAAACTGCTCAGGATGTTCCAACTGTAAGAGAATATATTTCACCTGACACAAAGGTTCCTGAGGTCAGCGTTCTATCAAATGGTTCGTTCACAACAGTGGTAACGAATACTGGTAGTGGTTTTAGCCAGTACAAAGGTTTATTGCTCTCTAGATGGCGCGAGGACCCGGTAATGGATCCATGGGGGAGCTATGTTTATATAAGGGATATCTCCCAAGATAAATTATGGTCGCCGTCGTACCAACCATGCCGAGTGAATTCTTCAGAACAACGCGTAAAATTTGAATTAGATCGCGCTACGTATATGCGGGAGGATGGAGAGGTTAAGACAAGTATGGAGATTTGCGTTTCATCGGAATGGAATGCGGAGCTGCGTAGAATAACATTAACCAATAGCGGTGAGGAAGCAAAAGTTTTGGAGGTTACTACTTTTGTTGAGCTTGCTTTGTCCAATCCAATTGCAGATGCTGCCCATACTGCCTTTAGCAAACTCTTTATTCGGACGGCTTTCGATGCTGGATCAGGATGCCTTATCGCTGGTCGAAGACCTCGTGAAGCAAAGGACCAGACTCTCTGGTCAGCACATTCACTCATGGTGGAGGGTAATACGCTTGGATCGGTTGAATTTGAAACCGACCGCGCTAGCTTTATTGGCCGGGGCTATCGGCTATCCAATCCCCAAGGAATCCGGTCTCGCCTTCGTGGTAAGGTTGGTTCAGTGGCCGATCCAGCCTTTGTGATGAGACGGCGGATCTGTATTGAACCTGGCAAGGAAATTCGATTAGTGGCCGTCACTTCGGTTAGTGAGACAAAGGAAGATGCAATCGAAATTGTCCGTAAGTTTGCTCCTAATCAAGCAGTGGAACGGGCGTTTCAATTATCATGGAACCGAGGACAGATTGAAATTCGTAATCTGCATTTAACGAATCGAGAGGCAACTGATTTCCAAAGGCTGGCAGGTCATATTTTATATACTCCTCCGCTTAAAGAAGGCCGAGGAGAAAATATTTTAATCAATACAAAAGGTCAGTCTGGACTATGGAGTTTTGGGGTATCTGGGGATCGACCGATTGTCCTTGTCCGAATTGAAGACCGAAGCCAAATGCCGTTCGTTGTAAAAATGTTAACAGGTCATGAATACATAAGGAGACTTGGTCTTTTATTCGACCTTGTTCTCCTTAACGAATCGGAGGAAGGCTATCAACAATTCTTGCAAGAAGCACTTCAGCAGGCGGCAGAACATGGAGTGGATCGATTTGGGGCAGGTTTATCTGGTGTATATGTGATTGCCTCTAATCAATTGGCTGCGGAGGACAAAGCATTGTTAATGGCCGTTGCTCGTGTCGAGTTCCGCGCAGGCGGTGCTAGTATAGAAACGCAAATGCGATTGCCTAAGGTTGAAACAGAAAATGAACCGCTTAGGTCTGAAACGGAGAATGGGTTGCCGGATCAACTTAATCCGGTGTCTTCTGCAAGAAATAAGTACGTTTTTTCTGGTCAAACCTTCCAAGTGGAAACGAAAGATTGGTTATTTTTCAACGGGTGGGGCGGGTTTTCCCCCGATGGAAAAGAGTACCGGCTTATGATTAAAAATGGAAATCACTTGCCGGCGCCGTGGATTAATGTCCTGTCCAATCCTCGTTTTGGCTGTCTCATTTCCGAAATGGGAACGGGTTATACGTGGTGGCAGAACAGCCGTGAATGCAAGCTAACGCCATGGTCCAATGATCCCGTCCTTGATCCCCCCACGGAAACAGCCTATTTAAGAGATGAGGAAAGTGGTCAGGTCTGGTCAGTAGCACCATCCGCAGACCATTCAAACGAGCCATATAAAATAACGCATGGCAAAGGATTTACAAAGTTTGATCACGAAAGGAACGGCATTAAACACGAAATGCTGGTATATGTACCATTAGAGGATCCGGTTAAAATCATCAAGTTGAAGCTGCAAAACAAGACTACGGAGCAAAGGCAGATTTCTATTACCTATTATGCCGAATGGGTTTTAGGGGTTCAGCGACAGGCGAATGCACCATTTATTGTGACGGAATGGGATGAGTCTGAGCGGGTCATGATCGCCAAAAACACATATCAAGAAACCTTCCGTGATGCCACCGCATTTTTGGGGATGTATCCGCAGC
>NZ_JBALSN010000053.1:819-4706 GCF_036966985.1 Neobacillus drentensis | reverse complement strand
CACTAACCTGCTCCTTTAGTTCAATAAAAAAGAAGGCTGCCGCTGGCAATGAAACCTACTAAATCTACTATATACGTAATCCATGCAAAAACATTTTTCCTCATTATTTATCACCTTAGATTCCCATATTTATCACCAAACCGCTGCTTCTAGTATTCCGTTTATTTTTCTAAATTTTAACATATCAGTTCTTTTACAGTTGTTTTTTTTTAAAACTTATTGAACAAAAAAGCCATCGAAATAACAGCTTGATCCTATCATCAATTCGCCCCTTAAAATTTAGTGTTAAAAGATATTACCCATTGATTATTAAATCTAATTAGGTTTATTCCATTCCATTTAAGTATTGCAAAGGAATTTGATATCAACAATCAATAGTTAAAGGAATTTCATGCGCATTATGCCACATTACGATGTGAGCTATTTTTTGCCTCACTAATTAGATATCTATATCTAAAGATGGTTTGGCGTAATGAAGAAAAAAGAGATTGGGGTTGCCATGCCTCAATCTTTAACTCTCTGACAATCGTTGTGGGCATAATCAACTGTCAAGACGAGCCTTTTTCACCCATCCATTTAAAGCATTCAACATAATAAATTAGAGTATGGAACCGCATTTGGTACCATACTCTTTGTTACAACTTACTATCCGTGGATTTTACTATTTCTTCAATCAGTTCTTTATCATCTTCTATTAAACCTTTAGTTGAATTTTTAAATTCCCTCAATGATTGGCCGACAGCACGAGCAAGTTCCGGAAGTTTTTTAGGTCCAAAAACGATTAGTACAAGTACTAGGATTAATATTAATCCTGGAATCTCAATATTTTACAAAAATCCCCGTTCCTTTTCAAAAATATTAAATTCCTCATACATTTCCTGCTCCCTTTATTCTAAATTCCACTAATCTGTCAAAAGCCAAGGATTAAATTTTGATTAAAATCGTAAATCAAATAGGATTTCATAGTAAAATCATCAAGTGCTTTACTTCCCAGTTAGGAGGCATTTATGAATTCATTTTTTCATTATGTAAAATCTTTATTCTGTCATCCTACCACAAGGTGGATGATGAGATTGTTATTTTATTTTTTAATTCTGTTAGGCTTACTAACAATTTATGGATTTAAAAATTCCGGTACTTTTATTTATAACGAATTTTAGAGGTGACACCATGAATTTTTATTCACAACTACAAAAATGGTCTGAATTATATCCTGAAAAGACCGTTTTTTCATGCGGAAATGAGAGCCTTACATATAGGCAGCTTTATAATATGTCCGAGTCTTTAGCTTATTTTTTAAACAATCTTTTGCTGGATGATTCTACTCCTATTGTGGTTTATGGTCACATGGAACCATTAATGCTTGTTTGTTTTTTAGCATGCGTTAAATCAGGTCATCCGTATATTCCGGTTGATACATCTATTCCAGATGAAAGAATTGCAAAAATTATAGAAGATTCTGGAGCTAAAATGATGTTATCACCTATTGATCTGCCTCAAGTAGGTTTGGAACATTTATCCCATCCTTTGAATGGAGATCGTTTACGAGATGCACTCGTAAAGAATCAAGGAAAAACCGTTTCTTCCGAGTCATATGTTCTCAATGATGAAAACTTTTATATCATCTATACGTCAGGGAGCACAGGAAATCCAAAAGGTGTCCAAATTTCTTACAACAATTTAATGAGTTTTACTCACTGGATGACGAATGACTTCGGTTTAGCAAACCATCAAGTCTTTTTAAACCAAGCACCTTTTTCGTTTGATTTGTCAGTGATGGATCTGTTCCCTAGTTTATTCTTAGGAGGAACCCTTTGGATGCTGCCCAAAGAGTATGTGGCAGCACCTAAAGAATTATTTTTATCGCTTGAAAAGTCCTCCGCGAATATTTGGACGTCTACTCCATCCTTTGTGGACTATTGCTTATCGGATGAACAGTTTTCAGCATCTCTACTCCCTGAATTAACAATATTTTTATTTTGCGGAGAAGCATTACCAAGTGCAACGGCTTTAAAATTGAGAAAGAGGTTCCCAAATGCCACTGTATTCAATACGTATGGTCCTACTGAATGTACAGTAGCAGCAACAAGTATCAATGTGGATGATTCCTTGATTGAAAAGTACGAATCATTGCCAATTGGCAGTTCGAAAAAAGATGGCGAAGTTTATATTCTGTCAGAATCACTTGATGAACAACCAGATGGGGAAAAAGGTCAAATTGTTATAACCGGACCTCATGTGAGCAAAGGGTATTTGAATCAACCAGGTTTGACTCGTAAATCATTTTTCGTCCTCAATGGGCAGCCTGCTTATAAAACAGGAGACCTTGGCTATAAAAAAGATGGATTGTTATTTTACGCAGGAAGAATGGATTTCCAAGTGAAAGTGAATGGATACAGAATGGAGCTTGAAGAGATTGAGGCACAGCTTTCTTCCCTGCCGTTAGTACAAAACGTTATGATTGTACCTAATTACAAAGACGGGAAATGCGAATTTTTAACAGCGGTGATCGTCCCAGCTCCACATAAATTCGAAAAGGAATTTCAACTTACCAGTCAGTTAAAAAAAGAATTGCGTGCTCTATTACCGCAATACATGGTACCGAGAAAGTTTGTTTATCGCCCAGCTCTTCCTATGACGAATAACGGCAAGGTAGACCGAAAAAGAGTATTACATGAGGTTACTGCATGACGCCCTATGCAACTTTACTTTATTTTATGATTGTTGGCATCTTGCTTATCCCTGTCGTAGCAGCGGGATACCGGCAAAAAAGGTTAGATTGGTATAACCCTCTCGTTACGTTTGTCGTTCTCTTTATGGCATTCTCAGCTGACCTTCATCAAGCGTATTCCTTTATTGCCTATGTCATTTGGGAGATCATCCTTGTTTCTGTTTATTTACGGTATCGATCAAAGCGAAATTCGTCACTGGTCTTTTATCTAGCTATTTTTCTATCCATCATCCCTTTATTGTTCATAAAGATCCTGCCTGCCTTCGAATTGAATTACTGGTTTGGCTTTTTAGGAATTTCTTATTTAACCTTTAAAAATATCCAAATGGTCATTGATATTCGAGATGGCTCGTTAAAATCTTTAACCTTAAAAGAACAGCTTTCGTTTTTATTGTTTTTTCCCACTATATCCTCCGGTCCAATTGACCGTTATAAACGCTTTAAAAAGGATATAGATAATGTTCCAACCAGAGAAGAGTATCATGAGCTTCTTTATAAAGGAATTAATAAGATATTTTTAGGCTTTTTATATAAATTTATTATCGGGTTTCTTATCAATAGTAAACTAATTTCAACCCTTTTTATCCAAAATCATACGCCGCTATCCGATATTTGTTATATGTATCTGTACAGTTTATATTTATTTTTCGACTTTGCTGGCTATAGCAATTTTGCCATCGGTTTCAGCTATATTATGGGGATTAAAACGCCTGAAAACTTTAATCTTCCTTTTATGAGCAGAAATATTAAAGACTTTTGGAACCGTTGGCACATGTCACTTTCATTTTGGTTCCGGGATTATGTGTACATGCGATTTGCCTTCATGATGCAAAAGAAAAAGTGGATTAAAAACCGTTTCACCATTTCCTATCTCGGTTATCTGCTTCTCTTTTTATTAATGGGTGTGTGGCACGGTCTAGAACTTCACTATATTGTGTATGGATTATATCATGCTCTGTTAATCATCAGTTTTGATTGGTTTGAACGAAAAAACAAAAAATATTCATTCTGGAAAAAGAATAAATGGACACATGCAATCGCAATTGTCATCACCTTCCACTTCATTTGCTTTGGATTTTTAATCTTTTCCGGTCGATTATTTTAATATATTAGGAGGAATGATCATGTCAGTTAAAGAGACAGTATTAGATATTTT
>NZ_JBALSN010000053.1:0-786 GCF_036966985.1 Neobacillus drentensis | reverse complement strand
ATTTAAGGAAGGTCTATTGGACTCGTTCGGAACGGTTTCATTGCTTGTTGAAATTGAAGAACGTTTAGAAATTACAGTGGGGATTTCTGATTTTGACAGAGAAGAATGGAATACTCCGAATGCAATTATTGGTCAATTGGAGAATCGGTAATGAACCGCTCCTCCTTTAAACCCTTGATGGTGGCAGTCATCTTATTCTCCATTCTGTTGTTGTTTCCAGCGCAATGGTTACTGCCTTTGATTAATGATAAGTTGGTGGAGCGAGAATCTGTAGGATTAGACCCCAATATGTTTCAAGGATATTTGGTTCAACAAAAGATGTTAGATGATCCTGCTTATTTGCCTGTTTATGGTTCTTCGGAATTGGCTCGATTAGACCCTTTTCATCCGTCAAACTATTTTCATGTGAATCCACAGGGCTTCACGCCGTTTTTAGTCGGAAGAGGGGGAACGGAGGCACTTCTTCACTTTTTAAACTTTTCAGCACATGCAGATCAGTTGAAGGGCAAAAGAATCGTTTTCGTCATATCACCACAATGGTTTGTACCTGAAGGCTCGGATGAATCCCACTTCGCACCCAACTTTTCTGTTTTACAAGGGTACCAATTTGCGTTAAACCCAAAAGTGAATCACCCATTAGTGACAGAAGGTTCAAAGCGCCTTTTAGCCTTTAATGTAGTCAAAAGTGATTGGATGCTTTCTTCTCTTTTGGAGGCGAATGTATATCATGATAAATGGCACCAAACCAAAGCCATGGTCATCAAGCCCTTTGCTTATGGTTTTTTA
>NZ_JBALSN010000052.1:0-17248 GCF_036966985.1 Neobacillus drentensis | reverse complement strand
TATACTCGTCTTCATCAATTGGATTTTAGTACTTATGATCGAACAAAAGTGGGAGATGTCATGGCGCGCATGACTGGGGATTTGGAAGCAGTTTCACAGCGAGGTAATGAGATGTGTCAGTTCATAAAGGTAAAAGGACAAAATTAGTTAACTTAAAGAAGAAAACCAATTTTTATTGACAATACATTTATGATCTTCAAATCGACGATATAATTGATATATTAGCTTACTATAAATTTAGACACTTGTTATAAATTCCGACTAAAAATATTTTATTAAGGACTAGGGGGATTCATATGGGTAATTTCAAAATGGTATGTTTGGATATTGATGGGACATTACTGAATTCCAGGCATGAGATTACGGAAAAAACGAAACAAGTCATCCAGAATGTCGCAAATGAAAAACATATTCCAGTCATCTTAGTTTCTGCAAGAATGCCAAAAGGTATGTTGTTCTTACAGAAAGAGCTAAATATTGTTCAGCCGATTATTTGTTACAGCGGTGCTCTTATTTGGAATCATGGTGATCTGCAATTGAACATTACGATACCAGTTTCAGATGTAAAGAAGGTGTATACTATTGTTAAAAACTTAGGCATCCATATCAGTTTATACAAGGATGATGAATGGTATATAGAAGAAATGGATGAATGGGCAAAACAAGAGAGAGAAATAACCAGTATTACTCCTGCTATTTCCGATTTTAGTAACCTTTTTACTTTTTGGGAGCAAGAAAGTACTGGACCTAATAAAATTTTATGTATGGCTGAATCCCCAGATATCCAACAATTGGATACAACAATGAAAGAATATCCTTCTGATCATTTAAATATTTATCCTTCAAAACCTACCTACTTAGAAATAATGCCTAAACATACAACCAAAACTTCTGCCATTGAATTTTTATGCGAAGAGTTTGATATCCTAAAAAACGAGATAATCGCAATAGGCGACAACTATAACGATATGAATATGATCGAATTTGCCGGACTAGGAATTGCCATGGGAAATTCCCGGAACAAGTAAAACAAATTGCTGATGAGAGTGTGAGAGGTATTAAAAAAATACATTCTATCTTGAAAAGGAATCTGAAAATTAAATTATTTTTTCTAAAAAAACATTGAAACGTTTCCAAAGGGATGATATTATAGGTGTATGGAAACGATGAAACGTTTCCAAAGCGATAATAATATAAGTAAATGAAATCGCTTTATTACTGGAGGTAGTAGTAGTGCCAAGCATTAAAGATGTTGCAGAACTGGCAGGAGTTGGGGTTGGCACTGTTTCACGAGTCATAAACAATCATCCAACTGTAAAGCCTGAAACCCGGGAGAAAGTGAATGCTGCGATCAAACAATTAAATTACATACCTAATGAAGTGGCAAGAAACTTTAAAATGCAAAAATCAACAATGGTTGCGCTGGTGATTCCGAGTGTATGGCATCCATTTTTCTCAGAGCTCGCCTATTATATCGAAGATGAGCTTGACCGAGAAGGATATAAATTGATGCTTTGCAATAGTGGGGGCAGACCTGACAAAGAGCTTTATTATTTAGATATGCTCAATCAGAATAAAGTAGCAGGCATTATTGGAATCACTTACAATGACATCGAAGATAGTGTGAGTACTGATATTCCGATTATCAGCATTGACCGCCATTTTGGAAAAAAAATCACATGCGTAACCTCGGATAACTACACTGGCGGCCGCATTGCCGTAAGAGAGCTTGTGAAAGTGGGAACTAAAAAGGCCGCATATCTTGCAACCTATAGTGATGTTTATAGTGAGGTTGAACTTCGGAAAAAGGGATTTATCGATGAAGCAGAGGCTCAAGGTATCGAATATATCATCTACGAGGAGCTTGATGCTGTTTTTAATGATGAAAAATACTTCGAAAATTTCTTTAAAATAAAAGAACATCAGGATGTGGACGGGATATTTGCCAATACCGATCTACTTGCCGCCAATTATATCGATAAAGCTAAACAAAATGGCTTGCGGACTCCTGAGGATGTAAAAGTAATCGGATATGATGGAATTCAGGATAATAAGCTGTTTCATCCAATTCTATCAACGATTCGGCAGCCGGTTGAGGAAATGGCAAGAATGTCTGTAAAGCTTCTCTTAAGAAAGATTGAAGGTGAAGCACTGGAGCAAGAGATTTATCGAATCCCTGTCATGTACAGAGAGGGCGAAACAACTTAGCTATTATTTGCAATTTTTTTAGCTCTTCGTTGGAAACGTTTCAATTAAAAAGCTGGAGGATAAGGGTCTATGAAATGCCTCTCGCCACAGAGAGGGAGGAACCTTAGATATATAATTTTTTTAACTCCTTTTGGAAACGTTTCAATGAAGCGTTCAAGTAAGAGATTTATCGAATACCTATGATGTGAAGAAAGGAAGAAACGGTTTAGATAACACAAATTTTTTTAGCTATCGTTGGAAACGTTTCAATTGAAATGTTAGTCAAAAAAAAAACATTGTTGAAAGTGAGGCAAGAATATGGAAGTGGCAAGGAAGGCAAATCCGATCATCGATTCACCCATCCAAGCAAGAAAAGCATCAAAACTAAAAAAAATCTTGAGTAATTATCAGCTCTATTTATTTCTTTTACCCGCTTTAGTTTATTTTATTGTTTTCCATTATGTCCCGATGTATGGAATATTAATTGCTTTTAAAGATTTTGTTGCAACAAAAGGAATTATGGGAAGTCCGTGGGTTGGATTTAAACATTTTGAGCGATTTTTTGATTCCTATCAATTTTGGAGCCTGATTAAAAATACTCTTGGTCTTAGCGTTATACAACTTATCGTTGGTTTTCCGCTTCCAATTTTTCTAGCACTCATGATGAACCAAATTAGAAGTGATAAGTACAAACGGTTTGTTCAAACAGTTGTTTATGCGCCGCATTTTATATCAGTAGTTGTTTTAGCGGGGATGATTTATGTCTTCTTTTCAAACAATGGGCTTATTAATAACATAATCCTGATTTTTGGCGGCGATCCGATTTCGTTTATGGCAAAACCTGATTGGTTTAAACCATTATATATTGCCTCAGGCGTTTGGCAAGAAACCGGATGGGCTGCGATTATATATCTAGCAGCGCTTGCAGGAGTCAGCCCAGAACTGCATGAGGCTGCGGTAATGGATGGAGCAAATAAGTGGCAGCGGATTTTTCATGTGGATATTCCGGCGATTATGCCAACGGCTGTTATTCTATTAATCCTAAATGTTGGTAACATTATGAATATTGGTTTTGAAAAGGCTTACCTGCTACAAACACCAATGAACCAGCCGGCAGCAGAGATTATCCCAACCTATGTTTATAAGATGGGGTTACAGCAGGCGCAATATAGTTTTGCTGCCGCAGTAGGATTGTTTAATTCAGTGATTAACTTAGTTTTATTAGTCTTAGTAAATAAGTTTGCAAAAAAATTATCCGGAACAGGATTATGGTAACAAGGAGGTGCAGCATAAATGAGTATATTAGCTTTAAAGAATAAGAGAATGACAAGAAAATCGAAGGAAGATAAGGTCTTTGATATTATTAACTTTTTTCTGGTCGCGATCATCTTACTATTGGTAGTGTATCCATTGTACTTTATTGTAATTGCCTCTATCAGTGACCCAAACATGATTTACGAAGGAAAGGTATGGCTATTGCCGAAAGAGCTGACCTTGGAAGGGTATCAGCGAATCTTTGGAGACAGCAAGATTTGGCTGGGCTATAAGAACTCCATCATCTATACGGTGGTTGGTACGATTGTAAACGTTTCTTTTACCTTAATGGCTGCCTATGCATTATCAAGAAAAGATTTATATGGAAGAAATGTGATTATGTTTTTATTCCTCATGACGATGTTTTTCTCAGGCGGGTTAATTCCTACATACCTGGTTGTTAAGAATCTTGGTTTGCTTAACACTATGTGGGCGCTGATCCTTCCAAAAGCTGTTGCAGTATGGAACGTCATTGTGGCCAAAACGTTTTTTGAGTCCTCTATTCCTAATGAGTTATTAGAAGCAGCACGAATAGATGGATGCTCGGACGTGAAATTCTTCTGGAAGATTGTCCTTCCTTTATCAAAACCGATAGTGGCTGTTATGGTCCTATTTTATGCAGTGGGGCACTGGAACTCCTATTTCGATGCGTTAATCTATTTGAATAATGAAAACTTATATCCATTGCAATTAATTTTACGAAATATCTTAATTCAAAATCAGAGCTCGACGATGATGATCAGTGATTTGGACTCTTTAGCAGCAAAACAAAGAGTGTCTGAGCTAATTAAGTACGGTGTCATTATTGTAGCTTCCATACCGCTTTTAATCGTCTATCCATTTGTCCAGAAGTACTTTGTAAAAGGTGTTATGATTGGCGGAATTAAAGGTTAATAGTAATGATCAGCATTAAGGGGGTGATGGTAGACGTATTTGATTGTTTGCCATCCAATTAATATCCTAGAGGGGGAAAAACAAATGATTCGATCAATCAGGAAAAATGTTCAGAAAAACAAGAAAAAGAGCATGGCAATGGCGTTGGTTTTAGGATTAAGTGCTTCATTAGCATTAACTGGCTGCTCAAACAATGATTCAGCTAGTTCCGATAAAAAAGCAGATGCTGCCTTTCATAAAACAGGTTTACCGATTGTCGACAAACAAGTAACGCTAAACATTGTTTCACCAAAGGCAGCTCTCGCACCCGACTATTCCAAAATGGTGATTTTTGATCGACTTCAAAAAGCAACAAACGTTCAAATTAAATGGAATAACATACCAGGTGATGGATACCAAGAAAAGAAAAACTTAATGCTGGCAAGTGGCGACCTGCCAGATGCGTTCTATGCGTCAGGTTTTTCCGATAATGATCTTGTACAAAATGGCCAGAATGGTACCATTGTCCCATTAGAGGATTTAATTGACGAATATGCCCCGAATTTAAAAAAATTATTTGAACAAAGACCAGACTTGAAAAAAGTTGTAACAGCACCGGATGGACATATTTATTCCCTGCCGCGTGCAGAAGAAATGGATTTAATCGGAATGCCTAACATTATGTTCATAAATAAAACATGGTTAGATAAACTGGGTCTGCAAATGCCAACGACATTAGAAGAATATCATGATGTGTTAAAAGCATTTGTCGAAAAGGATGCGAACGGAAACGGTAAGAAAGATGAAATTGGGCTGACTTTCTGGTATAACGGCTGGTGCGGTAATGAAGGAGATTTAATTGGTTTATTCGGAGTGCCGGATGCTTCATTTGAAGCTGACCACCGTATTGTAAGAGATGGAAAAGTCCTTTATGCAGCGGTTCAGCCAGAGTTTAAAGAAGCAATTAATTATTATAACAGCTGGGTAAAAGAAGGTTTAATTGACCCTGAGGTTGTAACCCAAAAGACGGAGCAGCTATTTGCCAAAGGGAAAACCCAGGATCCAACACTTGGCTCGTTTATTTGGTGGGAAAATACGGAAGTAGTGGGTACCAATCGAGTGAAAGATTACGTCGTATTGCCTCCATTAAAAGGGAAAGATGGCAAAGTTGTCATTGGGCGTTCAAACTATTCTGAGTATGGAAGAGATGCCTTTGTGATTACCTCAGCAAATAAGAACCCTGAGATTACGATGCGCTGGGTTGACCAGTTGTATGAGCCAAAGATGTCTGCGCAAATCAACTGGGGCCCAATCGGTGAAATATACGAGGAAGATGCGAATGGCATGTTAGTCAATAAAGAGCTTCCAGCAGGCGTAGCAATGGGTGAATTGCGTCAAAAGGTTGCTCCGGGCGGTCCGTTTGTAGTGTTAAAGGAGCACTTTGGCAAAGTGGTAGACATGGAGCCAAGAGCGAAAGAAAGATTACAAATTCTGAACCAGTATTATAAACCGCATATGGTACAAGAAAACTATCCATCGATCTTCTTTAGCCCTGAAGAACTTGAAGTGATTAATACGATTGAGCCGGAAATTAAGGCGTTTGTGAAGCAAAAAGAAGCGCAATGGTTGGTCGAGGGCGGAATTGAAAAAGAATGGGATGCTTATGTAAAGCAATTAAATGATATGGGTCTTGATAAATTAATGAAAGTTTACCAAAAAGGATTAGACCGCTATAACAAGCAATAATCCTAAATATAAGCCAGACATCCTTTCGCGTCTGGCTTTCCTTTTAAAAATACAAAATAGGATGATGTACATGTTTGATGTCACGGCTTTAGGAGAGTTATTAATTGATTTTACTCCGTCCGGTCATTCGGAAAAGGGGAATGGTTTATTTGAAACAAACCCTGGCGGAGCACCGGCCAATGTCCTTGTGGCACTCTCCAGATTAAATAAGAAAACGGCGTTTATTGGGAAAGTGGGCCAAGATCGATTTGGCCATATGCTAAAGGGAGTCTTACAAACTCAAAACATTGATACCAGTAATCTCTTATTCTCGGAAACGGTTAATACAACACTGGCTTTTGTTCATTTAGATGAAAAAGGGGATCGTTCCTTTAGTTTTTACCGGAATCCAGGTGCCGATATCATGCTGGAAGAAGCTGAAATTAATGAAGATACCATCAAACATTCCTGTATCTTTCATTTCGGTTCCTTATCCTTAACAAATGAGCCTTCAGCCACAGCCACTTTTACCGCACTGCACTTTGCAAAAAAACATAAAGTATTAATTTCATATGATCCTAATTTGCGAATTCCTTTATGGCGGTCACTTGATGATGCAAAGCGGCAGATTTTAAAGGGATTTGAATATGCAGATATCGTGAAGATTTCTGAGGAAGAATTAGAATTTTTAACAGGTTCTCGTGATGTGTTAAAAGGAACAGAAGCTTTACAGGAACAATTTGGAACAGCCGTTATTTTTGTGACCTTAGGGTCAGAAGGCTGTTTTTACCGAAGCAAAACTACAAATGGCAGTAAAGAAGGGTTTCAAGTAAGCGCTGTTGATACAACGGGAGCAGGGGATGCTTTTGTTGGCGGTGTATTGTATCAAATCCTTGAAATGAATAAACCATTAGATCGTTTACATGCAGCAGATTTAGAGAAAATGGTCACTTTTGCTAATGCAGTAGGTGCCCTAACGACAAAAGGAAAAGGTGGAATTCCTAGTATTCCAACTATCGAGCAAGTTGAAAGGTTTTTAAAAAAGAATACCTAAACGGAAGAAAGGAAGAACGGAAAAATGAAAAACAACGTCTTAGAAAAACAACAATATTATACCGAAAAATACCGTCCACAGTATCACTTCACTCCAGTGCGTCAATGGATGAATGACCCAAATGGGATGGTGTTTTATAACGGGGAATATCACTTATTTTATCAATATCATCCCAATGGAACAACATGGGGTCCCATGCATTGGGGACATGCGGTAAGTAAAGATCTTGTTCACTGGGAACACCTCCCGATTGGTTTGGCACCAGATGAGCATGGTACGATTTTCTCAGGTAGTGCAGTCGTAGATTGGAACGACACTAGCGGTTTCTTTGAAGGGAAATCAGGGTTAGTGGCGATTTTCACACATGCGGATACATACCCTGATTCGGATCGTCCACGACAAAGGCAGAGTCTTGCCTATAGCAAAGACAATGGACGCACATGGGTAAAATATGAGGGGAACCCTGTTCTGCAAGAAGAAAATATCATTGATTTTCGTGATCCAAAAGTGTTCTGGCATCGTGAAACTAATCAATGGGTCATGGTATTAGCCGCAGGTCAAACGGTTAGAATTTATACTTCCCAAAATTTAACTTCATGGGAGTTTGCCAGTGAATTTGGAGAAGGACATGGCTCACATCAGGGTGTCTGGGAGTGCCCCGACCTTTTTGAATTAACTGTTGATGGGGATTCCAATCAGAAAAAATGGGTGCTATTTGTTAGCATTGGCAATGATTCAAAATATGAAGAAGGATCCAGAACGCAATATTTTATTGGCGATTTTGATGGTAAAACTTTTTTCAACGAATACAAACCTGAAACGACCCTTTGGATTGATCATGGACGCGATAATTATGCGGGCGTTAGCTGGTCTGATGTTCCGGCTGAAGACGGAAGAAGGATTTATATTGGCTGGATGAGCAACTGGCAATATGCAAATGTTACTCCTACAAAAGAATGGCGAAGTGCAATGACGATTCCTAGAGTACTTGAGCTAAATAAAACTGAAGAAGGGATTCGGCTTGTACAAAAACCGGTTTGTGAGTTACGAGATATTCGTGATGAAAAAATCTTAATTCAAAACGAAGTGGTTGTACCCGGTAAAAATCTTTTAGAAAATGTGAATAGTAATACATTTGAAATCATTGCCGAGTTTGAAATTGGAACCGCAACGGAATTTGGGTTCAAGGTTTGTAAGGGAGCCAATGAAGAAACAATTATTGGATTTGATGTAGAAAACCACACATTATTTATAGATCGAACTAATTCGGGAGAGGCTGCTTTCCATGAGGCCTTCGCAGGAAAACATGAGTGCTATCTACTACCAGAAAATAATAAGATCACTCTACATGTTTTTGTTGACCAGTCGTCTGTTGAATTGTTTGGAAATAATGGAAAGTCCGTTATAACGGACTTGATCTTCCCAAATCAAGAAAATAAGCAATTGGAGCTCTATGTAAAACATGGAGAGATTAAGTTACACTCGTTAGAGTTTTATTCGTTAAAATCTACTTGGCGATAATGTAGTGAAAAGGTAATAGGGGGAATGAGATTAATGAATGGTTTAAACAACAGATTATTTAATACCTTGAATACAATGGTGGATTTATTTCTTTTAAATTTACTATGGGTCATTACTTCGCTCCCCTTAATAACCTTTTTTCCTGCAACAGCAGCCATGTTTGGCGTTGTCCGCAAACGAATTTTACAAAAGGAAACAGAAAGTATTTTAAAAAGCTTTTTAAAAATTTTTAAAGGAAATTTCAAACAAAGCTTTATTATCTCGATTATTTGGTCGGTACTTGCCTGTTTCTTATATTTTGATTATAGGCTTATAGATCCAAGCAGTTCTGTTGGTCACCTCATTCTGTATATCATCTTAGTCATTGGCATTTTGTTGTTTAGTTCGATCTCCATTTATCTATTTCCGATTATGGTCCATTTTGAACTAAGCTTTAAGCACATTATTCAAAATGCCTTTCTCTTTTCCCTTATGAACCCGGTCTTAACGATTCTTTTATTGATAATTGTTGGGGCGGGTACTGCCCTTTTCTATTTTTATCCAGCTACGATTTTCATCATCGGCAGTCTCTCAGCATATGCAGTTTATTACTTATGTCAATTATGGTTTAACCAGTTGCTAAACATGAAGGGAACAAACTGAAGATTAAAAATTATTCTAGGGTGCACTTAAACAATACATATTAGCACCCATTCTTATAAGTTGATTTGTAAGCGTATTCTATTTGCTTGGATAGTAGTGATAAATAAATGTTGGAGGGGAACAGGGTTGAAACAAAAGATAAAAAATCAAGGAATATCGATTATGATCATTTTTTCATTAATGATTTCGCTGTTTATGCCCGCTGTTTCTAGTAAAGCGGAAACTAGTGTATCATCCAGTTCGTCTGTTGATGGCGAAAATGAACCATATCGGTCCAAATTTCATTTTTCTCCGGAAAAAAACTGGATGAATGATCCCAACGGCATGGTGTATTACGATGGGGAGTATCATCTGTTTTATCAGCATAATCCTACTGAACCAAAGTGGGGACCGATGTATTGGGGACATGCGGTAAGTAAAGACTTGGTCAATTGGGAATACCTGCCGATCGGTCTTTATCCAGATGAAAAAGGTTTTATCTGGTCAGGGAGTGCAGTTGTGGATTGGAACAATACGACTGGATTCGGAAAAGATTCGAAACCGCCGATGGTTGCTGTATTTACTCAGGAAAAAGGTGGTCATCAAGTTCAAAGTTTAGCTTACAGCAACGATAAGGGCCGTACTTGGACAAAGTATGAAGGAAATCCAATTATCCCTATGCCAGAGGGGATTGATGTATTCCGGGATCCGAAGGTATTTTGGCATGAGGAAACAAAGAAGTGGATTATGGTGATTTCAGCTGGTGACCGGGTTTATTTTTATCAATCGCCAGATTTAAAAAAATGGACGAAAGTAAGTGAATTTGGAAACCAAGACGGCTCCCATAAGGGAACATGGGAATGTCCGGATTTATTTGCCCTTCCGGTTGATGGAGATCCAACTAAGAAGAAGTGGGTATTAGCTGTCAGTATCAGTGAAGGGGCCCCTGCCGGCGGTTCGGGGATGCAGTATTTTATTGGTGATTTTGATGGGAAAACCTTCACCAATGCCAATGATCCGAGTAAAGTCCTATGGGCCGATTATGGGGCTGATTTTTATGCAGCTGTTTCATGGAGTGATGTCCCTGATGGACGCCGTTTATGGCTCGGGTGGATGAATAATTGGAAATATGGGCAGGACATTCCAACATCCTCATTCAGAGGAACGATGTCGACCCCGCGTGAACTTGCCTTATCAACGGTTGAAGGTGAAGGGATTCGTCTTAAACAAAAACCTGCAGGTGAGTTCGAAAGACTTAGGGGTAATCCACAAGATATCGAGAATAAAGTGATATCTCCGGGAGAAAATCTGCTTTCGAATTTAACAGGAGATGCCTATGAGATTACGGCTGAATTTGATTTGAATTCTGCGACGGCCACCGAGTTTGGTTTTAACATTCGAAAAGGCGAAAGCGGGCAGACAAAGATTGGTTATGATGCTCTCAACAAAAAATTGTTTGTTGACCGTTCCAATGCTGGTAAAACGAGTTTCAACGCGCAATTCGCCGCAAAACAGGAGGCTCCGTTAGCAGCCATTAATCAAACCGTTAAAATCCATCTAATAGTTGACCGGGCATCTGTTGAAGTATTTGGCAATGATGGTCAGGCAGTAATAACAGATCAAATCTTCCCCGATCCTAAAAATCAATCTCTTGAACTTTACACAACCAGCGGGGAAGTACAACTTAAATCATTAATGGTATATGATTTGAACCAGGCTTCTTTTGTCTCAAACATAGACAAAATCGCCGTTGATGGAGGAAGTCTGCGAAATGAGATTGAAAATCCAGATTTTGAGACTGGCAATCTATCAGGATGGACAGAAGCAGGATCCGCATTGGATCATCCAGTATCCAATGTTACAAGCTTCTGGGGTGGTCCTTTTCAGCAACAAGGAACCTACCATGTTTGGGGATTTGCCGGGGCAGCCAATGATGCAAATGCTGATTTTCGCACGGGTGTAATGAAATCTACTGTATTCAAACTTGGCGGGAATGGAATGATTGATTTCCTTGTTGGCGGGGGGCAGGATATAAATAAGCTATATGTTGCCTTAGTTCGGGCTTCAGATGGAAAAGAGCTTTTTAAAGCAACTGGATCAAATACAGAAGCCTATCGAAGAGTCAGTTGGGATGCATCAGAATATATCGGAGAGGCATTGTATATGAAAGTTGTTGACTATCATTCTGGCGGATTTGGGCACATCAATGTCGATGATTTTCATGTTTTTAATAATGACCCAGAGATAACTGATGATATCCAAAATCCTGATTTTGAGACAGGTGATTTAAAAGGCTGGACCATTGTTGATGGTGATGCTTTTAGTAATCAGGATGTTACAGCGGATAAAGATTGGGGATGGGGTGGTCCGTTTAATCACCATAACCAATACCATCTATGGGGAGCTAAAGATGGAGGAGACGGACAAACGGGAATTTTAAAATCAGCAAACTTTACCCTGGCAGGTAATGGTCAAATTCATTTCCTTATCGGCGGCGGTAATGACATAGACAAATTATATGTGGCCTTGGTCAGGGCCTCAGATGATAAAGAATTAATCAAAGCAACTAATACCAACTGGAAAGAAAGCGAAGCTTATACTCGGGTAAAGTGGGATGCAGCCAATTACTTGGGGGAAAAAGTCTACATCAAAGTGGTGGACCATGCGACAGGTGGATGGGGCCATATTAACGTAGATGACTTTCATGTAAAAAATACCGGCATCATAGCAAACTGGCCATTGGATGAAGGCAGTGGAACCAAAACAAAAGACTTTGTCAGAGGAATGGCAGACCCTATTTCCTATGTGTTTACGAAAGCTTTATACAAGCCATCGACCGATCCTTTATGGAGGGATGGCATCCGCAACAAGGCATTATTGTTCGACGGATATTCCACCTGGATTACGAGGCCTTCCGATCAGGTTATAAAGCCTACGGATGCCCTCACGATTGAAGCATGGGTCGCACCAAGATCTTATGAGTGGGGCGATCTCGGCCAATTGTCGGCTATTGTAAACCAACACAATAAAGCCGCAAGCGAAGGCTATATCCTTGGGATGGGTCGGCACGGGAAATGGTCATTTCAGGCAAGTGTTAACGGCGAATGGAAGGAAGTCTGGGCAGCCGACGACAAGCCTCTTGAAAAAAATAAATGGTCGTATATCGTTGCCACCTTCGATAAGGCCGAGCAAAAAATGAAGCTATATTTAAATGGTGAATTGGTGGGGGAGACGGCCACACCAAAAGGAACCATCACACCATCTTCAAATGATTTAGTAATCGGAAAACATAATAACGCCGCTCTGGTTAACGGAGCTTTCACTGCCAATATGTTTAATGGAATGATGGACGAGTTAAAAATGCATAACCTTTCTCTTTCTGGTGAAAAAATTAAAGAGAATTATGATTCGTATTTAAGTAGTTTTGAAAATCATAAACTTCCAATACCTGATTTGGCACCAGATCGGAGCAGATATGATGGCGACCGGTACCGGCCGCAATATCATTTTATTGCACCGGAGCATTGGATGAACGAGCCTCATGCACCGTTCTACTATAATGGGAAATATCATCTATTCTATCAAAATAATCCCCAAGGCCCATATTGGCATCAAATTCATTGGGGGCATTCTGTAAGTGAGGATATGGTTCATTGGAAGGATGAACCGATCGCACTTGCACCTGATGGGAACTCCGTTGCGCCTGATGGTGTTTGGTCAGGCGGATCAACTGTTGATGGTAATGGGAATCCGGTGTTATTTTTTACAGCCGGGGATGATAAAAAGGTTCCAAATCAAATGACGGGTCTTGCAACGAGTAAGGATCCCGGGGACCCGAATTTGAAAGAATGGTCCATGTACGAGAAACCAGTTACGGTTCAAGCGCCAAACCTGACGGCAAAAGAAGGGGAGGTATGGTACGGGCAATTCCGTGATCCGTATGTTTGGAAAGATGGAGATACATGGTACCAGCTTGTTGGTTCTGGTATTAAAGGAGCGGGGGGAACTGCACTTCTTTATACCTCTAAGAACCTGAAAGATTGGGAATACAAAAAGCCACTGATTGTCGGCAATTATAAGGAAAACCCGAAAACAGGCCAGGTTTGGGAGTTGCCAGTGTTCCTGCCATTAGGTAAAGATGCAAAAGGCGTTGAAAAATATGTCTTCTTTTTCAATCCTTGGTTTGATGGGTACAGTCCACACAATGTCAAATATGTTTGGTATTGGATTGGAACATGGGATAAAGAAAAATTAGAGTTTGTTCCTGACCACGAGGAACCGAAACAATTTGATTATGGTGAACACTTTACAGGACCAAGCGGAATGGTTGATGGAAAGGGACGTTCGATTCTCTTTAGTATTGCACAGGACCGCCGGACGGAGCAGCAGCATTACGATGCCGGCTGGGCTCATAATGCAGGGCTACCGCTTGAGCTTTCATTAACTTCAGAAGGTGGATTAGGGATTAAACCAATTTCCGAATTAGATTCCTTAAGGAAAAAGGAACTTGTTTCAATCAAGAATGAAAATACAGATAAAGCCAATGAATTATTAACAAATGTTAAAGGTGATCTGTTGGAAATTCAACTGGAAATCAATCCAGCCTCTGCAAAACAAGTGGGGCTAAAAGCTAGAAAGTCAGCAAATGGCGAGGAAGAAACATTACTATTCTATGATGTTGAAAAACAATCACTAAACATTGATCGAAACAAATCCAGTCTGGATCCGGATATCCAAAAAGGAATACAGGGCGGAGGGCTTAAGATTGGGAAAGAAAATCTCAAGCTTCATATTTATCTGGACCGGTCCATGATAGAAGCCTATGCGAATGGCAAAAAAAGTATCACATCACGTGTATATCCAACCCTTTCCGATGCACTGGGCCTTGAGTTATGGAGTAGTGGCGGAAAGGCGAAAGTGGTATCGATGAAGGTATGGGAAATGGGTTCCGCATACGGGGAAATGGTTCCAGCCTATTGGCCTGAATCGAATGGCGGCGGAGATCCAATTCCAGAAAGTACAGAATTGCAAAATCATGATTTCCAATCAGGTGATTTAACAGGATGGACTGTTGTAGAAGGGAAAGCTTTTAGCAATGAACACGTTTCCAAGGCAAACGATTGGGGATGGGGCGGACCGTTTAACCAAGCCTCAGACCGAATCGACCCGGAACGATACCATTTATGGGGTTTTAATGGAGAAAAAGGCGGGGATTCATTGACAGGAGTGTTAAAATCGGAGAACTTTGTGTTAGGTGGAAACGGAAAAATCGATTTCCTAATTGGCGGCGGTGCTAATATCGACAGACTTTATCTAGCACTGGTAAGAGCTTCAGACGGCAAAGAGTTAATGAAGGAAACGGGTGGTAACTGGGAAGCCTATCGAAGAGTTAACTGGGATGCTTCGGATTATATAGGAGAAGAGCTATACATCAAAGTTGTAGACTATGAAACTGGCGGATGGGGACATATTAATATTGATGATGTAAATGTACCTGCGGCCATAAAAAGGTAAAATCTTACCTTGATAGATAGAATCAAATAACCTAGAATAATCATGTGAAATTCAATATTGCAGGATTGTGACTGGTTAGCAGGCAAGACCTAAAATGAGTGAAGGACAGAAGATACCTTTGTGTATATGTCCTTACCCATTTTAGGTCTTTTTTTGTTATTAAGGTTGAATACACTGTACCTAGATAAGGAGTTTTTAAGATGAAAAAGAAGAGGATTATATGGATGCGGCTGCTTGTTTTAGCAGTATGCTTCCTGACGATTACAGGAGTTTTAATCAAAAAACAGGTGAACACCAGATTAGAAACAACCAATATCAATCAAAAGAAGGATCAACCTTTAGACCTGGTGCTTAGTAATCGTGCTCTCCATCAGTGGGGATTTGATGAAGGGGATGGTAACGTCACTCGTGATCATGCCCAATCTGTGTCGTCTGTTATTCATTATGCATTAACATCAAATCCGGAATGGAAAAACGGCATTAGCGGTAAAGCACTATTATTTGATGGATATTCCAATTGGCTGGAAATTCCTTCAGAAAAGGTTCATAACCCAGCTGGGTCTTTTTCCATTGAAGCATGGGTTGCCCCGAGAGCCTATGAATGGGGCGACAATGGACAGCCCTCCGTGATTATCAATCAACAGGATAAAGGAAATCAACAGGGATTTATGCTCGGAATGGGACGGCATGGATATATCACGTTTCAGCTTGCCATAAACGGGGAATGGCAGGAAATTTGGTCGCCAGAAGGGAACATTTTGCCGAAAGATCAATGGTCTCATGTTGTTGCACAATTTGATAAAGAAACAACTAAAGTCTCACTTTATTTAAACGGTGTGCTCATTCAAGAAAAAGCAGTACCTCCGAATAGTGAGTTTACACCAGCAGCTCATACGCCGTTACTTGTTGGAAAACATAATCAGGCAGTCGCTGTGTCTGAGGTTTTCCAAGTTAATATGTTTAATGGATTAATGGACAATGTTTCCCTATACAACAAAGTATTTAGTAATGAATCAATTAAACGACACTATGAAGAAGCCATTAACGGCTGGAACAATAAACTGCCGATACCAGATACTTCATTTAATCGAACGGTTTATAAAGGAGACCGCTATCGTCCTAATTATCATTTTACTGCTCCACAGCATTGGATGAATGAACCACATGCACCGATTTACTATAACGGAAAATACCATTTATTTTATCAGTTTAATCCTGCTGGTCCTTTTTGGCATCAGATTCATTGGGGGCATGCTACAAGTAAAGACATGATTCATTGGGAAGATCGTCCCGTTGCTTTAAGTCCAACAGAGGGAACAGCAGCCAGGGATGGCGTTTGGTCCGGAAGTGCCACATATGACGAAAAGGGGGGACCAGTTCTATTTTACACAGCAGGACACGATGAAATGAAGCCGAATCAAATGACTGGTATGGCACGGCCAGAAGAGGCAAATGATGTCAACTTAAAACATTGGACCATGAATTCTAACCCTGTAACAGTACAAGAGGAAAATATGGAAACACCAAAAGGAAAGGTATTGTTTGGACAATTTCGTGATCCCTACGTATGGAAAGATGGAGACAAATGGTACCAGCTTGTCGGCTCGGGAATAAAAGAGGCAGGAGGAACCGCTTTACTCTATACCTCAGAAGATCTTGAACACTGGAAGTATGAAAAACCATTGATGATAGGTGATAAAGTGAAATATCCGCGTACAGGAGATGTATGGGAACTGCCATTTTTAGTTCCGATTAAAAACAAGGATACTGGTGAACAAAAATATGTATTCATGATCAGTCCTTATTTTATGTCCCCTAGTCCGGATGCAGCTCGTTTTACATTTTATTGGATCGGGACTTGGGACCCAGATCGGTTGGAGTTTATCCCTGAACATGAGGAGCCTAAACTGTTTGATTATGGTGAACATTTTACAGGAGCACAAGGTTTTACAGATGGGAAAGGCCGTACCATCGTGACAAGTATTTTGCAAGACAGGCGTTCGGAAAGGGAAAAATATCAATCAGGATGGGCACACGGGGCTGGGCTGCCGCTCGAAATCTATTTAAATGATAAGCAAACTCTTGGAATTCGTCCTATTGAAGAGGTGCAGTCACTTCGAAGAGAAGAACTGGCATCCGCCCAAAATGTTACAATGGATGAAGCAAATAAACAGCTTCGAAAAATCAAAAGCGATCAATTCGAAATCGAGTTGGAATTCGATGTTTCCAATANNACGAAAGCAGCCGGTTTAAAAATATTAACAGACCCAAATGAACAGGAAGAAACCAGTATTTTTTATGATAATGAAAGGAAAACCATTCATATTGACCGCCAGCATTCAAGTAAAAATCCTGAAATTGAAAAGGGAATTCAAGGTGGTGCGCTAAACCTTGAAGACGATATCTTAAGGGTACGCCTATTTGTTGATAAATCGATTG
>NZ_JBALSN010000051.1:0-2388 GCF_036966985.1 Neobacillus drentensis | reverse complement strand
ATTAGCCGATTTGGTGGCTAAATCTCCGGCAATAATCACCGTCTCACTTGGGGTCAGCGTCAAAATCCCTAATGCCCCCGCCTCCTGGATCCCCAGCTTTTCAAACATATCCGGGTCCGGATTGGCAATAATATGGCTTAAAGTTACCTGTTTCCCTGGGACAAACTCCTGAATAAACCTCTTTTTCTCTTCGTTCACGACAATCCCGCCTCTCAGATTAATAAAAAAAATGCCTAATAGACTTTATTTTTATAAAAAATAAAACCTACTAAGCACCATTGCTTCAACTATTCACTTGTAAACTAACTTGGGTACTTCAAAATAATGTACTTTGCCACTTTTTCCAATGGCATTTGTTTTTTCATGCTAAGGTCTCTAATCTTATTGTAAGCCGTTTCCTCCGGTAAATTCAATTGTTTCATTAAAATTCCTTTTGCTTTTTCAACAATCTTTCGGTTTTTCAGTTCCCGATTCATTTCTTCTACTTTTTCTTTGTAAAGAATAGCATTTTCAGCCTGCTTCAATGCAATTTCAACCGCCGGAATCAAGTTAGCCTCCGAAATCGGCTTTACAAGATACCCTAAAATATTTGCCTTCTTCGCTTTCTCTATATATTCCTTTTGACTATAGGCCGTTAATAGCAAAATCGGGATATTGAATTTGTTGGAAATAATCTCACTTGCCTTTAACCCGTTCAGCTTCGGCATTTTAATATCCATGATCATTAAATCAGGCTTAAGGCTGTAAGCCAATTCAATTGCTTTCTCGCCATCAGCTGCTTCAGCCACAACATCATAGCCAGCATCTTTTAACATGAGGGAAACATCCAATCGGACGATGGACTCATCTTCAACAACGATAATTCGCTTTTTCATTCTTTAATCCTCCCTCGCAAAGGGAAATTCGACGGTTACTTCCGTTCCATCACTTGTTCCTACAATGGAAAAATGGCCCGATAAATCATGTTCTATCATCATTTTCACAATATCAAGCCCTAATGACGGCTTCATAGAAGGAGTATAGCCAATTCCATTATCTTTTACAAGGACTCTTACTGAAGAAGCCTCTTCCTGGATGACAACATTAATTTGGCCCTCAGTCAACTCCGCAAATGCATGTTTCACACAATTTTGAATTAATTCATTTATAACAAGAGCAACGGAAACAGCTAGATTCGATTTAACAAGGATCTTTGTGCCGGAATAGTCGATCGAAATCAATTTTCCTTCATGATCTTCACTAAAGACCAGCATATTCCCGATTTTTTCTATTAAACTAACAAGTTCTACATCATCCTGATTTTCAGAATTAGATAAGATGATTTCATAGACAGAAGCAATACTTAAAATTCGGTTAAGGCTCTTGATAAAATGAAACTTGCTTTCTTCGGGGACCCCTCTTCGCATCTGCAGCCGAAGAAGACTCGCTACCGTTTGCAAGTTATTTTTTACGCGATGATGGATTTCGCGAATAGCAACGGTCTTTACGGTAAGCTCCCTCTCTTTTTCGCGCAGCTCTGTTAAGTCACGAAATATGATAAATGATCCGCTATTTTTCTCATGCTGCACAAGAGCAATTTTTTTCATTTGAAAGACTTTATTTTGAATGATGATTTCTTGGATCACAAGTTCATCCGGCAGACTGCACATTTCTGCAAGGTTTGGAAAATAGGAAGTAAAAAGTTTGCCGCTTTTACATTCCTCCGAACACATTTCTAAAACAAGATTCATCGCAGCAGGATTCGAATATTGAATCCGTAAATCCTCGTCAATGATGAATAGAGCTTCCTCAATCACTTCTGGAATAAAAGGGCGATTTTCAGTCATTCCAAGTAAGAGTTCGCTAAGCGTCTCATTCGCCTCTGTTAACGCTTTCAGTTTATTTTGATTTTGGAGCTTGTCACTGTTGTCTTTCTCCATGATCAACGTACCAATCACCCGGTTATGGATTCCAACAATCGGAACAACGCTTTGTTCGACTTTTTTCCCTTCCTGGGTTAAGGCATGATTGAGAAAAAGCGGCTTGCCCGTCCGAAACGCATAAAAAACAGCAGGCTCAAACGTTTCGTAGGCAAACTTTCCGACTACCGGATTTTTATAGACAGAACTGGCCGTTGCAGGTGCTGCTTCTGCCACCACAATCGCATGCTTTTTTTCTCTTGTTTGACAATCTACAAACACATTTGCTTGATTTAAATCGGCAATTAATTGCAGGTTTTGAACGACTTCTTGGATCTTTTGTATGTCTTGTTCCGATAGGTCTGTGTGAAGCTGACATAAAGTTACTACGGTGTTCATCTCAGTTTTAATCATGTCTTAGCTCCAATCTTTAATCTTCAAATATATAAAAATATTTTATATATCATTTAGATTAGTGTCAATCTTCTGT
>NZ_JBALSN010000050.1:0-13608 GCF_036966985.1 Neobacillus drentensis | reverse complement strand
ATGTATTAGCTGCTTACGTTGCTGAACAAATCACAGAGGAAATAAGACAACAGACGACAGATGTAAAAGGCAAAATAGATGAGTATACACAGCTCGTTAACGATGCAAATCAAAATGCAGCCCAAATGTCGAAAAGGATTAAGGAAACAACGGCACAAGCAGAAACTTTAAATACGAACCTTTCTGACACATTAAAAGATTTGGAAGCATGGCGCGAAGCAAGTCTTAAACTCCAAAGTGAGCAGGCAAAAGTTTTGATGAATGGGGAAGAAGAACAACAGGTTGTTCTATCCATAGGCAATGAATTCAACTCGCTGCTCGCTTCAAGTCAAACTCTAGCGAATCAGTCAAAAACTAATTTAGACTCTGCGGATACGGTTTATCAAACCTTCGATGCCATCGATCGTCAAGCCAAGGAAATTAAAGCAAGTGGAACGACTTTAGTACAGCAGGCAGGGGACCTTTCCAATAATCTAATGAATAAATTGGCAGAGGATCAAAACTTCGCTGACAATTTTGCAGGCGTGCTCGCTAATAGCCGCGTTGGTGACCGGCCGAATGAAGAATTGTTAAGCTTTCTCTCTAAACCAGTCGAAACCAAGAATGCTGGGGTAATCACTGCAGGTGATACCTTTACTCCTTACTTTGTTGTTTTGATCTGTTTCATTGTTGCGTTATTTTCTGCTTATGTTCTCTCTAATAACGAGCGGAAACGTCTGCAAATGGATACATTTGCAGGTGAAAGAACCATAATCGCCACTAATACACCGATCACGATTATAACTGTAAGCATTGGTCTAATCGAGGGGCTGGTGATCGGGCTGATGTCTGGCAAGATGCTGCAAATGAGTGAAGGCAAGTTCCTGCAATGGACTACATTAATCTCCTTAATCATGGTCACGCTGCTGCTAGTGGCAACTTATTTACTACGTCAGTTAAAAATGGCTGGTATGTTCATCCTATTGGTGATCCTAAGCCTCTACTTATTCTTAACGGAAGCACTTGGACGGCACTTTGACCAATTCTCTGCAGCTGCTAAATTAAGAGACTACTCACCGTTACAATATATTGAGACGTTATTAATGAAGTTTGGAAGTGGGGCATCTGACACGAAGTGGATTATAGTGGGCCTAGCAGCCTTGGCGGTTGTTAGTCTTGCAGGCCATTTGTTTGTCTCGAATCGTTTTGTAAAAAGCGAGGAGGTTAATCATGAAGGAATTAGTGAAGCTCTTTAGTGTGATTGCTGTTTTTACCGGATTCCTTTTTATGTTTTCACTCCAGCCTATGGCGGATGAAGCCCTAGATCATAGCGGGAAAATCCGATTGCAAACGGACCGGATTGGCCAAGATGCAATCGAAAGGGAAAACTTGGAAACACAGGGTGATCAAGAAACGGAATTGGAAAGATTGGCGCCCGGCCTGTTCAAGGAACAAACACAGGATGCCCTCAAGACGAAACAAATAGAATTGGAACAATCCACGTCAGATTTACAACAAGCTCTTTTTGTTACGCCAAGTAAGCCTGATATTACATTGAAAAATACCGAAAAGGCATTGTTTTCGAGTAATTATATTGTTCAACAGACTCCAGTACCCACCCAGAATGAGCCTGAGAATCAACCAGGTGATTTTTTAAACACCAAAACCATAACGACATTCTTAGGGATGGTCGTCCTGGGTTGTGGCGGGATATTTACAATGATGAGAAAAACGCTTGGGTAAAGGAGGAGCAATATGCCTAGTCAAACACATGTAAACGTGACAGTTGATTTTAGCAGATGGGGCAAAGGGCAATATGACGTAAGAATCCCTGCTCACCAACCGATTAAACAACTGCTGGTGAACTTGTCCGAATCCTTAAATCTGGATCTTGCAACGGCACCTCTTTTTGCAGTAAAGCTTTCCAATAAAGAACTCTTATTGGCAGATGACGATCGGCTTATCGATTACCCGGTAACCAATGGAGACCTTTTACTAGTCTTATAAGTAAATGGCTGTGTTAAAGGTTAATGTTGATTTTGGCACTCTGTTGACCTTCGTTCCAGGCACGAAGACTCCTGCGGGAGTACGGGGCAGGGGAGACCCCGCAGGAGCAAAGCGACGAGGAGGCTCCCCGGCACGCCCGCGGAAAGCGAAGTGCCTGGAACGGAAATCAACAGACAAGTTTAACACATCCAAGTAAATAGAAATAGGCCTATCTGTTGTAAGATAGTGCCTATTTCACAAAAGGAGTCAGAACACATGAATGAAAAAAGCATCCAATTGGAGTCCATGACATACAAGTTTCTCATTCTTAAAAATAAATGGCAGCTCGACTTGCCGAAATCACAAACACGAGTAAAAGATGTACGCCAATTGGCTTTAATTAATCATGACTCAGATTTATTCGTACCTGCAATCGTTAAAGAAGGAGACGACAAGTTTACCTTCTCATTTGAAGTCAATCCAAGGGCTCACACATGGGATGACGTACAAAAGCTAAACAGAAAAGAAAAACTACGACTTTTGTGTAATCTTGCTCGATTCAGAACAATCCTAACCACGCGCATGACCTTCTTCTTACATCCCGACAATCTGATTTTTGATGATAATCTTTTACCATCAATCGTGTTTCGCGGTATCCGGGAGTTAATTCCCCCATATGAACTGAATGAAGATAAATTTATTCTCCAATATAAATGTATTATTGTCGCATTATTTTCAAAAAAGTATACCTTTGATGACCTCTATTCTGGTTCATTAGCAAATGCCAAGGATTCCGCATTTGAACGTCAAGTGGGTGAACTTCAGGAATTCGCTGCTTTAGTCAATTTTTTGGAAGAACAGTACTTAAAGGAAAAACAAGAGTTAGAAAAAACCATAGTAAATGTACCGAAAAAGAGATTTCGTCTTTTTAAACAATTAACCTTTATCATGATTGCACTTGCTGTTATTTTAGCAGTGCCGCTCGTTTATCTGACTTTTATCAAAACACCTTTTCAAGCGCATCTCCTCGAAGCGGATCGTCACTTTTTATCCTTAGATTATGGAAATGTGATTACTGATTTAGAAAATCAAACTCCAGAAAAATTGCCAAATACCAGTAAGTATGTGCTTGCTTATTCATTCATTGAAACAGAGAAGCTTTCTGATGATCAAAAAGAAGTAATTTTGAAAAATATCAGTATAAAAAGTGATCCGAACTATTTATTGTATTGGATTTACAATGGTCGAGGCGATTTTGCCAGAACCATCGACCTTGCCAAGTATATTGATGATCCTCAATTAATCATGTATGGACTAATCAAACAAATAGAGCAGGCGAAAAATGACCCTGATTTAAGTGGGACAGAGCGTGAAAAGAAGGTTCAAAAGTTTCAGGAACAATATGATTCATATGCTGACAAATATGGTCTGGAATCCATATTAAACCCGCAGAACTGAGGGAGAGAAAGATGACACAACGATTATTACTTCTGAGCTATAAAGGTCAATTGCATAAATGTCATTTAATAATAGGTGAACCAAAAACAATTACAGTCGGAAATGATCAATCGAACACGATTACATTTATTGATTTTCATCCAGAATTGTCAATTATGTGGGATGGTGCTGCATGCACAATCGGTACACAGAAACTGCAAGTAAATGAATGCCTTTCGTTAAACACGCATGATGAAATCATTCAGATTTATATCATGGAAGAAACTGAGAGGTGTGTGTACGATACAACACAAAACTTTAGTATTACATTTGGTGCTAATGATTACGATGATGTAAGAATCAATAATTCAACCCTGGATTTTGTACTTATTCGCGAGAAGTTAGGGGATCCTTTTAAACTGGAAGTCTTTGAGGGTGAGGTTTACCACAATTATGTTCGGACAACGGGTGTGGTAGAGCTAGAACCAGGAGACCAGCTCTTTTTTGAAGGAATGATGATGAAGCTTGGCCAGGACGAACTTGAAATTGTGGGAGCAGAATCCATCATTGCAACGAAATTAATTCGTTTATTTGACATTCACAATAATTTCGGCAGTCATTACCCCGATTATCATCGTTCACCAAGAATTATCTATCGTGAGCCTGAGGAAAAACAAAAGATTGCAAAACCCTCTAATAAACCTGGAAAACCAAGTGAACAGCTGGCACGGGTGATCGTTCCTCCGCTAGTGATGATTGCAGCAATGATCTTGGTCTCATTATTTCTATCGAATGGTTTTTATATCATCATTATGCTTGCCATGACAGTAACCACGGTCGTTTTTTCCATCACATCTTATCTTAAAAGCCTGAAGCAATACCGGTTGGATATTAAGGAACGGGATACAAGCTACCGAGAGTACTTGAAACAGAAAACACAGCAATTATATCAAGTAAGTCAGGAACAGCGTCATGCATTGAATTATCATTTTCCAGATGTGGAGCAATTACGAGTTATGGCGATGAAAGTCGATTCCCGAATTTATGAGAAGACCAATTTACATCATGACTTCCTTAAGTACCGCCTTGGATTAGGGCGCGTTGATTCGAGCTTCGAGGTCGAATTTACGATCGAGGAGTTTACCCTTGTGAAGGATGAACTGGTAGATACTGCCCGCAATATTCGGGCTCAGTATCTTACATTAGACGATGTACCGGCAGCAACATCACTGATCAATGGACCTGTTGGATACATTGGACAGCGTTCGCTAGTGCTTGAACAGTTACAAATGCTGGTGATGCAGACGTCTCTATTTCATAGTTACCATGATGTGCAGTTTGTCACGATCTTTCCTGAAGAAGAAAAGGGAAAGTGGGAATGGATGCGCTGGCTCCCACATGCTAGTTTACGAGAACTAAACGTAAGGGGATTTGTTTATCACGAACGTTCGCGTGATCAAGTTTTAAACTCACTTTATCAGATATTAAAAGCTCGAAGGCTTGCTATCAATGAGAAAAGTAATAAAAGTGAAAAAATGTATTTTACTCCTCATTTTGTTGTGCTCATCACCGATGAAAAAATGATATTGGATCATTCTGTGATGGAATACTTTAATGAGAACCCAAGTGAATTAGGAGTTTCCCTTGTATTCGTGCAAGATGTCATGCAGTCTCTACCTGAACATGTGAAAACGGTGATTGATATTCGTGATGCCTCAACTGGAGTGATGATCCTTGAGAAGGGTGAATTAGTTAATCGGAGATTCACACCGGATCAATTTCCGGAAGATTTTAATAAAGAAGATTTCTCTCGCGCGCTGGCATCGCTTAATCACCTGCAAAGTTTAAAAAATTCGATTCCAGAAAGCGTGACATTTCTCGAAATGTACGGTGTAGAGAAAGTGGAGGAGCTCGGTATTGAGTGGCGTTGGCCTCGAAATGAAACCTATAAAAGCCTTGCTGTTCCACTGGGATTGCGGGGGAAAGAAGATCTTGTTAATTTGAACCTTCATGAAAAAGCACATGGACCACATGGTTTAATCGCTGGGACAACTGGTTCTGGTAAATCAGAGATTATTCAGTCGTATATTCTTTCACTTGCGGTAAACTTTCATCCGCATGAAGCTGCGTTTTTGCTCATTGATTATAAAGGCGGAGGTATGGCAAATTTATTTAAAGATCTCCCGCATTTATTAGGAACGATTACAAATTTGGACGGTACGCAATCGATGCGTGCGCTTGCCTCGATTAAAGCAGAATTACAAAAGCGCCAGCGTGTTTTTGGTGAGTATGATGTCAACCATATCAATCAATATCAAAAACTTTATAAATCAGGTGAGGCCAGTGAACCGATGCCCCATTTATTCTTGATATCAGATGAATTTGCAGAACTCAAATCCGAGCAGCCTGAATTTATGAAGGAACTGGTTTCGACAGCCCGTATTGGTCGGTCGCTGGGGATTCATTTGATTCTAGCTACCCAGAAGCCCAGTGGTGTTGTCGATGACCAAATATGGTCCAACTCTAAATTTAAACTTGCATTAAAAGTTCAAAACGCCAGTGATTCGACGGAAATCTTGAAAACACCGGATGCTGCAAATATCACACTGCCTGGTCGTGCTTACTTACAAGTCGGCAACAATGAAATCTATGAACTTTTTCAAAGTGCATGGAGCGGTGCCGATTATATCCCAGATAAAAATGAACAAGACTTACTGGACACAACCATTTATGCCATTAATGATCTTGGACAATACGACATCATTTCGGATGACTTAAGTGGACTATCGACTCAGAAGGAAATTACGAAGGTTCCAACCCAACTGCATGCGGTCGTGGATTATATACATGCTTATGCAGCCGAACAACGTATCGCTGATCTGCCTAGACCATGGCTGCCTCCGTTGGAAGAGCAGATTTTCCTTCCAGATCTAGATGACATGAATTATCAAGAGGCCTGGTACGGAAGGAAGAAACCGTTGGAAGTGACCTTTGGCTTTCTAGATCTTCCAGAAATGCAAGCCCAAAAAACACTTACATTGAATCTTACCAAGGATGGTCATATTGCTGTCTTTTCTAGTCCAGGGTATGGGAAGTCCACCTTTTTACAAACTGTGGCGATGAATATCGCTAGACAACACAGCCCTAAACGAGTCCATTTCTATTTGATAGACCTTGGATCGAACGGGTTACTGCCATTGAGGGAACTTCCTCACACAGCAGACATAATTATGGGGGATGAAGAAATAAAACTAGGAAAGCTTTTCCGCCGCCTGCAACATGAATTGAAAGAGCGTAAGCAACGATTAAGTAAATATGGTGTCGCCAATATTCAGATGTATGAACAAGTAAGTGGAGAAGAAGTCCCTGTTATTCTTTTAATCATCGATACGTTCGATTCCATTAGTGATGCTTCCTACCGAGACGATTTTGAAAAAATTGCTGCGCAAATTGCCAGGGAAGGTGTTAGTGTCGGCATCCATATGGTTATTAGTGCAGGACGCCAAAGTGTGTTGAGAGCTCCAGTTCTCGCCAATATTAAACATCAAATCTCCTTATTTATGATTGATGGAATGGAGCCGAGAAATATTGTCGGTAGAACGGATTTACACATTGAAGAAGTTCCTGGAAGAGGCTTGGTTAAATTAGAGCAGCCAACATTATTCCAAACAGCTTTACCTGTTGAAGGGGACGACACGCTCTCGATTATTAATCGGGTTCAAGAGGAGAGTAAAGAGATGCGCAATGCCTGGCATGGGGAGTTGCCATCACCCATTCCAATGGTTCCAGATGTCATTGAGTTTGCTCCTTTTATTGAAAAACAAGAGACGAAAGCGATAGTAAAGAATGGCGGTATTCCGTTTGCCGTCGATTTTGAAAATGTAGAGCCAATGGAGTTAACAGTCATGAAAGATCAAACCACATTAATCTTAAGTGATCGTATGGATGCGGTTGAACAAACGTATCTAACACTGATTGCCAGTATTTCTGTTAATCATCACATTGATGTGGGTTTAATTGATAATGTTTCTTCTAGATTTAGAGTTTATAAGGAAAATGTGAATCTCTATGCGGACCAATCTGAAACAATGGATGTGTTTGTAGAGCGACTGCAGCAGCTATTTGAAACAAGGGAAGATGCCTTCCGTCAAGTACAATCAGCTACGGGCGGGCGAGCGACTAGGAATGATTTTCTGAAGGAAGTTCGCCCAATGGTTGTCTTCATCACAGATATATCTTTCATTATCGAATCGATGTCGTTTACTAGCCAATCGACGCTGGCTAATCTGATCGAAGCGGGTGCGAGAACAGGAATTTATTTTGTGATCGGAGCACTCCATGGTGCATTAGAAAGACAATATGATGATATCGCCACAACAGTGAAGAAGCAAAAGACGGGAGTCTTAATTGGAAGAATTACGGATCAGAGCATACTTGAGGTCCTGAATCGACCTTACAAAGAGCAAAACTTACTTCCATATGAAGCCTACTACATTAGACAGGGCAAAGCAGAAAAAATTAAAATTGCTGCTCCTTACGTAAATAGAGAGGAAGTGAATGTCCATGTTTGATTGGTTTAAAAGTGACTTGGAGAAAAAGAGAGATGAGTATTATGAGCTGTATGAAAAGCTGAAGAGTGCCATCTCGGAACACGACCATAAGGTATCAGAAGCAAATGCAGCCTACAGTTCCTATCTAGGTACTATTCCGAATCTATCAAATTCAAAAATACCTTCAAATGATTTTGAAACGAGCAGGGAAGAAGTAACGGAAAAATTAAAACAGTATTTTCGGGCAGATCAAGAAAATCGGGGTTCACTGGTTTCAGCGAAAAATAAGGCATATGAACGATATGTTCATTATAAGGATTTGGCCATTAAAGAGGCGGAAGCGGAAAGAGTAAGAAGAGAAAAGGAATTGAAAGAGCTACAGGAGAGATTGGAGCGATTGATCAGTGGGGAGCGTTAGAATTGACGGGGATAAAGTAAATGAAGCGAAGGCCGCGGCAAAGGCATTAGAGCAATCGATTGAAAAAACCTATGAATCTTGTGAACAACTAATTTCTTATCTTCATTCGGCAAAATGGAGCGGTAAGTCTAGAGATTCCTTTTTAAGTTATCTGGAAATCATTCAGAAGTATCATCATGACATGAAGTCCGCTGTCGCAAAACAAACAAAGGCGTTAAATAATCTAGATGGTTATGTAGATGATTTCCTTCAAGACGGCTCAGTGAGGGAAGTGAAGAATTTATGATGGAACGTTCAACAGATACGTTTTCAGCGGCTGAATTATACCTTTTAGCGGCAGCCTTTGGTGGGAATGTTCTTTTTGGCTTACCCGAGAAAGAAGTTTACCAATTAAAAGGCGAAGAAATCTTTAAAGAGGCTCATAATCGTCTGATTGAGAAGAAAATCATTACACCCGACGGGAAGATCACAAAGTCTGGGGCACTAGTCATCCAAACCCTTGAATTTTATCATCAAAGCCAGAAATACGTTCGTATCAATAATCTTCTCTTTGCCTTCCGTGAACGTGAAAGAGACGAGGTCATTGTGCTGGTAGAGTTGGAGGCGCCAGGTCATTATCAGTTACGTATCACCTCTAAAGCAACACTTCTAAAAATGTTAAGTGAACAATTTCCGGTGATTGTAAGAGAACCGGTTGAAATGGAAAAAGCGTTCCTAAAAAAAGAATTATCCAATCAGGAAAGACGCGAGACAGAGAGTTTTGAGCCGGAAGAGATGTTGATGAATTTAGAGTTCTTCCATCTGAACGAGGAACATAAAGATCGATTTAATTGGCACTATTATCAGCAGTGGCTCATCTTTACGAAAGAAGAAAAGTTAATCATGGTTGATACCGTAAATAAAAAATATTACCATGCCAGTCAATATTGGTTTTTGAAGGTCCTATTTGACGAAATGGATTTCCCTTATAAGGAGGCGAAGTCACATGCTTAAAGCTGATGGGGGCGGATCCAGCCTGCTTATTAATATAAATCCTGATGAAATGACAACGATTTTTTCATTCTTACAGGCTATTATTACGGAGCTGGAGACCAATGCGGCCCCGAATATTGAAAAGCTCGGAAACATCGATTATTACACAGAAGGAAAAGCAAAAAAGACAATGGAAGTATATGCGGAGGCTAATCAAAAGGTAATGGATTTATATGAGAATTACTCCCGTGCAGCTGCGTTGGTGATTGATATCCTAAATACGATGATGCAGGCAGACGAAGCGATTGCCGAGCAAATCATCGCGAAACTGGGGGTATGATGTGATGGATGTAAAATATATCCCTTCAGACTGGGAAAAGATGAAAGATGGCATTGGCGATTTAATTGGCCTGGGCCGCTGGGGCAAAGGGATGATTGATACGCTGAAAGATCTAAGTGAAAACTTAGAGGATGCTGAGTCAGATATCGCGAACTATGATAGTGATGGGGTCATAACATTTCAACATACCAGTCAAAAAAGCAAGTACCAAGGATTGTTTGAGGACTTTCAGGTATTACATAGCTTTACCGGGAAGGTCGGAGAGATTGTAGATCGTACGATTGATCAGCCTTTCTATGAAGACATGGATGCGTTTGTTGAAGCGATGCGGAATTTAACGATTTCCAGCTATACAACAACTAATCGAGTCGGGGCGACAGAGACACAGTATGTTTATGCGGGGTACGGTCCTGCGCAATCATTTGAAGTGCCTAAAACGGAAGTAAGTTTGGATGACTTATTTAGCGGAGATAATTACTATGCAAGTCAAATGAAGCTTGAATATGACGCTTGGAAGGAGCTCAATCCAGATCAGGATTTTTCACAAGAGGAGTATCAGCAGGCGATACTTAATACTCGTGCCTTTGAGTACGAATCGATTCGTGACCAACAAGAAGACAAGGAATTTTGGGTTCAGATCGGGGCGTTGGTCGTTATTGTGGGGGCGACGCTCATCTGCCCGCCGGCAGGTATGGCCTTAGGGGCAGCGTATGGAGCCATGGAATTGAGTTCGGCTGTTTCCGGCAAGGATTGGGTATCAGGCCGGGATCTTGGGACAGGTGAACGTTGGTTTCGTGGACTATTAGCTCCATTGGATATTGTTCCTGGGGTGAGTGGGTTAACGAAATTCTCAAGTACGGTCCGTCTCGCCCATCTAGGGGAGAGTATCGGAACGGTCGGATTGCGGACAGGAGTTAAAGGGAGCATCCATCAAGGAATGACTCATATCGACAACATGGTGAAAACCGCTGGCCAGCAATCGGTCACACGTTTGAAGAGTGCCTCATCGGCTATAATAGATACAACCAATGTGATGAAAAATAAAATCGCAAAAGATACACTGGAAGCAGGAAGGTTAGTAGATTCTGCTATTACACAGGTGAAAAACATTACCCCGTCGCGCCGGATGGGCTTGTCAATTGACGATGCTGGCGATGTAGGAAAGGTTCGAATCCCCGTTGAGAATACCCATGCGGTGGAAAATAAGCTCAAAGATGTGTTGAGCAGGATTGATGGGGTTAATCTTGGAAGTCGAAGTGTGAAGGCGGCGGATCCGGCCGATGAGAGAATCTCAGAAAATATCTTAAAAGTTTTACAGGAAAATAATATTAGTGTAGAAGAATTCCAGCGGATTAAGCTGACGCCAGTCGAAGAATTGTCAGATCGTGAAATGAATTTAATCTTTTACCTTCGGGAGTCTGTAGAAAAACCAACGGAAGACACTTTAATGAGTAAGGTAATACCGATAGACTCCATTGATGGCTATCTAAAGGCAGAAAATCCATATACAACCGTTGCGGGTTATGTTGCTAAGTATGAGGATGTCGTAAACGTAACAAGTGATTATAAGGAAACCCTTGAGACGTTACGGTTAGATTATACGTACGAAAAAGATGGGGTTGTCATTAGAACGTATCCGGACGATGGTGATTCTTATGCGGTCATCCGCTTTAAATACAGTGATGTGTCGGACGATTTGATTCAAATACCATATGGAACAGAATTTTATGGTTCCACTACCGATTCTTATCCTTGTACACATAATGGCTTTTTAGGCGGAAGAAATGATACCATCGTACCAGAGTGGCAAGTGAAGGATTATACACGAGCCAACATTCAAGAAGGTGCTGAGATGTATAGGGTGGTTGATGGCAAAGAGGAGAAAATTGCTATCTTTAGAAACGGCCGTTTTGAACCAATCAACTTTACTGTTAATACTAATTAGAAGTGTGGGTGTATTATGGATAGATACGTTGCTGTTTATGATAATAAGAAATATAAGGCCTTTGCAGCAAGGGTTAAAGGCCAAATAACGACCATTAAATTATTTCTGCACCGAAACGAACCTGGTTTCACATCTGCTATGTCTGCATACGATAAAGATTTACATGAAAAAGAAGTAAAAAAGGAAGAGGTTACGGAGTTATATCGGGAATATTTTATCGCCCGATACAAAAATCATGAATTTTTTGTTACCCGTATTTTCCAGGATGATAAAGAGATAGAAATTGTGACGTCGGATCCCAATTTAGGCAAAGAGTGTAATCTTGATTATCAAGATAGAGATCTGTATACGAAAAGACTCGGATCTGTTGATGACTTTCAACTTATTCATGTAAAGGAAGATTATCTGAGCAAGAACACGATTCGAAGAGAAGTTACTTTAGAGGAGTGTTTTAAAATAGAAACGGAGCTTTTTGAATAAGGGGGGCTTGATCGATGACAGAAAGTCTTGTACAGGAAAAGATTGCTTTATTAAATAGATACGAAGAATCGTCAGAACAATTTCAATCCTGTTATGAAAAAATTATCTTCGATATCGTCAAAACAAAAGACTTGTTTACGGTGGTAAGGAAGGAATCATCAGTAGAAAGCATTAAGGATGGGACGGCTCCCATTTTCTGCGGAATAGGATATAACGATACTCCGAGCGTTTGGTTATTTACTGAGGAAACGATTGCAAAGGAATATACGAACCATTACAACTTGAAAAAAGATGAGGTTGGTTTATATAAGAAAGTAGCCATTGAGGAATTAACGGTTTTTTTGTTTAATGCGATGTTTTCTGGGGTCAGTGGATTAATTGTTGATGAAGGGAAAAATACGTTGACCACCAATGTATATGATTTAGTAAATACCTCATTACTAGCAGTGCAGCGCCAGCCTGTTTTAGAAAAACAAGAATACAAGATTATGACTCTGTTTAATCAAATGAAATTTGGGTCAAAAAAATTATGGATCATACCTGCAAAAGAGACAACAGGGGAAGAGCTAATCTTTAATCAGTTTTCTCCACTGCAAATTGAAAAAACTATTAAAATTTATACAAACCAGGATGAAAGTAAAAAAGAGTCTTTGGAGCATGGTTACAAAAATGAATTTTCAGCATCCGTCGATATAAATAGTCTGTATCAGGTATTAAACCATTCTATCAACAAGGGGATAGAGGAAGTACTTTTCGTTGGCAATGATTATGAAGTGAAAATGAGTTTTATAAAAGTATTAAATATATTGGCACGAATGAATGATCGAATAAGTAGTTAAATTTAATAACATTATTACAAGAAATTATAGTTTCTCCTAATAGTTATGGAGAAGCAAGATAGATGAAGTCAGGATTCAAAGCTACATGAGCTTTGAATCTATTTTTATAATTTCTATTATCTTTACAATATAGATTGCCGAACAGTTCATCGTAAAACTGGGGGAATGAGTAAATGGATGTAAAATATATACCCAGTGATTCGTGAGATTGTGAATGAATCAGGAGGTTGACAATGATGAGCTTTGAACAAAAATCAAATAAATTATATCAACAAATAGCTCAAAAGATTAATGATATGATTCCTGTTGAATGGAGTAATTTTTACTTTAATGGAGAAGTGAAGGGGAAAGAAGGAGGAGTTTTTTTCTTTTTTATACCAAAAGCAGATAATGAAAAAGCTGTTTTTTCACATTTTATCCCCAAATTTTATGGTGTAGATAAGAGACTCTATAATACTGCACTTCATGAATTATTTGAACTAACCCATGTACTTCAAAAGGTATTTATTGATAATGACCAAGAACCTTGGTTTTCAGTCACAATGATAGTAAATGAATCCGGTAAATTAAATGTGAAGTTTGATTATATCAACTGGACTAATAGTGATTTCGGTCCTTCTGCAAGAATTAAATACTTTGAGTATAAATATATAAATCAAGAT
>NZ_JBALSN010000049.1:0-4993 GCF_036966985.1 Neobacillus drentensis | reverse complement strand
GATTTAGTAAAAATAAAATTTCATAGACCATAAAAAAGCTGAACAAGTCATGGTCGATATCGACCTAACTTGTTCAGCTTTCCATTAATAGCTTTTCCGTTGCTGTTTAATTTGTTTGTTCAAATTTTTCCATTGTTTTTTGACTTCAGCTTGGGCCCGTTTATCCGCCTTTCGTTCGATAAACGCTAATTCTTTTTGCAGTTTATTGTAGCTAATTAACCGTTCAGCTGCTACCAATCCTTCTTCAATCGCCCTCACCACCGCACAGCCAGGCTCATTCATATGCTGACAATCCCGGTAGCGGCATGAGGTGGCTAGTTCTTCTATGTCTGAAAAGGTTTCCGATAAACCGTCCGTGCTTTCCCAAAGCTGTAATTCCCTCATTCCTGGCGTATCAATCAAGACACAACCATTGGGAAGCAGGATTAGTTCTCGGTGCGTCGTGGTATGGCGTCCTTTATCATCTGTCAAGCGAATATCCTGAACCACTTGTTTTTCCTCACCTAAAAGACGATTCGTTAATGTTGATTTACCTACCCCTGAGGATCCAAGCAAAGCAATTGTTTTTCCCGGCTGCAAGAATGGTTCTAATTTCTCTAAACCACTCTCCGTTTCTGCACTCACAGCAATCACAGGAACTCCCATACTTACTCCTTCAACTTCAGCAAACTTACGATCAAGATCCTGACAAAGGTCTGCTTTACTTAAAACAATAACAGGATTTGCCCCACTTTCCCATGCAAGCAATAGATAGCGTTCAATCCTCCTTAAATTCAAATCCTCGTTTAATGAATTGACGAGAAACACTGTGTCGACGTTGGTGGCCACAATTTGCTCTTCTGAGGTTAGCCCTGCTGACTTTCTTGAGAACTTACTTTTCCGTGGCATGATGGCTAAAATGGTTCCTTTCCCTTCGTTGCGTCTCGGTTTAAGTGCTACCCAATCTCCAACAGCCGGGAAGTCCTCACGGTGGAGCGCATTAAAATTAAATCGGCCAGAAACCTCACACAATAATTCCCCCTGCTCCGTCCAGACCCGATACATTCGTTTATGTTCAAGTGCGACACGACCTAGAATCATTTCTTCATTTGTATTTAAAGTATCAAAATGATATTTTACCGTTTCAGTTAACCCGATTGTTACTAAATTCATTTGTATTCCTCCAGCGAATCATTATTTTTTACATAATAAAAAACCATAGGCACACACAGCCCATGGTTTATTCGCTATTGGAATAAATGTACAAAGGAACCCTAACGAGGTAAACATTGGGCTGTGCAACTAACAATATTCAACTGACTGATTGCTCTCATTGTTTCAATTAACATTGCACGTCACCCACTTTCAAATATATTTGTTATAAGTATATGTGTAATATTCCCATTTGTAAATAAAAAATGTAAAAATTCCAATTTTGAGCAGAAGAAGTTAGACACCTACCTATTTAAGCTTGAATAAATTATGGTGTAATCCATTTGATAGGAGTTGATAATATGTCCGAGAAAAGAACTCATCCCGATTATCTTCAAAAAGCAGCTATGTATGATTTGTTGGCTCAATTTTATAAATACTCGTTTCCCAACTTACACATGCATTATTACCTAAAACATATCCAATATATGAATAAAGCGATGAACTTCATGAGAACAAATCCTCAACCAGTCCAAGGAGAAGCGTATATTCGTGTCCTCCACACCTCCCCTGATTCCCCTAACGTTGATATTTATATTGATGGGCATCGAGTGATAAGGAACTTACCATTTAATAATGTAAGTAGTTACCTATCATTAAAAGCAGGCAAACATCATATTGATATTTACCCAGCGGGAAATATGGTCGACAGTGTTTTAAATAAAAAGATTACCGTTGAACCTGCAAAATCGTACACACTTACAGCTATTGACTCTGTGAAGAAAATGCGCTTGTTAGTTTTCCAGAATAAACCAAAGGTCCCAGCAAATGAATCGAAAGTTCGCTTTATCAACTTGTCACTAGATACCCCGCCCTTAGATATTGCAGTGAAAGACAGAGATGTGGTTTTCCCAAAAGTATCGTATAAGCAGGCTACTGATTATTTAGGTTTAACACCAATGACAGTAGATTTGGAGATCAGGGAGGCAGATACAAAAAACGTACTATTACCGATGCCGAGAGTTCAATTTTTACCAAATGAAAGTTATACGATTGTGTTCGTTGGTCTTGCAAATAATGAACCAGCATTCCAATTCATCAAAATTAAGGATTAAAAATAGGTGCCTCTAATATAACGAGGCACCTATTTCACTGGAACTAATATCGTAAACCTAATGTCATCTTTTTTCAGGTCAAATTTGTCCGCTTTTAGTTTAATATCACTTTTTAATTTCAATTGCTGCATATTGATATAAATCAGTTTACCCTTTGGTCTGATCTCGACACCTTTTGGGATTTTATAATTATCGCTAATAAAATTAAGAACGTATGAAATGGGCAGGTGTAAACTCCCGATTGTCATTGATTTTTGCTTTAATACCAAATCACCATTTTCAAGGGCACTCGGTTTAAAGGTTAATTTCATATTTAATTCTTCACTAAAAAACGGCAAGGTACCATACAGTTCGACTTCATCCCCCAGAACGACTTGATAGTCAATCGAACCCACAGCCTCTTCTTTAAGATAATGATTAATTAATTGATTTAAATCATTCTTATTGGATTTAACATGAAAGGAAACATGTTCACCCACCAGCCCTTTCATTTTGCTGGTTTCCGGGCCTTCAGGTGGGAACATCATTAGGGGCAAAATAATAATAGCGAACAAAAGGTTGATTCCCAGCAAGATCAGGAATCCTATTTTCCATTTGTTTTTCATCTAATTCTCCTCTGTATTAACCATATATGGCGGCTTATCCAATCCAGGTAATACTTGTTCTTCTACGGTCTCGTTCAACCTTTGTGCAATCAACTCATAGCCTTTGTCATTTGGATGGAAATTATCAGTAAATAAAAGGTCTTCTGTTGCATTTAAAAACATATCTTCAATTGGAACAAAATAGGCATTGGGATAATTGGCTATGACCGATTGTCCGGCTTTATTCCAGTCAGCTACAATCTCATCCAACTCTTTAATTTCTGAAAACCATTTAGAAAATGGATTGTATAAACCCACTAAAACAACCTGTGCATGGGGATTTTCCTGATGAATAAGGTCAAAAATTTGCGTTAAATGTTTTTGATATGATGCTTTTTCGGCGGTAAACGTGGAGAGTTGAAGGTTTTCAATATTGTCCTTGACTACTTTCATAATATCGTTGCCGCCAATTGTTAAAATGACCAAATCTGCTTTTTTAAGTGTACCTTTCAGTTCTGATGTCTTCAATCTTTTTAATAGTTGAGTTGTCCGATTGCCTTTCACACCATAATTATAGAAATCAACTTCCTTGATTCCCTTTTCTTTTTCAAGCATGGTTTCTAAATATGGCAAGTATCCGCCTTTGTTTGTACTATCCCCTACCCCTTGGGTGAGTGAATCGCCAGCAGATAAAACAGTTAATTTACGAGGGACAAAGTCTGCGGGAACTTGGGCAAAGGCTTGTGCAGCGGTTTTCTTTTCAGAATGTAGTGTCAACTGGTCAACTGGATTACATGAACATAGGAATAATACAGAGAGAATTAGAAGGGGGAAAAGCTTTTTCATCTTCATTTTCACCTGCCTTCTAAATTATTTTTATTATAGCACGCCTTGAATCATTCGAAACAATATGTACTATATCCTATTCCTGCCAAAAAAAATAGACCCGTCCAAAGGTCTATTGCAATGCTTTCATATCGTGAATTATTTCATCAAAGGGAACATTCTTGTAACCATCATAGGTTTTTCGAATATGGCCTTCTTGGTCTACTAAATAAAGGGATGTACCATGGATGACTTGATTACCCTCTTGTGGTTTTTTAACCAGTGCTTTGAAATTTTTTAAGGCAAAGTTTTCAATATAGGCCTGTGAGTAGCCAGTCAGAAAGGACCAATTTTTAAAATCTACTTGGAATTGCTCCGCATATCGTGTCATTACTTCCGGCTTATCTACTGTAGGGTCGACACTGAATGACACAAGTTCAATATTTTTCAACCCTGCATCCTTAACCATTTTTTGTAATTTCGTCAGATTGGCTGTCATCGGTGGACAGACATCTGCACAGCTGGTGAAAATAAAGTCTGAAATCCATACTTTTCCCTTTAAATCCTTTAAACCAAAGGATTTATTGTCTTGATCGGTTGCTGTAAACTCCTTAACAGGCCAATCGACAGCATTTTCTATTTCTTTTTGACCACATGCTGTCATGATCAAAGTCGAAAGAACCATGATAATTAATAAAAACCTAGCTTTCATACAATCACCTGCAACCTTTATTCTTTTCCATTTCGTGATTAGTTTAACAAAGATTTGAAAAAGAAGAAAGGAATTGGTTTGTTAATCGATTACACCGGTTCGTTCTATTGTATTGTTCACGTGAATTTCAAATGTTGCGTCCTTATATACTCTGTCCCACTCTTTCTTTGTGATCGTTTTTCCTCTTAGATGTGCCTCGTATTCATTTCCAAATCCGATTGGGTCAATTCCTATATCCCTAAAATGGATAAGTAACTCTTCCATTTTCTTTTTCATTTGGTGATTGAACTTGCTTTCAAGCAGCTTTATGGATGCCGGTTTACCTAAATCCAAGGCCTGAGTCATCTCTAGAACCCTTGAATCCAGTTTAACATTTACCCTAAAGCGGAGGTTTTTTTTATCCACTAATTTAATTTTTGTCTTGCTTCGGATATTATCAACAGTCACATATATTTTACTGAAAATTGGTTTCTTTGTGTAATTTTCATTTTTTAAGATGATTTTATCTAATTGTTCTGTTTTAAACCCCATTTCTTTTGTACCCGCATTATATTTATCAGCTAATATTTTCAAATAAAAAAGATCCCCTTGCCTTAATTCATCAACTAAACGGTCACCTTTAAAAA
>NZ_JBALSN010000048.1:12435-14272 GCF_036966985.1 Neobacillus drentensis | reverse complement strand
TTAAAGGTATTAGAGGATCGGAAGGTCTTCCTTGAAAGTGCGTATTACCATGAGGAAAATAATCAAATCCCAACCCATATCCATGATATTTTTAAAAATGGCCTTCCAGCCGATTTCCGGTTAATAGGCGCTACGACAAGGACACCAAGTGAAATTCCCCCTGCGATTCGGTCCCGTTGTATGGAGGTTTTCTTTCGGGATTTAACACAGGAAGAAATCGTTGAAATTGCGAATAAGGCTGCCCAAAAAGTGAACCTACATATCAACGAAACAGGTGTCAATACGTTATCAAACTATGCAAGGAATGGTCGCGAAACAGTGAATTTAATTCAAATTGCGGCAGGACTTGCGATAACAGAGGAACGCGATTATATCAAGGATGAGGATATCGAGTGGGTTATCCATGCGAGTCAAATGTCTCCGAGAATGGAACGAAAGATTAATGATTTATCCCATGTGGGTCTCGTTAATGGCTTGGCTGTTTATGGGCCAAATTCAGGTGCGCTCCTTGAAATTGAAGTGACCGTCATTCCTGCCAAAGATAAAGGGACAATCAATATCACAGGTATTGTTGATGAAGAAAGTATCGGCGGACAAGGCAAATCGATTCGTCGGAAGAGTATGGCGCGCGGTTCCATTGAAAATGTAATTACGGTTTTACGATCAATGGGTGTCCCAGCTAACGACTTTGATATCCATGTGAATTTCCCGGGCGGTGTTCCAATCGACGGACCATCGGCAGGAATTGCGATGGCGACTGGCATATACTCTGCCATCTATAAAATTCCAATCGACAACACGGTTGCCATGACAGGAGAAATAAGTATCCATGGAAATGTCAAACCGATTGGCGGGGTGTATCCAAAAGTAAAAGCTGCGAAAAAAGCAGGCGCAAAAACAGTGATTATTCCAGAGGAAAACATGCAAACCATTTTAAATGAGATTGATGGAATAAAAATTATTCCCGTTTCCCACCTGCATGAAGTATTCGAGATTGCGCTAGTAAATGATTATCAAAAAATGGATGCGATCCCTGCATCGATTGAGCTATCTAAAAAAGAGAGTATCTAATTAAAACTTCGGTTTGTGGTCCATCTGCAAGCCGAAGTTTTTTGCCTATTTTATCAAAAGTTTTCTATCAACATTATAGAAAGAAATCGGAATGATTGGGGAAAATAAACGTATGCTGAAAAGAGAATCAACCAGCTTTCTCTAAAAATAGACACTTAAAAATAAATAGGATAGAATTGTACAAAGACCATTCTGATTTTGCAGTGAAAAATTGTTTGCATGTGGAGGTGCAGTAATTTGACGAAAAAGAACGAATTGATCGTCCCCCTCCTGCCGCTTCGAGGATTGCTCGTCTATCCGACCATGGTCCTGCATTTAGATGTTGGACGTGAAAGATCAGTACAAGCACTTGAAAAAGCAATGGTAGATGACCATTTAATTTTCTTAACCACTCAAAAGGAGGTTTCAATTGATGACCCTTCTGAAGAGGATTTATACACGATAGGAACATTAACAAAAGTAAAACAAATGCTTAAACTGCCAAATGGCACGATAAGGGTCTTGGTAGAAGGATTAAATCGCGGGGAAATCACTTCATTTCATGATGAAGAAGACTACTATGCGGTTACAATCGTTACCTATGATGACCCAGATACGAAGGATGTCGAAGATCAAGCCCTAATGAGAACCATGCTTGACTATTTCGAACAATACATAAAATTATCGAAAAAGATTTCTGCAGAGACCTATGCATCTGTTGCAGATATTGAAGAGCCTGGCAGAATGGCAGATATCATTTCCTCCCACTTACCGATCAAGTTGAAGG
>NZ_JBALSN010000048.1:0-12407 GCF_036966985.1 Neobacillus drentensis | reverse complement strand
GGAAAAGCAAGAAATCCTAGAAACAACCGATATCAAAGAAAGAGTGAACAAAGTAATTGATATCATCCATAATGAAAAAGAAGTTTTGAATTTAGAGAAAAAGATTGGTCAGCGTGTTAAGCGTTCGATGGAACGGACACAAAAAGAGTATTATTTACGTGAGCAAATGAAAGCGATACAAAAGGAATTAGGCGATAAAGAAGGCAAAACCGGTGAAATTGCTGAGCTTACGAAAAAAATTGAGCAAGCGGGCATGCCTGAACATGTGCTAAAAGCAGCACAAAAGGAATTAGACCGGTATGAAAAGGTACCAACCAGTTCAGCAGAAAGTGCTGTGATCCGAAACTACCTTGATTGGCTTATTAGTCTCCCTTGGTCGAATAAAACGGAAGATGACATTGACATTAACCGTTCAGAAAAAATCTTGAATCAGGACCATTATGGTCTTGAAAAGGTGAAGGAACGTGTCCTCGAATATTTGGCGGTTCAAAAGCTGACCAACTCGTTAAAAGGACCAATCCTTTGTCTAGCAGGACCTCCAGGGGTTGGTAAAACAAGCCTGGCTCGTTCGATTGCAACGTCACTCAATCGTCATTTTGTTCGTGTTTCACTTGGCGGAGTGCGTGATGAATCCGAAATTCGCGGGCATCGCAGGACCTATGTGGGTGCCATGCCAGGACGAATCATCCAAGGAATGAAAAAAGCAGGAACCATTAACCCTGTCTTTTTACTCGATGAAATTGATAAAATGTCCAGTGATTTCCGCGGGGACCCTTCGAGTGCCATGCTGGAAGTTCTAGACCCAGAACAAAATAGTAATTTTAGCGACCATTATATAGAAGAAACCTATGATTTATCTAAGGTCATGTTTATTGCAACAGCCAACAATCTATCAACGATTCCTGGACCGTTATTGGATAGAATGGAAATTATCACAATTGCCGGATACACTGAGCTTGAAAAGGTTCATATTTGTAGAGATCATTTGCTTCCAAAACAAATGAATGAAAATGGTCTTTCCAAAGGAGTTCTTCAAGTCCGCGATGATGCGATTCTAAAAGTCGTTCGTTACTACACACGGGAAGCTGGCGTTCGAAGTCTAGAACGTCAGATGGCGACTCTTTGCCGGAAAACCGCAAAAATTATTGTTTCCGGTGAAAAGAAACGCGTCATCATTACCGAAAAGAATATCGAAGAGTTTTTAGGAAAAACAAGATTCCATTATGGAATGGCAGAAAGCGAAGACCAGGTCGGAGTAGCGACCGGGTTAGCCTATACAACTGTGGGTGGAGACACACTCCAGATCGAAGTATCTTTAGCTCCAGGTAAAGGGAAACTTGTATTAACTGGTAAGCTTGGCGACGTCATGAAGGAATCCGCGCAAGCAGCGTTTAGTTATATCCGTTCTAAAGCGGAAGAACTAGGTATTGAAGAAGATTTCCATGAAAAATATGATATCCATATTCATGTGCCAGAGGGTGCCGTTCCAAAGGATGGACCATCAGCAGGAATTACCATGGCAACAGCGCTGGTATCCGCATTGTCAGGCCGGCCAATCCGCCGCGAAGTTGGGATGACAGGAGAAATTACGTTAAGAGGAAGAGTCCTTCCGATTGGCGGTTTGAAAGAAAAGACCCTTAGTGCCCATCGCGCTGGCTTAACGAAGATTATTCTTCCAAAAGATAATGAAAAGGATATTGATGATATCCCAGAAAGCGTAAGGAATGAACTGGATTTTGTCCTTGTTTCCCATGTGGATGAAGTCTTGAGGCATGCCCTTTTGGAAGGTGAAGTACAATGAAGGTAGTCAGTTCAGAAATAGTCATCAGTGCTGTAAAGCCAGAACAATATCCAGAAACAGATTTACCTGAATTTGCGCTTGCCGGCCGTTCCAATGTCGGTAAATCTTCTTTTATCAATAAAATGCTCAATCGAAAAGGTTTGGCGAGAATCTCTTCCAAGCCGGGAAAAACACAAACGCTAAATTTCTACTTAATAAATGAAATGCTTCATTTTGTGGATGTTCCAGGTTATGGGTACGCGAAAGTCTCTAAATCAGAGCGGGCAGCGTGGGGAAAAATGATCGAAACCTATTTTACATCACGCGAGCAACTGAGAGCAGCTGTGCAAATTGTTGACCTTAGACATCCACCATCAAAAGATGATGTGATGATGTATGATTTTTTAAAGCATTATGAGATCCCTTGTATAATCATCGCAACAAAAGCTGATAAGATCCCAAAAGGGAAATGGCAAAAGCATTTAAAAGTTGTCCGAGAGACATTAGACCTTGATAAAAATGACCAAATGATTCTTTTCTCTTCAGAAACTGGACTTGGGAAAGATGAAGCATGGTCAGCACTTAAGAGCTATATGTAAAAAGAAACGCCTGGCAATTGCGCCAGGCGTCATTTTTTTTTCTTCAGTAAAAAATAAATACCAACGACGATGAGCAGGGCGGGCCAAAACTTCCACACTAAACTCATACCGTTTTGGAGTAAATCAAAATATGCAGTAATTTTATCATAAAATAAGAGGAGAACAGCTAAAATAAGAAAGAGGAATGCTTGAAATAAACCAGAATTCGTCTTTTGAAAGCGCAGGAAAAAACCTACAGAAATAATTAATATTAGCATTCCAATCGTGTTACTTGGCCAAAAGGACATCTTGCCGACCAGGTGAAAATGGAGTCCAAAGCCAGCCATTATAACCCCAGGAAGAATTGCCTCGTACTCGTGTGCAGAATACCCCTGACCTAGAAAAGCAATTCCGACAATAATGAGTAGTGTCGGCCATGTGAAAAATTGTTGAAAAATAGTTATGCCGGATTGCTGCAACAAAAAGTAAGCACCAAAGCCGATAAGAATGATCCCAGGAAAAACTCGTTGATTCTTCATTAAAAACACCACACTTCCAGTAAGGTTCTCTTGAATCTTGTCCATTTTTTTGGTACTGTACATAGGGAAGTATTTTAAAAAAACATTTATCATGATTAAGAAAGTCTAAAGGAAACGTTGGTAAACTGTCCCTATTGGGATTGTTAATCGGCGACTTTACTTTAATATATTACCATATAGTTTCGTTTTCTGTTCACATTTTAGGAGCAAAAGTCGAAATTGCTCATGATATAATCATACTAGTTAAGTTGTAATATCTATTGGGGGTGTCCTTACAAATGCATACATTAGTGATCGGTATAAACTATAAAACTGCCCCTGTTGAAATTCGCGAGCGGTTGTCATTTAATGAAGCCGACCTTGCACATGCCATTAAAAAGCTAAATACCAAAAAAAGCATCCTAGAAAATATCATCTTGTCTACATGTAATCGTACGGAAATTTATGCGGTGGTAGATCAATTACATACGGGCCGCTATTATATTAAAGAATTTCTGTCAGAATGGTTCGGATTAGAACAAAAAGAATTTTCTCCGTTCTTATTTGTGTATGAAGATGATGGGGCGATCGATCATTTATTTAACGTGACTTGCGGACTTAATTCCATGGTTTTAGGAGAAACACAAATCCTTGGACAGGTTCGTACGAGCTTCATGTTGGCACAGCAGGAAGCAACAACTGGTACTGTATTTAACCATTTGTTTAAACAAGCGATTACCCTTGCCAAACGTGCTCATTCAGAAACAGATATTGGCGCCAATGCCGTTTCTGTCAGCTATGCAGCCGTCGAATTAGCCAAGAAAATTTTTGGGTCACTTGCTAACAAACATGTGTTAATTTTCGGTGCAGGAAAAATGGGAGAATTAGCGGCTCAAAACCTTCACGGAAATGGCGTGAAACAAGTTACGGTCATTAACCGAACGTATGAAAAGGCGATCGATTTAGCGAATCGATTCAGCGGTAAAGCGAGAACATTGGCTGAATTAGAGAAAGCAATGGTGGAAGCTGATATCCTTATCAGTTCAACTGGTTCGAAAGACTTTGTTATTTCAAAAGAAATGATGGTTGGCGTTGAGAAAAAACGCAAAGGGAAGCCATTATTTATGGTTGATATTGCTGTACCACGTGACTTAGATCCAAGAATCGGTGAACTTGATAATGTCTTTTTATACGATATCGACGATTTAGAAGGTATTGTTGAGGCCAACTTGCAAGAGCGCAAGAAAGCAGCTGAAAGAATCATGCTCATGATTGAAAAAGAAATCGTGGATTTCAAGCAATGGCTTGGAACGCTTGGAGTGGTGCCAGTCATCTCAGCACTAAGGGAAAAAGCCCATGCGATTCAATCTGAAACGATGGTAAGTTTGGAAAGGAAATTACCAAATTTATCAGAACGTGACTTAAAAGTTTTAAATAAGCATACAAAGAGTATCATCAACCAGCTCTTAAAGGATCCGATTTTACAAGCAAAAGAATTGGCTGCGCGTCCTGACGCAAATCAGGCAATGGAATTATTCATGAAAATTTTTAATATTGAAGAGCTTGTCCAAGAACAACATTCGAAAGCAGCCGAAACCAATCAAATACCGGTTACAACACCGCGGGCTTCCTTTCAGTCATAAGGGGTACATTCTATGTTTAATGTCTTTATGACAAGGCTTCACGAATTAACCGTTGTTCTCTACGCCTTTAGTGTGTTGTTATATTTTTTCGATTTTCTACACCATAACCGGAAGGCAAACCGTATTGCTTTCTGGTTACTTGCGTTTGTATGGGTTTTGCAAACCGTCTTTCTCGGAATCTATATGTATAAAACAGGCAGATTTCCGGTATTAACGATTTTTGAGGGACTTTATTTTTATGCTTGGATATTGGTTACATTATCCATTGTGATCAATCATTTATTACGGGTTGATTTTATCGTTTTTTTCACGAATATCCTTGGCTTTACGGTAATGGCCATTCATACATTTGCCCCAATGCAGTATAGTTCGCATATCATGGCAAAGCAGCTTGTTTCCGAACTATTGTTGATTCATATTACGATGGCTATTCTTTCATATGGTGCATTTTCCCTATCCTTTGTTTTCTCATCATTATATTTGCTTCAATATGATTTATTAAAAAGGAAAAAGTGGGGCACTAGGCTTATACGGCTAGCCGACTTAGATAAACTCGAAAAATCATCCTACATATTGGCTGTGATCGGTGTGCCAATGTTGCTGCTGAGTTTAATTTTAGGACTGCAGTGGGCCTTTCTTAAGGTTCCTGGGATGCCATGGTACGATATGAAAATCGTTGGATCATTTCTGTTATTAATAGCCTATAGTATCCTTTTATATTTGCATATTATGAAAAATTTATCTGGCAGAAAATTGGCCATTTGGAATACAGCGGCATTTTTAATTGTCCTAATTAACTTTTTCTTATTTGGTAGATTATCATCTTTTCATTTATGGTATGCGTAGGGCATAACCACCTCAGGAGGCACATTCATGAGAAAAATCATTGTAGGTTCTAGACGAAGTAAACTGGCTTTAACACAAACAAATTGGGTGATGGACCAATTAAAGAAGTTGGATCCTCGTTTCGAATTTGAAGTGAAAGAAATCGTCACAAAAGGGGATCAAATTCTTAACGTTACCCTTTCAAAAGTTGGCGGTAAAGGATTATTTGTAAAAGAAATCGAGCAGGCTATGCTTGATAAAGAGATTGATATGGCCGTGCATAGTATGAAAGACATGCCAGCTGTTTTACCAGAAGGACTTACAATCGGTTGTATCCCATTCCGTGAGGATCACCGAGATGCGCTAATCTCCAGAGGACATGTAAAGTTAAAAGATTTAAAACCCGGTGCAATTATCGGGACAAGCAGCCTGCGCCGCAGTGCTCAGTTATTAGTGGCGCGTCCCGATTTAGAGATTAAATGGATTCGTGGTAACGTAGATACAAGATTAGCAAAATTAGAAACGGAAGAATACGATGCGATTATTCTAGCAGCTGCAGGCCTTTCCCGCCTTGGCTGGACTTCAGACGTAGTCACTGAATTTTTGGATGCTGACCTTTGTATTCCAGCGGTGGGTCAAGGCGCATTATCGATCGAGTGCCGTGAAGATGATAAAGAACTTCTAGAACTTTTTGAAAAATTCACTTGTAAGAAAACAGAAAGAGCGGTCCGTGCCGAGCGTGCCTTCCTTCAAAAAATGGAGGGTGGGTGTCAGGTACCAATTGCCGGCTTCGCCTATGTGGCTGACAATGATGAAATTATCCTAAATGTGTTAGTGGCTTCACCAGAAGGACATGAAATCATTAAAGAAGAAGTGAGAGGGCATAACCCAGAAGAGCTTGGTGTGCAGGCAGCTGACCTTTTAATACAAAAGGGTGGTAAGGACCTGATTGAGAAGGTAAAACGGGAGCTTGAAGGTCAATGACCCAAACGTTCCCTTTGCTTGATAAGACCGTTCTTGTACCAAGAGGCGAAGGTCAAGCAAAATCCTTTTCACAGCTTGTTGAAAGGTACGGAGGGATTCCAATCGAAATCCCTCTTATTGCCTTTCGTCCGATTGAAAAAAATCAACGCCTTCACAATGCTTTTTTGGCACTTGATACATATGACTGGATTATTTTTACTAGCAATGTCACAGTTGAAACCTTCTTTTCTTTTTTAAAAAAGAAAGAGGCGGGTCGATCGTTTCCGAGAATCGCTGTGATTGGAAAAAAGACAGCAGAGGTTTTGGAAGCAATGGGATTCTCACCTGAGTTTGTTCCGTCCGCCTATGTGGCAGAAACGTTCGTGGAAGAATTTCGCCCATTATTGGATAGGGGTGCACGGGTGCTGCTTCCGAAAGGAAATCTTGCCCGGGAGTATATCGCGAAGTCCTTAACTGAATGGGGTGCTCAAGTGGATGAGGTTGTCATTTACGAGACATATCTGCCGGATGAAAGTCGCGATATGTTGGCTAGGATGCTAGCGGATCAACAAATCGATATTCTTACCTTTACAAGCCCTTCAACGGTTGATCATTTAATGACTGTCGTTAAAGAGTATGGATTGGACAAACAGCTTGGTAACTGCCTTATTGGCTGTATTGGTCCAGTTACCGAGAAAAAATTACATGACTATGGATTAACGGTCCATGCGTCACCTAAAGAGTATACCGTAAAAGAAATGATTAGTAGTATGATTGCATATTTAGAGACGGAGGAATAATAAATGGAACTTCAATTTAAACGTCATCGCCGCTTACGCTCGAGTGCGAGTATGCGTTCACTTGTTCGTGAAAATCACCTCAAAGCAGAGGACTTCATTTATCCACTTTTTATTTATGAAGGTGAAAATATCCGCAATGAAGTATCATCCATGCCGGGTGTTTACCAAGTATCGATGGATCATCTAGAGGCAGAAATGAATGATATCGTGGCACACGGAATTAAGTCGGTTTTACTATTCGGCATTCCGAAAACGAAAGATGCATGCGGTGAACAAGCCTATCACGACCACGGGATCGTTCAGGTAGCGACACGTTTTATCAAAGAAAAATTCCCTGAAATTATTGTTGTTGCTGATACATGTCTTTGCGAATATACAAGCCACGGTCATTGTGGAGTGGTTGAAGGGGAGAAGATTCTTAACGATCAATCTCTTGAATTGCTTGTAAAAACGGCTATTGCTCAGGCAGAAGCAGGAGCAGACATTATTGCCCCATCTAACATGATGGACGGCTTTGTTGCCGCTATTCGTGCGGGATTGGATGAAGCAGGATTTACTGAGATTCCGATTATGTCATATGCTGTGAAATATGCTTCAGCGTTCTATGGTCCTTTCCGTGAAGCAGCGGAGGGTGCGCCGCAATTTGGTGATCGTAAGACCTATCAAATGGATCCGGCGAACCGGATGGAAGCATTTAGAGAAGCAGAATCTGATGTCGCTGAAGGGGCAGATTTCTTAATCGTGAAACCAGGTATGCCGTACCTAGACATCGTCCGTGATATGAAAAACACCTTTAATTTACCAATTGTTATTTATAATGTAAGCGGAGAATATGCAATGGTTAAGGCGGCAGCACAAAACGGCTGGATTGATGAAAAAAATACCGTGCTTGAAATGTTAATGGGCATGAAACGCGCGGGTGCAGACTTGATCATTACCTATGCTGCAAAAGATGCGGTTCGCTGGTTAAGAGAAGACCAATAATATGAAAAGAGGGAACGGTATGCGTTCGTATACAAAGTCGATAGAAGCATTTAAAGAAGCCCAAGCTATTATGCCTGGCGGAGTAAATAGTCCGGTACGTGCTTTTAAATCAGTAAATATGGACCCGATTTTCATGGAACGAGGCAAAGGGTCAAAAATTTATGATATTGATGGCAATGAATACATTGACTACGTCCTTTCATGGGGACCGCTCATCCTTGGTCATACGAATGACCGTGTAGTAGAAGGCTTGAAAAAGGTCGCTGAACTTGGAACAAGTTTCGGTGCACCGACATTAATGGAGAATAAATTAGCTAATCTTGTGATTGAACGTGTCCCATCCATCGAAGTCATTCGGATGGTATCATCAGGAACAGAGGCGACAATGAGCGCGCTACGCTTAGCTAGAGGATATACAGGGCGAAACAAGATTTTGAAATTTGAAGGCTGTTACCACGGCCATGGGGATTCCTTGTTGATTAAGGCTGGTTCTGGGGTGGCTACACTAGGCTTACCAGACAGCCCGGGTGTACCTGAAGGGGTAGCCTCAAATACTATCACAGTCGCTTACAATGACCTTGAAGGCGTAAGATATGCGTTTGAACAATACGGTGAGGATATTGCCTGTATCATTGTTGAACCTGTTGCTGGGAACATGGGGCTAGTGCCGCCGCTTCCTGGATTCTTAGAAGGTTTACGTGAGATAACGTCAGCGAACGGCTCATTGCTAATTTTTGATGAAGTTATGACAGGCTTCCGTGTGGGTTATAACTGTGCCCAAGGCTATTTCAATATCACTCCTGATATCACTTGTCTTGGAAAAGTAATCGGGGGCGGACTTCCGGTTGGAGCGTACGGTGGTAAAGCAGAAATCATGAAGCAGATTGCCCCAAGCGGTCCAATTTATCAAGCGGGCACCCTTTCTGGTAACCCACTTGCGATGACAGCAGGTTACGAAACACTTAGCCAATTAACTCCAGAGCATTATAAGGAATTCATCCGTAAGGGGGATCTATTGGAAAAAGGTTTCAAGGCAGCTGCTGAAAAATATGATGTTCCAATCACATTTAACCGTGCAGGTTCAATGATTGGCTTCTTCTTTACTAATGAAGCTGTCATTAATTATGATGTAGCGAAATCATCCAATTTGGAATTCTTCGCGGCATACTACCGTGAGATGGCACTTCAAGGAATCTTCTTACCTCCATCACAATTTGAAGGCTTGTTCTTATCAACAGAGCACTCCGATGAGGATATCGAAAAAACCATCCATGCAGCGGAGATTGCCTTCTCGAAACTTAAATAAACTATTCTTGGCACCCACCGGGTTTGGTGGGTGTTTTTTTGTATGGTTAGAAGCATTATTTGTTTGTTGGGCCAGTCTGTGGACTGGCTTTTTGGGGAGCTTAAAAATGGGTTTGGCGGAATCCATCCGAGTTTTGGCGGAATACCTAACAAAGTTGGCGGAATAAAGTCCGGGTTTGGCGGAATAAATTAGATAATCGGCGGGAATCTCAGTCAACTTGGCGGAATCAGCTACGCTCCTTATACAAAATAATCTCGAAAACAACTTCATCTCCAAAAACTACGATTCTTTATCCTCAAAATTATCATAAATAAAGCTTAAGGGTCATAGAGTGTAAGTGACATAGTGATTTTGCGTGAAGGAAAAGAAAGGAGGAGTCGCTTTGTCCCAAGAGAACCAATCGTGCCTACGCTTTTCCTTGGAGGAGTCCTTGTGGTTTAGAAAAGGACAGGAAGTCGAAGAGCTTATTTCCATCTCTTTAGACCCGGACATTACCATCCAGGAAAACGACCAGTACGTAACCATAAGAGGTTCGCTCGAACTCACCGGCGAATATAAAAGTTACGAAACTAACAGTGAAAACGAAGAAGAAGGTGTAACATCACAAAAGTTTGTGGAAAGGGTCGATAACCGGGAGGAAGGAACTTGTGAATTTTCACACCGATTCCCTGTCGACATCACCATCCCAAATAATAGGATTCAGAGTATTTACGATATTGATGTTCTCGTTGAATCGTTTGACTATTCGATTCCTGAACGCAGCTGCCTGAAGCTGGCCGCAGAACTAACAATTAGCGGCTTATATGCGACCGAACAACAACAACAACCGCAGGAAGAGGCCACTGAAATTGAGGTTGTCCATCGTGCTGAACCTGAATATGAAGATGTGGAAGAAGTAGAAGTTGAATTGGAAACTGTTCAGAGCAGCTACCAAGATAACTTCTTGTTTGAAGCAGAGGCTAGAAAACAGCAAGAGGAAGAAGAGAGTGTAGAAGTCTTACCTAAATTTCCGACCTTCAATTACCAGCCGCAAGAAGAAATTGAAGAAGAGGAAAACGAACCTACATGGGAGTTACAGGAAGCAAGAATTGAAGAGCACCAGCCATCATGGGAGTTGCAAGAGGCCAGAAATCAAGAAAACCATCCTTCAGAGGAATTACAAGAAGTAAGAAATGAAGGGTACCATTCATCATGGGATATAGAAGAAGTAAAAAGTGAAGAGAACTCGCCAGCGTGGTATTTCCAGGAAGCAAGAAGTGAAGCTAGTCAGCCAGAGCAAGTGCAAGGGGTCGGTTTTGAAGCAGAACCACACCCAGCAGAGCATGTTGAAGAGGAAGTCAGTCAGGTAGAGGAAAGCTCTTCGTCACCGGAGGAAGCACCCCCAAAGAATATTAAAAAGAAAAAACCGGCCAAAAAGAAAAGCATGACATTAACCGAGTTCTTTGCTCGGAAGGATGAAAATGCGGAGCAAGCAAGAGTTAAGATTTGCATCGTCCAAAAGGGAGATACCGTGAGCAGCGTAGCTGATCGATATGATGTATCCGTACAAAACCTCCTTCGCGTCAACAATCTTGAAATCAATCAAGATGTATACGAAGGTCAAGTATTATATATACCTAGCAGCTTTGCAAAAAAATAATTAAAAGAGATGAGCGGGTTCTTTTGACCTGCTCACCTTCTTTTCATGACAGTAATATCGTCCACTAAGCGGCGATTACGCTTTTCCATTGGAAAGAGAGTTGAGTTTTCATGAATAACTCCAATCATCTAGCCACACTTGCACCGATCTTAAAACAATATCTTGTTGAACCTCAATTTGTAGAGGATTTTGGCAGCGTCCTCAAGGTTTATTCAAATAAAGGAACCTTTGCTTTAAAAAAAATTGACCCGTCGACTGGGGCAGATTTCATTCGCCATGTCCATCTTCTTTACCAAAAAGGATTTAACCGCATCGTTCCGATTTATCCTACCATGGACGGCAGGTATGCAGTTTTACATGAAAATAATCTCTATTACCTAATGCCATGGATGTCAAATGAACAAAAGGAAGACCGCGAGCACAGAAATCAACAGCTCTTTCGTGAACTAGCACGCCTTCATACTCTATCAGCCAAAGAAATTACCATGAATAAAGAAGAAAGAACCGAGCACTATGAAAAGACTCTTCAACAGCATGAAAAACAACAGGAATTTCTCGATGGTTTCATCGACGAATGTGAAAAAAAGACCTACATGTCGCCGTTCGAATTGCTCTATTGCCTCTACTACAATGAAATCAGCCAAGCGCTGAAATTCTCGAAAACCAAATTTGAAGAATGGTATGAAAAAACGAAAGACAATGAAAAGGCACGAATGGTGATTACGCACGGAAAATTGTCACCTGAGCATTTTTTATATGATGATAAAGGGTATGGATATTTTATAAACTTTGAAAATGCTCGCTATGGCTCACCGATCCATGACCTTCTGCCATATTTATCAAGAGCCTTAAACACTAATCCAAAGCGAAGCGATACGGCGGTCGATTGGGTCTATCATTATTTTAAATACTTTCCATTTAAAGCCGACGAAAAATTATTATTCTACAGCTATTTAGCGCTCCCGATTCCAATCATCCAAGTGGCAGAAAGCTACTATCGGAAGCAGCGCCCGAAAAATGAGTTAAAATATGTACGCCAGCTGCAGCACCGCTACTGGCATTTGAAAAATTCAGAGTATGTCGTTATGAGAATGACCGAGATTGATGCGCAGGCAGCAGCAAAAGAAGGAGCCCAGCAGCAGTAACCTTGCTACAAGGGCTCCCTAAACGATTTCAAAATAGATCGACACAGCAATCGCGACAAATAAAGTTAATAACACGATATCAAAGAATGTAGGAATGATCAGTGTTCGAATGAATTGGAAGACCACAAACGGAATAACTAATTGCGCTGCCACCCTCCGACAAGTCCGAAACCAGGGTTGGTATTTAAACTTATTCAAATTTCTCTTCACCAAAACCCCCCCTTTT
>NZ_JBALSN010000047.1:5836-13314 GCF_036966985.1 Neobacillus drentensis | reverse complement strand
TGCATAAGTCAACCAGTATACAAAGAAAAAAATTAATGCCACAGTGAAAATGACCCAAATTGACTGGGGGGATTGGGATCAAAAATCACAGGTGATGATTAATTCAGGGGAACCCTTTGATATTATCTTTACGAACGGTACCTCTTACGTTCAAAATGCCCAAAAAGGTGCATTTAAGGACATTGACGATATGTTAGGAAAAGAGGGCAAAGAACTTAAAGAGACTCTTAATCCTGCCCTGTTAGAAGGAATTAAAGTTAATGGAAAAATTTATGGCGTTCCTACTAATAAAGAGGCAGCTAGACAATCGGTTTATACCTTTAATAAACGCCTTGTAGACAAATACCACTTTGATCTTTCAAAAGTAAAAACCTTGGAAGATCTTGAACCAATGCTGAAAACCATTAAAGAGAATGAACCTGGCGTCACTCCAATGGCTACATTCAAAGCCTATCTGCCATACGATTATATCTTTAATAATGAAATGCCATTTGCCTTTGCAATGGAAGGCGATAGAGACCATGTGATTAACCAATTTGAATCTGATTTAACCATGAAAACCTATAAGACTATGCATCAATATTATAAGGCTGGATTTCTTAAAGAAGATGCAGCGACAAGTAAAGACAGCTGGCCAATGGATGTAGAAAACTGGTTTGTCCGCATGGGTGATTCTCAGCCATATGCTGATTTATTATGGTCGCGCTCGGCTAAGTATGATGTTGTTTCCGTTCCGGCTGAAGCTCCGATTACCATTAATGATTCTGTATCCGGTTCCATTCAGGCCATCTCAGCCACTTCCAAGAATCCTGAGAAAGCAATGGAATTCCTGACACTGCTTAATACTGACCCATACCTGCGCAACCTTGTTGACAAAGGGATAGAAGGCGTTCATTACGAAAAAAATGACAATGGAACGATTAAAGACCTTCCTGCACGTGTAGACCGTTATAATGTTCCATCTTATTCACTTGGAAACTTCTTTATTTTAGATTTGTATGAAAATGATCCTAAAGATAAGTGGGATAAATTCGAAGAGTTTAACAAATCTGCCAAAATAGCGCCAACCCTTGGTTTTCATTTTAACAGCGACCCAGTAAGATCTGAGCTTGCATCGATTACGAATATTTCAAAAGAATTCTATCCAGCTTTGGCAACAGGTTCTGTTGACCCAGAAGAGTACTTGCCAAAATATAATAAGAAGTTAAAAGAAGCTGGAATTGACAAAGTCTTAAAAGAAATTCAAAAGCAATTTGACGAATGGAAGAGCAAGCAATAATAAGAACAAAAAAGTCAAGCTGGGTGGAAAATCTCAGCTTGCTTTTATTTGAAACCATAGTTTCCAGTGGTAGACTAGAAAAAACAATAAGTATAATTTGAGGACATCAAAATGGGATTAAGAAGAAAAGGACGTTTTACTCAAAAAATATTTAATAAACTATTCTTGGCATCATCTATCACTATTATTTTAACCATCATTGTTTTAATCGTTACGATTACGAACTATTACTCCGAAGTGATTATTCAAAAAGAAGTGAACGTCAATACCAGAACGATGGAGCGGGTGGAGGATTATTTTTCTGCTAAAGATGCAGATATTAATCGGTCCAAAAGGGATTTTTATGTTAAAGGGGAAGTCATTGATGATATGTCCTTTGCCCTTCAAAACGGCTATGCGAAATATTTAGAATACCGTCTCGATAAATTTTCGGAGGGCAAGTCCTTTACACCGAATAATATTGATACGTATTTCAATGCCTATTTCGGTCAAGATAGCGATATTAACGCGATCAGTTTACGTTCGTTGGAAACCCCTTCTGTAGAATACCTGCTCATTTTTCAAAATTTACGATGGAATAAAAGCATCATCGATTCTCCGAGGCATTTAGGCAGCCTGTATCTCTCAGAAGAGATTCCCAATCTTGGTGGGGATGGTATTCCACGAGGCAGGCAGCTAAGAGATACCTTTACCAAACAGATTGTCGTTAACAATCCAGTGACCTTGAAAAAAATAGGTGAGATTACTATTTTTTATTCTACTAGTCGACTGGACAAAATGGTCAAAAAGCGCGATGGAGTGCCTGCTTCCTTTTTTATCATGGATGCTGAAGGGAAAATCATCTATTCCGTCAATAAGGGTGATGTTCCCTTAGATATGATCAAACAGATAAAGCCTGAAACAAATGAGAAAAAAATAAAGTGGCAGAATGACCATTTTTATATCAGTACCATTGCGAACCAGGGGGATTATACGTATGTCAGTGTTATTCCCGATAGAGGGTGGCAAAAGCTTACGATCGTCAGGGGAACCATGTGGGGTGTCATTATATTCTTCATCATTATTTCCATTTTAATTTCCTATTCCTTTACTCGAAATTATTCAAGGCGTATTAATAAGATTGTTTCGATTATTCGGCAGGTTGAGAATGGAAATCTGGATGCCAGGATACCGGAATCCAAACATGAAGATGAATTATCAAGGATTGCTGTCAATATCAATTCGATGTTAGATGAATTGAATAATTATATTGAACAATTTTACCTGTTAAATTTAAAGCAGCAGCAAGCGGAATTAAAAGCGCTTCAGGCCCAAATCGATCCTCATTTTTTATTTAACACGTTAGAGGCGATACGGATGGTGGCTGTCGTAGAGGGTTCAAAAACTTCTAGTAAAATGATTTTCCATTTATCAAAGCTATTTCGCTACTCGTTAGAATCAAAAGACACGGTGCCTTTATATACAGAAATTGAATATGTCAATCAATATTTAAAATTAATGCAATTTAAATTCCCAAACAAACTACAGGTTGATATTCATATACCTAGTAACGTGGAGCAAACACCTGTGCAAAAGCTCATTTTGCAGCCGATCATCGAAAATTATTTTGTTCATGGTTTTAGAAAGGATTACTCCGAAAATGAGCTGCTCATACGTGCTACGCAGCTAGGGGAAACGTTGGAAATAACAGTGGAGGATAATGGTAAGGGGATAACGGAGGAGGATCTTGCGATGATTGTCCAGCATCTTAATTGTGAAGACGGAGACGAAATGGATTCAATTGGATTAAGAAATATCCATCAACGTTTAAAACTGAAATTTGGAAACGCATTCGGCATTTCTGTGAAAAGTATCAAAGATAAGGGAACGATTGTGACACTTTCTATTCCAGTAAGAGGGACCAGCGATGTATAAGGTGCTTCTGGTTGATGACGAGCCGTTAATTACCATAGGACTTCAAGCCCTCCTAGATTGGGAGGACGATGGCTTTGAAATTGTGTCGCGTGCCGAGAGTGGGGAAGAGGCTCTTACCTATCTTAAGGAACATCCAGTCGATCTCCTAATTACCGATATATTAATGGGAGAAATGTCCGGGTTGGATTTAATTGAGGAAGCGAAAAAAATCCAGCCGAAGGTGAAATGTATAATTTTAACTGGTTATCAAGAGTTTAAGTATATTAAGCATGGTCTGTTATTAGGGATCGAAAACTATTTAGTCAAACCTGTGGATGAGGAAGAATTATTATCGACCATTCAAAATGTAGGCCGGAAAATGAATGCAGTGTCGGGAGGTAATCAGGCACAGGAACCGTCTACCCTAATGGACAATACCTTATGGCGGTTTTTAAATGGAGAGATTGAGAAGAACGACTGTCTGGAAAGATTGTCATTATATGATATCCAGTTTACTCAGCCGTATTATGCTGTTTCTATTTTAAGCTTTGAAAACTATTACAGAGTTGAGATTCTAAAGGAAATCAGAACCTTTATTGAGGAACATTGCGCAGCCGTTTGTTTATTCACTCCAAATCAAGACCTGGTCATTATTATAGGGAGCGAAAAGGAAGATGAACTATATCGATATAACCAAGGCCTGGTAGAGCAGCTAAAAGATGAAAAAAGAGGGGCCGGTTTATTCTACTTAGCGATGGGAAAGCCGGTAAAAGCGGTAGACGAATTAGAAGAAAGTTTTATGAGAGCAAGGGAATACAGCTTATTGCAGTTATATTCATGCCCAAATGTACTTCTTTCCGAACATTTGACGATTGATAAGCATGAAGAATTAAAAAAACAGCAAGAATTTAAAGAAACGATTGTCAAGCAGCTATTGAAAGCGGAGGGAGAAGGTTTACAACGGATTGATTCATTTTTTCAGGATCTCACCAAGAATTCTAGCTTTATCTCCCCGCCAGCTGCCAGAAAATATATCTTTGATTTACTTTCTTATATCCATTATTCGCTGCAGCCGAACGATCTCTCCTATTATACAGCTGCCATCGAAAGAATCGCGTATAGCTCTGAAATTGACGAGATGAAAGCCATTTTGAAGGAATATTGCCAGGAATTAATTTTTTCAATCCATAAGCAAGTCAATAATCGCAGTCCGATTGTCCAAAATGTCCTTGATTATATCCATGCCCACTATGTTGAAGGGATTTCGTTAAAAACATTGGGCCAGCAGTTTCATGTAAATGCCATCTATTTAGGGCAATTATTTCAAAAAGAAGTAGGGGCGGTTTTTTCGGAATACCTAAACCGATACCGATTGGAAAAGGCAAAGGAGCTCCTCAAAACCACCCATTACCGTGCAGGTGAAATTGGCAAAAAGGTAGGGTATTCAGATACGGCTTATTTCTATAAACAGTTCAAAAAAAGTGTGGGAACGACACCAAGTGAATGGAGAAAAATTAAATAAAAGAATGGTGATAATCAATGGATAATAGTTTGCAAGAATATAACCTTACCTATCGTTTTCCAAGAAACTTTTGGTGGGGAAGTGCCGCATCAGGCCCGCAAACGGAAGGCGCAGCGCTGATGGATGGAAGAAAGCAAAGTATCTGGGATTATTGGTACAGCGTGGACCCTGCTTGTTTTCATCATGGGGTTGGCCCGGAGCATACATCGGATTTCTATCATCGGTTTAAAGAAGATATCCAGCTAATGAAAGAAACGGGCCATAACTCCTTTCGAACCTCGATTCAATGGTCACGTTTGATTCCGGATGGAACTGGTGAAGTAAACGGGAAGGCCGTTGCCTTTTACAACCAGGTCATCGACGAATTGATTGCTCATGACATCGAACCATTTATGAATTTATACCATTTCGATATGCCGATGTGCATGCAGGAAAAAGGTGGATGGGAAAGTCGGGAGGTCATCGAGGCCTATGTGAATTATGCGGAGACCTGCTTTCGCTTATTTGGCGACCGTGTGAAATATTGGTTTACCTTTAACGAACCGATTGTCCCAGTTGAAGCCGGGTATTTATATAATTGGCATTATCCAAATATAGTGGATTTCAAACGGGGGGCAACGGTTGCCCACCATACCATTGTGGCCCATGCGAAGGCAGTAGAAGCCTTTAGAAAAATTAATGTGGACGGGAAAATTGGCATTATCCTCAATCTCACCCCATCTTATCCACGGAGTCAGGATGCCGAAGATGTAAAGGCTGCCCATATTTCAGATTTATTCTTTAACCGCAGCTTCCTTGATCCGGTCACAAAAGGGGAGTATCCCCGTGATTTGGTTGATATTTTAAATGAAAGAGACCTGCTTCCAGCCGTGGAGGCCGGTGATTTGGAAGTGATTAGAAATAATCCGATTGATCTATTAGGCGTGAACTACTACCAGCCGCGCCGTGTTAAAGCGAAAGAGAAGCCTGAGCCGGAGAATGCTCCGTTTATGCCGGAACATCTTTTTGATCCTTATATCATGCCAGGCAGGAAAATCAATCCGCACCGTGGTTGGGAAATCTGCGAGGAAGTTATCTATGATATTATGATTGACCTCCGTGACAACTATAGGAATCTGCCATTCTTTATTTCGGAAAATGGAATGGGTGTTGAAGGGGAAGAAAAGTTCCGTCATGTGGAAGGGTTTATTGAGGATGATTATCGGATTGAATTTATCCAGGAACACCTGAAATGGGTGCATAAAGCGCTTGAAGAGGGAGCGAATTGCTTAGGATATCACCTATGGACATTTATGGATAACTGGTCATGGACGAACGCTTATAAGAACCGATATGGATTAGTGGAAGTAGATTTAAAGAACGATTTAGCACGAACGGTTAAAAAATCAGGGAAATGGTACAAACAGTTGTCCGAAAACAATGGTTTTTAACCATGGAATGGGCAAAGGATGAAAATGAGGTGAGTCGGATGAAAGCGTACATGGTATTCGATATTGGCGGCACCTATATAAAATATGCTGTTATGGATCAAGAAGGAAAGAAATTAGAAAGTGGGAAGTTTCCGACTCCTTGTGAAGGATTAGAAAGTTTCTTGCAGAAACTTAGCCAAATTACAAAAGAATATTCGAATTCATTTGAACTGCAAGGCATTGCATTAAGTTCGCCCGGTGCTGTAAATGTTAAAACGGGATTTATTGGCGGTGCCAGTGCAATTCCGTATATACATGGAGTTTGTATGACTGACCTCATAAGGGAACGAACGGGTTTCCCGGTATCGATAGAAAACGATGCCAATTGCGCCGCTTTGGCGGAAGGATGGTTAGGTGCAGCAAAAGGCACGGAATACTATATTTGTATTGTCATAGGTACCGGAATTGGCGGCAGTATCGTCATTAACCAATCAATCTTACGCGGGGCGTCGCTCCACAGCGGGGAGTTCGGCTACATGATCATGGGAGCACAGTCTAAAAATCCGCTTGATCAAACCTGGAGCAAGACTGCTTCAACCCATGCTTTAGTGGAGGAGGTTGCGAGGAGAAAGTCACTGGTAAAAGGAATGTTGAACGGTGAAGAAGTATTTCTTCTTGCTGATAAAGGTGACACGATTGCCAAGGAGAGTATTGCAGAATTTTATAAACAGCTCGCCATCGGAATTTATAATTTAAAATATGCCTTGGACCCGGAAAAAATCCTCATCGGCGGCGGCATCAGCAAGCGGCAGGAAGTGATGGACGGGATCAATCGGGAATTGATGAGGTTAAGGGATGACATTTCCACGTTAGAGATTGAAGTGGAGGCGTGTCAGTTTGGAAATGATGCCAACTTAATCGGGGCATTGTTTCATTTCCTCAAGGACGCAGGCCGGCTTGAAGAATAATAGATTAGGAGGAGCTGCAAATGCATGGTGCGATTGAAGCGGGCGGGACAAAATTTGTTTGTGCGGTAGGAGACGAAAAAGGGAATATCCTGGACAGGATTCAAGTGCCTACCATTACTCCGGATGAAACTATCCCAAAGGTCATAGAATTTTTTAAAAAATACCCAATCGAAGCCATCGGGATTGGTTCTTTTGGCCCGATTGACGTCAACCGGGAAAGTCCTACATATGGACATATCACGTCTACCCCAAAACAAGGATGGAAGGATTATCCGTTTGTGCAAACGTTTGAGGACGAGTTTGGGGTTCCCATCGGATTTAATACGGACGTGAACGCTGCCGCGTTAGGCGAGGCGACCTTTGGTGCAGCTAAAGGGTTGGATAGCTGCTTGTATATAACGGTTGGA
>NZ_JBALSN010000047.1:0-5820 GCF_036966985.1 Neobacillus drentensis | reverse complement strand
GAATTGGAGCAGGGGCGCTCGTTCAGGGGCAGCTGCTTCAAGGGCATTCTCATCCGGAAATGGGGCATATTCTCGTCAGACCTCATCCGGAGGACCCCTATCAGGGGCGGTGCCCATACCACGGTGATTGCCTGGAAGGATTGGCGGCCGGCCCTGCCATTGAAGGGCGCTGGGGACAAAAAGGGATTGAGTTAGTGGACAGGAATGAAGTGTGGGAATTGGAAGGCTACTATATTGCCCAGGCCCTAATGCAATATATTTTGATTCTTTCTCCGAAAAAAATTATCCTGGGCGGCGGCGTCATGAACCAGAAACAGGTATTCCCTTCTATTTATAAGCATTTGAAGGAGTTTCTGCGTGACTATGTTTCCTTGCCGATGCTGTCAGAATATATTGTAAGCCCTGGTTTAGGCAATGATGCCGGGATTACAGGGGCGCTTTTGCTGGCCCATCAGGCCATTGACTGAGAGCAATAATTAATACTAATAGAAGAAACGTGCCACGTCGAAGAGTGGTACGTTTTTTTGTGGGCAAAAGACTTTATTTTAACCAATGAATCTATGTTTTTGCCAATAGGACGGAGGGGAGTGTACTGCTAAAATAATGGAAAGGCTTACATGGTTGCTGGTTTATGGCATAAAAGGAGGTGGAGTTTATCAAAATTTAAACAACCTAATTAAACGATTTTCGAAATATTTCTAACTTAAATCTATATAAATGTAAGGTATGTAAATTTTTAGGTACATAAGGAGGAAAAAATGTTCGTTTTTAAAAAGTTAAAGTCGTTTTATCTTCCTTTTAAAAAGGATTTTATCTGGTCGCTGCTCTTTATGCTGCTTGTCGCTGCGATTACCGTCATCTATCCTGTCATTTTGCAGGTAACCATTGATGATGTCGTGCTTGGGCGGAAATATGACTGGGTCCCGTGGATTGCCTTAGGGTTTATCGTGGTCATGGGGGTGAAAGCCTTCTCTACTTTCATCCAACATTATTTGGCTGATATGTTCGGCATTAAATCCGTGTATGCGCTCCGAAATGCTCTATATGAAAAGCTGCAGCGGCTATCGTTTAGCTATTACGATAACGCAAAGACAGGGGATCTAATGTCTCGTTTGACTGCGGATGTGGAAGGTTTTCGGTTTTTTGTATCCTTCGGCTTTAGCGAGGTCCTTCGCTTTGTCATTGTCGTGGGCACCAGTCTTTGTGTGATGTTCTATTATTCTGTTTCCCTGACTCTGGTCACGATGATGTCACTGCCTTTTTTAAGTGTGGTGGTTTATAAGTTCGATAGAGCCGTTCATCCGGCGTTCCGCGGGATTCGTGAATCGTTCGGGCGCTTAAATACTATGGTGCAGGAAAATATTAACGGGATCCATACGGTTAAAGCCCTGTCAAAAGAAAAGGAGGAAACGAAGCGCTTTAACTCCTCCAATCGGGAGTACAGGACCAAGCAGCTTGCTACGTCGGTGGTATGGTCGAAATATTTTCCGCTGATGGAGCTAATCGGCAATATTTCCGTTGTCGCCTTGCTGGCCTATGGCGGATTTCAAGTGATCAGTGGAGCTTTAAAGCCCGGGGAGCTTGTGGCCTTCTACAGTCTTGTTTGGTATATTATTTGGCCGATTATGAACCTGGGATTCACCATCAATATGTTCTCACAGGCAAAGGCTTCTGGCGAAAGGCTTCTTGAAGTATTGGAAGCAGATGAAACGATTATGGATGGCGATGACATCAGAAATAACGGCAGAATGGCAGGAAAGGTGAACTTCGATCAGGTCACGTTCCACTATCAATCGGAAGAGGCGGCCGCACTTAAGGAAATCACTTTTTTCGCGCCTCCAGGAACAACCATTGGGCTTATTGGCGCAACAGGTTCTGGAAAAACCAGCATGATTCAGCTTCTGTCCCGCTTTTATGAACCGACAGCAGGAACGATTGTGATTGATGATCTACCTATTCAGGAATACGGGTTGAAAATGCTGCGTTCGCAAATTGGCGTTGTCTTACAGGAAACCTTTCTGTTTTCATCCACTATCAAGGCGAATATTGCTTACGGAAGGCCAGATGCGGCGATGGAGGAAATTATCGATGCGGCCAAACGGGCACAGGCTCATGATTTTATTATGGAGCTGCCTGATGGATATGACACGAAGCTGGGTGAACGGGGAATGGGGCTCTCCGGGGGGCAAAAACAGCGGATTGCGATTGCACGCGCCATGTGCATGAATCCGGCGATTCTCATATTAGATGATTCCACTAGTGCGGTCGATATGGAAACTGAATTTCATATTCAAAAGGCCCTTCGAGAAGTCATGAAGGGGAGAACGACTTTTATTATTGCCCATCGTATTTCATCTCTTAGGCATGCCGATGAAATTTTGGTGCTGGATCAGGGAAGAATCATTGAACGCGGCACACATGAACAGCTGCTCGCCCATGGTGGAGCGTATCGGCGTATCTACAATATCCAATATCAGGATCAGGCAGCGATTATGCAAAAGGCGGGAGGATAAGTGAAACATGGAGGAACAACGAAAGAAACAACTCATCCTCGAGCGGTTTCATTACTCTCAGGATGAAGTGATTGATAAATCGTTTAACTGGCAACAGATGTGGCGCTTGCTGCAATACTTAAAGCCCTATACAAAAAATTTGCTGCCACTTTCGTTTATGACAGTGATTATTTCAACAGCCATCCGTTTAATCATTCCGATTTTAATTGGCGTCTATACCCTTGACAAGGCGATTGTTGAAAAAGATACAACCTTATTGCTCCAGCTGATTTTCATCATTTCAGGGTTGTATGTTTTATCCTATTTTGTCAATTTGCTAAGAATCCGCTGGATGAATAAGCTTGGGCAAAATGTCATTTTTGATTTGCGGCAGCATTTGTTTACACATGTACAGTCTTTATCACACAGGTTCTTCGACCAGCGTTCGGGCGGGTCGATTCTTGTGAGGATTATGAATGATATTAATTCCCTGCAGGAGCTGTTTACAAGTGGTGTTATTAATCTATTAACCGATTTTCTCCTATTGCTGTCGGTTATTATTATCTTATTTTCTTTGAATGCAAAATTAACGATTGCGATTATGGTGATTTTGCCGATCATGTTTTTCATCTCCACCAGCCTGCGAAAAAAAATCAGGCTACAGTGGCAATCGGTTCGGCTCGTCCAGTCAAAGCTTAATTCCCATTTGAATGAAAGCATTCAAGGCATCCGCGTCACGCAGGCCTTTACCCAAGAAAAAGAAAACATTCAATTTTTTAAGGGAGTCAACCAGGAAAACTTTGAAACTTGGAAACAAGCAGTCCATAAAAATGCCATGTTTGGACCGTTTGTCGAGATCACCAATGCTTTGGGGACGGCCATTCTCATCTGGTACGGGGCTTTTCTTGTTTCTGGAGGTGAGAGTACAATCGGGGAATTTGTCTCCTTTGCCTTTTATTTAGGGATGTTCTGGGAGCCAATTTCGCGTCTTGGCCAGCTATATAATCAGCTATTGATTGGAATGGCTTCTTCGGAGCGGATTTTTGAGTTTTTAGATGAAAGACCGCTTGTGTCGGAGGCCTCCAAACCTATGATTCTCTCTTCTATTAAAGGGCAGATTGATTTTGAGGATGTTGAATTTTCCTATGATGGATCAAGAAAGGCGTTAAACGGTATTTCTTTTTCGATAAAAGCGGGAGAGACGGTTGCGCTTGTCGGCCATACGGGCTCCGGGAAGACGACCATTGCTAACTTGGTCAGCCGCTTCTATGATTCTACCTCAGGTGTTGTCAAAATTGATGGCCATCCCATTCACGAATTGTCGATTGCGGGTCTCCGCTCACAAATAGGCGTGGTCCTGCAGGATACGTTTATCTTTTCAGGAACGATTATGGAAAATATTCGTTTTGGAAATCCGGGAGCTAGTGACGAGGAAGTGATCGCTGCCGCGAAGGTAGTAGGAGCCGATTCGTTTATTAACCAGCTTGCGAATGGCTATCAAACGGAGGTGGAAGAGCGGGGCAATATCTTGTCGGTGGGTGAGCGCCAGCTCCTTTCTTTCGCCAGGGCCCTTCTCGCTGAGCCAAAAATTCTCATTTTGGATGAAGCCACCGCAAGTATTGACACGGAATCAGAGGTCAAGATTCAAAAGGCATTAAGAACGTTATTAAAAGGAAGAACGGCAATTATGATTGCCCACAGGTTATCAACAATCCGGGAGGCTGACAACATCTTGGTTCTTGATCACGGTAATATCGTGGAGCAGGGAAATCATGAAAACCTCATGGCTAAACAAGGAATCTATTATGAATTAGTGAAAGCCCAATACAAAATGCTTGACCATGGGTGACCATGGGGACGGTTCTTGTGGCTATTTCGGGGCCAGGAGAAACGTCCCCGAGGTGTCAAATTTACATCATTAGGAGGAGGCTATTTTGCAGCCATTAATATTAAAACCTATTTTTAAAGAGAGAATTTGGGGCGGGACGGCATTACAAAAGGAATTTGGATATGAAATTTCATCAGAACTAACAGGAGAATGCTGGGCTATTTCCGCTCATCCAAATGGCCCTTCGGTCATTGAAAACGGTCCATATGCCGGCATGACCTTGGACAATCTCTGGAGTGAGCATCCCGAGGTATTTGGAAGTCCAAAGAAAGAGGTATTTCCGCTGCTTACCAAGATCTTGGATGCCAATATGGATTTATCCGTACAGGTTCATCCCGATGATGCCTATGCAAAGGTGAATGAAAACGGTGAGCTTGGAAAGACAGAATGTTGGTATATTATCGACTGCAAAGAAGAGGCGGATATAATCTTTGGACATAACGCCCAATCAAAGGAAGAACTAATCCAGCGTATTAATGAGGGGGAATGGAACGACCTGCTGCGCCGTGTTAAAATCAAGCCGGGTGACTTTTTCTATATCCCTAGCGGTTCGATCCATGCTTTGTGTGAAGGAACACTCGTATTGGAAACGCAGCAGAGTTCCGACACTACCTATCGGGTTTATGATTTTGATCGTAAGGATGCGGAAGGGAACCTACGTGATTTGCATATAGAAAAGGCGATTGAGGTAACGACAGTGCCTCATCAAAATGCAATGAGTTCGCCGCGAGTGGAGGAACTCGAAAATGCCATGGTTACGACTTTTGTGGAGTCGGAGTTTTTCTCTGTTTATAAATGGGACATCCATGGGAAGGTATCCTTTTCAGTTGATGAGCAATACTTGCTTTTCAGTGTGATTAAGGGCCAGGGATTACTCATCCATAATGGTGAAAAATATGAATTAGGGAAGGGAATCCATTTTATTATTCCTGTTGGGTTTGGTGAGTTTGAGTTGGATGGAGAATGCGAGATAATTGTTTCGCATACTTAATTTTTAAAACCAAGGGGGTGGTTCTTGTGCTAGAACCGTCCCCCACGCTTCCATTTTCTCTTATTTCCACACATCGTTAGCAATCGAAATCACATGTCTAACTTTCTCCCATTGCTGTTCCTCTGTTAATAGATTTCCTTCTTCGGTAGAAGAGAATCCGCATTGCGGGCTTAGGCAAAGTTGGTCTAAGTCTACATACTTTGCTGCTTCTGCAATCCGCGCTTTGATTTGCTCAGGGTTTTCTAATTCACCAAATTTCGAAGTGATCAATCCAAGAACGATTTGTAAATCTTTGCGATTAACGTGTTGAAGCGGCGCAAATCCACCAGAGCGCTCATCATCAAATTCTAAGAACAAGCCATCAAGCTTAAGTTCGCCAAAGATATATTCAGATGCGTTGTCATAACCGCCACTAGCTGTGTATGTTGATTTAAAGTTTCCGCGGCAAA
>NZ_JBALSN010000046.1:32273-32462 GCF_036966985.1 Neobacillus drentensis | reverse complement strand
TCAGCCTGGCTCAGGTCACTGTCCCGTACTTTTATTAGAAATCAGCCCTATTTAGCCTGGATCTTATCACTTTTAGTTACCCTTTTTATAGCCCTTTGAGATTTATCGGCCGCTTTGGGAGGTTTATCGGCCGCTTTGGTGTATTTATCTGCCACTTTACAATTTTATCTGCCACTTTCACCAACTTAT
>NZ_JBALSN010000046.1:0-32264 GCF_036966985.1 Neobacillus drentensis | reverse complement strand
GTTCAGCCTGGCTCAGGTCATTGTCCTATACCCTTTTATATACTCACCCATACAAAAAAACCAGGCATCTCAGCCTGGTTCATTCAACAACAACTATTTCTTCGCAGTAACCGTATCAAGCATATGATCCGCTGCTGTAATCTCCACGCCCTTGTAGTAATGCTTCACGATCTCCTGATAGTTCTTTCCTTCCTTAGCCATCCCGTTCGCCCCGTACTGGCTCATCCCGACGCCATGGCCAAATCCCTTCGTCGTAATCACAATGTTATCGCCCTTACGCTTCCAGGCAAAGTCAGACGAGCGCAGCTCCAGTTTTTCGCGGATCTCTATCCCCGATAAGACTTTCCCATTGAAATCGACCTTACCGACACGCTTGCCCGCCGTCCGGTCGACAATCTTGCCAATTGTCGATCCCGAACCAAGGTTCACACCAAGCCGTGTTTCAAACTCATGAACGGACATCACCTTTTGACTGTTATATTTTGGGGACTTTTTATCCCACGGACTGGATACACTTCTTAGATAAGGGAATTTCCCTTCCCAGACGTCTTCCGAATTTTCCGTATAGCCATTGCCTGTTGAGAAGAACAAAGCATCGATTGGCTTGCCGTCATAGGTCAAAATTTGTCCGGCTGTTGCCCGTACAGCATCTACGATCTTTTTCTTTTTCCATTCATAATTAGCGCCCCAGTCCCGCCTCTGCTCCGCATCATTCATATAAACCTGGTGGATTACGGTGTCAGTCACTTGAGCACCTTTTGGAACACCCAGCGTATCTTTATTAATTAATCGGTTGACGATATACGTTCTCGCTGTTAATGCCTGGGCCTTGAGTGCTTCATCTTTAAAATCCACTGGCATCTCAGCTGCCACTACACCAACGAGGTAATCTTCTAATTGGACACTTTCAATGGTTGATTTCGCAGTCGGGAATACAGCGACATCTACGGCAGGGTCAGTAGAAGCCGGCACTGCTTTTGCTTCTTTTACGGGGGTCTTAGTTAATTCCTCCCCTAACTTTCCGCTCGCGTGATGTTCATCAGAAAACGGTAAAACAAGGACTGCGGGAATAATCAAGGTCAAGGCAATAAGGACTGCTGCTGCTACGACGAATGGTTTGATTTTTATCATGATAGTGCCTCCAGTTTGCAAATTCACAGCCACACCAAATCATACCAAAGGCGGGATGCGTCTCAATTAATACATATGGAGGCGGACAAGCATTTATTACGGATTTTTTCATAAAACTGAACATGGTGTTAAAGATGGTGTCAGGCACCGCTCGTGGACAAATCGTGGACAAATGTCTTTTCCTGGTGCCTGACACCACCAAAAACCAAAAAACAAAAACCCGCTAAACGCAAAAAAGGCCCGATTCTACATCAGGGCCCGTTGTTTTGCGATTGCTCGCTATTACTGTAATTTTCCGCCTAGCTTGATGCGACGGAGAAATAAGATCCATGAAAACCTACGCATTCATATCCGATACAAGGTTTTGGACTTCTGTGAACGTTTCGTCTGCTTCGTTGATTCGTTCGATGTCGGCGCCTAGTCGTGCTAGTTTGCCGTGGAAGTCAACATAGCCGCGGTCTAAGTGTTTCAACTCAGTCACGCGTGTCATACCTTCAGATACTAAGCCAGTTAAAATCAATGCAGCAGCAGCGCGAAGATCTGTCGCTGATACTTCTGCACCTTGTAAATTGGAAGAGCCATTTAAAATAACGGAACGGCCTTCAATCTTGATGTCTGCGTTCATACGGCGGAATTCCTCGACATGCATAAAACGATTTTCGAAGACTGTTTCAGTAATCATCGAAGTTCCATTAGCACGAAGCAGCAATGCCATCATTTGTGATTGCATATCTGTAGGGAACCCAGGATGCGGCATTGTCTTGATGTCGACAGCCTTCAAACGATCGGTTCCGATGACACGAACGCCATCTTCTTCCTCACGAATCGTGATACCCATTTCTACCATTTTTGCAATCAACGATGATAAATGTTCAGGAACAGCGCCTTTTACCAATACATTACCACCTGTAATCGCTGCGGCTACCATGAAGGTACCAGCTTCGATTCGGTCAGGAATAATATTGTGGTCTGCACCAAATAACACGTTAACCCCTTCAATACGAAGAGTTCCAGTGCCGGCGCCGCGAACTTTAGCGCCCATTTTGTTCAAGAAATTGGCAAGATCCACAATTTCTGGTTCCTTTGCCACGTTCTCAATAATTGTCGTACCAACCGCAAGAGTGGCAGCCATCATAATATTTTCAGTGGCCCCAACACTTGGGAAGTCTAAATAAATCTTCGCACCTTGTAAGCGGCCGTTAACTTCCGCTTCAATAAAACCGTTGCCTACCTTAACCGTTGCCCCCATGGCTTCAAAGCCCTTGAGATGCTGGTCGATAGGACGGGATCCAATTGCACAGCCACCCGGTAAGGCCACACGAGCACGGCCATTACGAGCGAGTAATGATCCCATGACAAGTACAGACGCACGCATTTTTCGAACGTATTCGAATGGCGCCTCATCTTTTAACGCTGTGGATGCATCTACTACGACTGTATTGTTTTCAAACGACACTTCAGCATTTAGATTGCGTAAAACTTCATTAATTGTGTATACATCGGAGAGTGTAGGTACATCACGTAATACACTTTTTCCGTCACTTGCTAATAATGTTGCAGCGAGTACAGGCAGAACGGCATTTTTTGCACCTTCAACTTTAACCGTTCCATCAAGCCTTTTTCCGCCGCGGACGATAATCTTTTCCAAGAGTATTCCCCTCCGCGTCCATTTTCTCTATATTAATATTCAATCGTAATGATTGGTGTGCCAACTACGATGGTAGTCTTACCGCCCAATCCTTCGGAGCGTATGCCAATTTGTAAATTCATGTTCTCTCGTTGATTCTCTATGGAGCCTGTAAACATCGGCGAATTGGCCGAAACAGACATGAAAGTCTCCTCTTTTAACGCTTCGATTTCTTTTGCTTTAAATCTTGACATCATTTGATTCATAGTCTTAGGTAAAGACTTATCCATCTTATCACCGACTGTACCCTTCATACAAGAGAAAACTGTTGGATTTCCTCGAAATATGTCAGTTAGCCTAGTTTTAAATTGACTAGTAGTGAAAAAGGCCTTTGCCGCCGAATTCCACTCCTTACCAGAGGTACTATATACTATATACGCATTAACAGGTTGTTTTGTGTGGGTTGCCATAATTTGAAGCATTTCTTTGTGGTGTTTTGATGTTGGAGATACTGCTGTGACTTCCCATTTTTGGCTGGTATTTTTCACAGACCATTCCCAATCAGGAAACTTAGCTTGAAGCTTTTCAGCATAGTCCTTAACTTCCTGCTCACTTTTCATGTCAGCCAAATGCTCTCTTGCATAAAAAGTCCATTCATCGAGCAAAATATTTTCGGCTTGTAACATCGAGCCGATTTTTATTAAATCCATATCTTTTTCAAAAATAGAACTAGTCCCGCCGCCAGTTGCTTCACTTGTTTGGTTCCCCATAACAACCAAGATTAAACTTATTATGATAACTACGCTCAAAAAGATCTGACTCTTTCTCTTCATCTCTACTCCCCCTTACTACCATTGTTACCAGGTAGAGGAGTAGCATACTTGGGAAATGTCGTCACTTTTAGACAAGTTCTATGCTTTGATGTTATTTTTCCACACAAAGACGATTGTACTCAATTTCTGAACAAATAGAAACATGTATGAAGACCTAAATTTTTTCCAATTAGCTATTTTGCATAATCAAAGGCAGCTGCCTCGACCATTGGAGATAATCAAGGAAAAAGTTACTAACAGATGAACCGATGATTATGGCTAATAATATGTAAAGTAACCGCGCTTGAAATACATGGCCTGCTTTCAGCAATTGATCCAAACGAATCGCTTGCAAGGCCCACCAGGAAACCGCTATAAAAATTAAATGTGACACAATACTTAACAAAGCCATTTGCCCAAAATCATTTATCATCCTAGCCCCCCTTTTTTCACACATTGTTTATTCTATCACAAACTTCGCCTTAATAGTTTCCTTTTCTATCCATTTTTTAAAAAATTCCTTTTTAATAAAAAATTCGCCCTCCACTGCACGATTAGAAGGCGAATTTATTGGCTGACACGACCCCAGTTATTTAACTAATTTACCTGATTCCAAACCCTGCCGATGTTTAATGGTACATATACTTTCTCGCCGTGTATTTGCTTGTGCACGATCGGATTTTTAAAGTTAGTATCAAAACACGGTTCCTTTCGCATTTTGCGTCGTGCTCGGACATTTCCTCCAAAAAAATCAGCCAAATTCACTTTTGACATTTTCATCACCTTTACCCCTTTCAATTTGTTATATGTAAGAGGAAACAAAAGGAGAGCCTTTTGTTCCCCGCTTGAATTTTATTTTGCTGCCACAACCATGACTCTTCCTCGGTCTAATTCCTTTTCAAATTGTTGCGCTTCTGTATCGGATAATCCTAGAGATTCCATTTTAGAACGGAGCTCATCCCCGCGGGAACGAAATACATTTGCGATCGAATCAAAGAAGCCTTGTTCGTTTACCCCAATCTCATTAGTATCCAGCGCCTCCGACAAATCCTCAGAACGTTCTTTGCCGTGGGCCAATAAATAAACTTCATCTTTCGTAAATCCTTGATTTAATAATTGTTCAATTTCTTGTTTGGCTTGAAGACCATTCTCCACTAGTTTGACCTGTCTCATTCTAACTACCTCCTAAATAAATTTCGTTAGTAAGTTGAAATGCTACGTGATGTTAATTGGGTGTATAACCCTTTTTTTAAAAATGAAACCTTTATGCTGAAAAAATAATTTTTTTATCAAAAAAATGTTTGGCCATAGCAGGACCGGGTATTACATGACTAAGTTCCACATTACTTATAGGAAAGGGATGAATTTTCATGGGATTTATTTGGTCTTTAATTATCGGAGGAATCATCGGGTGGTTAGGAGGTCTCGTCATTGGACGTGATATTCCAGGAGGTGTCATTGGAAATATCATTGCCGGATTTATTGGTGCCTTTCTCGGTTCATTGATCTTAGGCGATTGGGGCCCTGAAGTCGGAGGATTTTATCTGATCCCGGCCATCATTGGTGCGATTCTTCTTACATTAATTGTCGGCTTCCTTATGAAAAGTATGAAACGGGCAGCTTAAATAATATGTTCACTCAGGGAGACTGCCGACACGCAGTCTCTTTTTATTTTTCACAAGAGAAAAAAACACCTCAAAAAACAAGGTGCTTCTGGTCTGACTCTATTTTAAAATAGCTCCTCTTCAGGTAGTGCCCACACTGACACACTTCCTCCATTAACAAGGAAAGTGGCAAATCCATCTTCTTCAATCTGAATATGCTCGTCTTTAGTTCCTGTGAGGTCCACCCATACTTCTCCTGCCCGATCTTCACCGACGAACATCCTTTTTTCACCATCATCCCGATTAGAAATGAGGACAGCACAGCCTGAACGCTCCAGTTCCTCTAAGCCACGACGGACCCAGCCAATCAAATTGGGATCATCCAAATAATCTTCTTGTNNGCAAACAGGAGGGGATCAATCGCTTCTTTTTTTCCTTCTATCGATTCCTCTCCTCCAATGCCAAAATAATCTCCATAAAATATACATGGATGACCATCCTTGCGAAGCAGGATCAGTGCATAAGCAGACTGCTTAAACCAATCCTCCACCCATGATTCAAGGGCTTCGTGTGGCTGGGTGTCATGATTATCCACAAAAGTGACCGCATGTTCTGGATTTGTTTGAACTAAAGTATCATCGAAAATCGTGGTCAGATCAAAATCCGCTCCAGCTTTTGATGCTTCATGGAATTTATAATGAAGGGTGACGTCAAATAACTGAAGCTTGTACTCGACATTTTCCAAAAACGTTTGGCATGCAGAAAGTTCCGGGACCCAAAATTCGCCTAGAAAATAAAAGTCATCTCCTCGCTGCTTCCTTACCTCATCGATAAATTTTTTAATGAAATGATAATCAATATGTTTAATCGCGTCTAAGCGGTAACCACTGCATTGTAATGTTTCAGCAAGCCAGTTTCCCCACTGGATCATTTCCTTTCGTACCTCTGGATGATGGTAATCAATATTTGCAAACATTAAAAAGTCGTAATTACCAAATTCATCATCGACATTGGTATTCCATTCTTTACCGTCTCCGACAATCCGAAAAATTCCCGTTTTCTCCGATTTTGCATCATAGTCAATGCCATTAAAATGTTCAAATCCCCATTTAAAAGCTGAGTACTTGTCCTTTCGTTTGGGGAACGTGAATTTGGTAAATCCCTCTATTTCAAACGGCTCAGAAATCTCTTCTGTTCGATCTTCCTGGCTCACTTCAATGACTTCAAATTGCTCAGTTTCATCCGCACCGCCTTTATGATTCATGACCACATCTACATAAACATGAATCCCATGAATAGACAATGCGGCTATCGCGTCCTGTAATTCCTGCTTCGTTCCATATTTCGTGCGGACCGTTCCTTTTTGATCGAATTCACCCAAATCATAAAGATCGTATACTCCATATCCCGTATCTTCTGCCGATTGACCCTTTGTTACGGGCGGAATCCACACTGAATCGATTCCTTTTCTTTTCAGTTCAGACGCCATCTCTTGCAGGCGATTCCAATGGGTACCATCTGCTTCAATATGCCACTCAAAAAATTGCATCATCGTATGGTTTCGTTTCATGGTTTTTCCCCCTTTTTCTTGGCCATTTTATAAAACTCCCGAAAATAGACGTGCAAAGGATTCCTTTACCTTTTCCGTGAACCCTCTTTTATAAAATTCCACTGGGCGGATTCTCAGACAATCCTTCAAGTCTTCCTGATAATGGGCCACTAGGTCTAGGATGGATTTCGCCCCTATTAAAAATAAATTCACCTCAAAATTGAGACGAAAGCTGCGCATATCCATATTTGCTGTACCAATCGTGGCGAGATCCCCGTCCACAATCATCACCTTCTTATGAAGGAATCCCTTTTGGTATGCATAAACCTCGACCCCGGCACGCAACAGTTCCGGTAAATATGAACGTGTCGCATATTGGGTGAGAAAACCATCATTGGTGTCAGGCACCATGATTCGTATCTGAATCCCTTTATGGGCAGCAATCCGCAGTGCGGTTCGAATGGCTGGATTGGGGACGAAGTACGGTGATGCAATCCAAATGGATTTGGTTGCACAGGAGATCATCGCATAATAATGGTCACTCATCCGTTTGGTTTCCGGGCCGGTGGCGACGACATGGACGAGACCATCGCTGGGAGCAGGTATTGGTTTCATATAGCGTTCATCCGTCACCAGCATTTCCCCGCTCACATACCGCCAATCTAATAAAAACACGGCATGTAAGGTTTGGACCGCTTCCCCTTCAAGAAGGACATGGGTATCACACCAGAATCCAAAATTCTCGTCTTCACCAAGATATTCGACTCCAATATTCAGTCCGCCGACAAATCCTACCTTCCCGTCAATGACAATGATTTTACGATGATTCCGAAAGTTAAACTTTTGATTAATCAGACCACCTTTTAATGGTAAAAAAGGCTGGACCCTGATTCCTGCATCCTTCATTCTTTTTATAGCGACGTTTGAAAGGGTAATACTTCCCACCGCATCGTACATCAAACGAACTTCTACCCCTTCTCGTACTTTATCGATTAAGATGTCGATGATCTCATTTCCTAGCCGGTCATCTCGGAAGATATAATATTCGAGATGGATAAAGTCCTTAGCATCGTGGAGTGCTTTTTTGATTTCTCGGAACGTTTCCTCGCCATTTTTTAAGATTTTGGTGAGGGTATTGGAATTCGTAGGTGTGGAAGTTGCCCGATCCAAATAGTGAGTAAAGTGATGCTGGTGATAATTCAATTGGGAAAAATCGATCTTTTCCCTTTTTTGGCTCATTCTTTCAAACACTTCACGATCCTTGATGCGCTTACTTTTAAAAAGATAGCCTTTTAATAATAATTGTCCTGAATAGACATAAATGATATAGCCGAGGATTGGGAGGAACACCAAAATATAAATCCACAACAGCGTGTTTTGTGCGGTCCGATTTTCCAGCATTAACGAAAATATCGTGATGAAGATCATTCCCACGTAGAGTACGATGGAAATCAGTTTCGACAGGAACGGAACGTTTGTAAAAAACACTAAATAGGCTAACGCAAACATTAAAATGATAAAGACCAATTCCATTCTCCGTGTTTTCATAGCATCGTTCTCCCCATAAATTTATCAAGATACCCTAATGGGGTAATACCCAATTTTCCGAAGTTTAATCATCCAGCTCATAAAAAAAGGGTGCCTGACACCCAAATGGGGTGTCAGGCACCTACGCTTTTCTGTATATTCGTTCATGTGGATTAAATTCTTGGTATTGCTTGCCCTTTGGCATGAACAGGATCGATTCTTTGCTGCCGAGGCCAATAAATCCTCCTTCAGCGAGGCTGTCATGAAATAGGCCATGGACTTTCTGTTGCAATTCGTTGTCAAAATAGATCATGACATTTCGGCATAAAATCACATGAAACTCATTAAACGAACTGTCGGCCACTAAATTATGCTGGGCAAAGGTAAGGTTCTGATCCAAAAGGGGTGAAAAATAGGCAAACTGATGATCTGTCGTGTAGTACTCGGAAAAGGCCTTTTTTCCACCGGACTTTAAATAGTTTTTCGTATATTGCTGCATCTTCTTGAGTGGAAAGGCTCCTTTTTGAGCAGCAGCAAGGGCTTTTTCATTTATATCGGTTGCATAGATGGTTGTCTTTTCCGCCAGCCCTTCCTCCAGCATCAGAATGGCCATCGAATAAACTTCTTCACCTGTTGCGCAGCCAGCATGCCAAATCCGAATCTCAGGAAGCTCACGCAATAATGGCACAACCTGGTTACGAAAGGCGGCGAAAAAAGTAGGATCTCGGTACATTTCCGTCATCCGAATGGAAAGATCATTTAATAATCGCTCCAAATATGCTTGATCGTGAAGCACTTTTTCCAATAAAGCAGTAATCGACGGAAGCCGCTCCGCCTTCATCCGATTCAAGACCCTTCTGGTTAAGGATGCACGGACATATCCCCTGAAGTCATATCCGTACATTTGATTTAGACCCTCGAGCAGCAAATTGATTTCAATATTCTGCAACTCAGTAGGCACTAGTGTTTCTGTGAATACTCTGGAATCTGCCGGGTTTACCGGGTTTACCGGGTTCACCGGTTTCACTGGGTTTGCTAGGTTTGCCGGGTTTATCGTGTTTGTCATGTTTATCATGTTTATCGTGTTTGCTGTGTTTGTCATGTTTATCGTGTTATTCGTGTTTATCGTGTTAATCCTTTTCGTCAATCTTGATCCACCTGCTCTGTCAGCCACACCCGCATCAAGGAGAATAGTTGATCGATATTTAATGGCTTCATAATATAATCAGAGGCACCTGCTTCCATACACTTATCACGTTCTCCTTTCATGGCTTTAGCGGTCAACGCAATAATTGGCAGACTTTCCATCTCCAGGTCATAGCGTATCGCTTTCATTGCCTCATAGCCTCCCATCACCGGCATCATGATATCCATGAACACCAGGTCGAAGTCGGCTTGTTCTTGTAAAATTTCAATGGCGCGCTTTCCGTTCTCAGCGACTTGAACCACCACTCCTTTTTTCTCAAGTGCCGTCACAAGCGCGTATACATTCCGGCCATCATCTTCGACAAGAAGCACTTTTTTCCCTTTAAACAGCCGTTCATCTGAGGTTTCCACTTCTGTTCGGTCGACGAATGGCGATTTTGTTTCTTCTATATATTCCGGGTCCTCAGTCATCTCACTAGCACTTACCGCCACTTCCTCCAGCGCCAGGACATTAATCAAATCATGGCTGACTGGCGTAAGTCGGCTCGGTATATATAAGGTGAACGTACTTCCCTTATCTTGTTCGCTTTCAACTTCAAGCAGCCCCCCAAGCAAACGGGTAAATTCACGGCAAATCGATAATCCCAGTCCCGTTCCGCCAAATTGCCTGTTCGTTGTCCCGTCGACCTGTTGGAAGGCATCGAAAATAATTTGCTGCTTATCTAATGGAATACCGATTCCAGTATCAGTGACAGCGATGGCCAGCACGTCGGCTTTCTCATGCAGGTCGGGTAGTTCCTCGACTTTTTCAAGCGGAGCAAGTTCAATTCTTACGGTGACGCCGCCCTGTTCCGTAAATTTGAAAGCATTGGATAATAAATTCTTTAAAATCTGCTGCAATCTTTGTCCATCCGTCGAAATGACAGGGGGGACATCCGGATGCGTGACCACGTCAAAGGTCAAATTCTTTTTTCTTGCAACGGGGTCAAACAGATTCCTTAATGTCTGAGGAATTTCTGTTACGTTCACTTCATCCGTCAAAATTTCGATTTTTCCCGCTTCAATTTTCGATAAATCAAGGATATCATCAATCAGCCGCAGCAAATCTCCGCCGGCCGTATGAACAACACTTGCGTATTCTTCTACTTCTGACATGGTTAACTCATTATTATTCTCCATCAACATTTGCGACAGAATCAGAATACTGTTCAATGGCGTACGCAGTTCATGGGACATATTGGCGAGAAAATCCGTCTTGTATTGTGAACTCATCTTCAGCTTTCCTGAATAGTCTTCTAATTCATCCTTCGCCTTTTTGAGTTCCAGCGCTCGTTGTTCGGCATATTGCTTTTCCATTTCCAAATATCCATTGGCCATTTGCAGCTGTTCTTGCTGCATTTGCAATTCTTCCGATTGCGCTTGGAGTTCTTCTGATTGCGCCTGTAGTTCTTCTGTTAGAATTTGCGATTCCCCTAAGAGCCTTTCCACTTCCATTCTTCCGGTCACATTGGTAATCGCTGAACCAAACTTGTCTTGCAGCAGATCGACTAAGGTAAGGTGCTGTGACAGGAATGGCTGAAGCGCAGCGAGCTCAATCACGGCCTCTACCTTGCCATCTACTAAAATCGGAGCAATTAATAGATTCCTTGGTGAAGAAGCACCTAGGCCAGAGGTTACTTTGATATGTTCCTCCGGCAGCTGGTCAATAAGAAAGATTCTTTTCTCGACAGCAGCCTGGCCGATCAGTCCTTCTCCCAATCGGAAACTCGCCGCAGCAGCGCCTCCATCTGCAACCGCATAGCCTGCCGCTTTGACGTAATAGACTTCGCCCCCTTCATTTTTGCGAAGATATACCACACCGAAAGAAGCTTGAAGTAATGGAGCCAGTCTTGAAATAAATGATTGCGTCAAGTCACTAATATCCGTAATCCCCTGATACAACGTTGAAATATCCGCCATACTTTTCTGAATCCAACTCTGTTTCTCCAAACTGCTGAGGAGACTGTTCATGGCCTCCGCAAGCTCCCGGGTTTCGTCACGCGTATTCACTTTCATCCGTGTCGTCAAGTCGACATCTGACTCGGAATCGGTGATCCCTTTAATCGTTTTTACTACCTGATTAATGGTTCGGACGATGGAATTAGACTGTAACATCGCCGCAATGATTGTGATGACTGTTATCAAACCTATCAACACGTACAACGTCACTTTTAAATTTTGATTGTTTTGTTTGAGTTGGCTGATCCTTTTCGCCATCATTTTCTTTTCACTGGCCATAAATGAAGCAAACTGGGTGCGGAGCTGATCGGTCATTCTCTTTCCTGTATTTTTCTTAAAATGTTCATCCAAGGCCGACTGATTATTGTTTTTTTTAGCATTAATGACATATTCCCCAGAGTTGGCCATCCAACTCATAATCAGCGGTTTAATTTCCTCCAAACTGCGTTGCTGCCTGCTGTTAGCGTCGAGCAGGGTATGAAGTTTATTGTAATTATCTAGCCAGTTTCGACTGCCTTGATTATAGGGTTCCAGATATTCCTCATTTCCGGTGATCGCATACCCTCTCATTCCGGTTTCCATGTCGAGAACATTTTTTTGAATTTGGTTCGTCAGGTCGTGCACCTCAATATCATGTCCCGATATGAAGTCCACCTCTTTCTGTAAATCTGCCATTCTATCAATCACAATGAGCAGGGATATCACCAAGCAAATCAAGATAGTAAAATATCCTGTAATGATTTTTGCACGAATGTTGTAGTTGAAGCCTTTTATTGTAACCGCCTCCTGGTAAAAGTGGTCTATTTAAATATCCTTATTCTAGCATAAGTCTAAATTCGTATCACCCAACTCGGAATTGAAAATTCCGTATCCTACATTCGTCAACACCTCTTATTACCCGTTTCTATCATTCTTGAAACCTCTTTGTAAAAAATTTTTTTCAAGGTTTCAATTAATGTACTCCGGGGTAAGGAATAGATATCAACACTATTCCAACAAACGGAGGTAATGAACATGGCAAAAGTGAAAGAAAAAAACAATGTAGTAACAGAGACTCTTAACACACAGGTCGCAAATTTCTCAGTGCTTTATATGAAGCTTCACCATTACCACTGGTATGTTAAAGGAGAGAATTTCTTCACGCTCCACCCAAAATTTGAAGAATTGTATAAGGAATCAGCACTACATCTAGATACCATCGCTGAACGAATGCTGTCGCTAGGGGCTTTACCAACGGCGACACTGAAAGAGCAATTACAAATCTCCTCCATCAAGGAAGCAGCCGGCGACGAAAACGCTGAGGGAATGATCAAGAGCCTGGCTAATGATTTTAATACGGTCTGCACCGAACTGACAGAGGGAATCAGTCTGGCTGAGGACAACGAGGATCAACCAACAGCAGATCTGTTCATAGCGGTTCGCACTTCCTTAGAAAAGCATAGATGGATGCTCGAAGCCTATCTGGCGGAATAGAATTAGACGGGTGTGGTGGGGAATTGTTCCCCTCTCCTCCTAAAAAGCTGGCGGGTTGGCACAATTAGTACGCCCCCTCCCAACCAGCACGCCTAACCAACAATTTTTCCAGCACCCCGCACCAATTAGTAAACAGGGTGTCAGCTCTTCCGCTGACACCCTTGTATTTTTTAAACGTTAGTCGAAATCATTACCAAGCAAAGGTCGTCCTTCGGAGCAGCGTGCGGCTCCATACTTGGCTGGAGCTGATGAAGGAACGAATCAGGATTGTCCATGTCTTTCTCTTGTAAGGTGCTGATGAGCCTAGCGATCGCATCCTCATAATCCTCCTCGAGCCATTCCGAGAGCCCATCGGTAAAGAGCAGCGTCCGCGCACCTTGCTTGTAAGGAATGACGCCTTTGGTTACATCGATATCCTCAAAAAAACCAAGGGCACAGCACCCGTCCGTCAGAAGTTTCACTTCATCATCGACGATTGCGATCCCCGCCGGATGACCAGCATTGACGTATTCGATCGTTTGCGTTTCAGTGTCGAGCACCAGGTAAATTGCAGTGAAATAATAGTTAATCAAATGATCTGGCATTTGCAGCTGATACATACGGCGATTCAGTTCCTTCATGACCTTCTCTGGATCAGACATCCCCGTAATCGTATCCTTCAATGCCGAATATATGTACATACAGACGAGTGAGGATGAAATTCCATGCCCCATCATATCAAGCAAAATTACACCATAACGATGTTCGCTGATCGGATACCAGGCATACAGGTCTCCAGCCAGCTCAAAGGAAGGCTTATAGATAGCAGAAATCGTAACATCCTCTTCTTCAATTGGATCACTAAGTATGCTTCCTTGCACCTGCTTAGCCAGGTCCAGCTCATATTGTAGCCGTTTATCTCTTTCCTTCCGTAAGTCCTTTTCTTGCTTTAATCGGAGGACGGAACGAATCCGTGCCAGCAGTTCCACTTTATTAATGGGTTTCAGGACATAATCGAGGGCACCTGCATCCATCGCCTCGGCCATTTTATTGGAATCTCCCATGGCTGTAACGAAGATGATCGGCAGGTCAGAATACCTCTCATCCGCAAGAACTGTTCTACACGCTTCCATTCCGTCAATTTCCGGCATCATCAAGTCCATGAGAATTAAATCGAACTGAACTTCCTCGGCATTTACCGCATCTAACTGCAAACACTGATATAATTCCTTGGCAGATGTCAGCAGAACCAGCCTATTATAGCCAGCCTTACGTAGAATTTTCTCGATAATCATTAAATTGGTTTGATTATCGTCAACCACCGCAATTTTCATGGCCATAGCGATCCCCCCCTTTCCCAAGCGTCAGTTCGTTTATATGGTGCCTGACACCAGTTATCTACTTTGAAGTGTCAGGCACCTTTATCCATTCAGGCATCATTGACCCCTTGATAAGCATCACAAGCGAGTGCCTTTCGTAACTTCTCAATTGCCTTTTTTAGAAGACGGGACACATGCATCTGAGAAATCCCCAAAAGCTCACCGGTTTCCTTTTGACTTTTATTTGCGACAAACGTGTAGTGGATGATTTCCTTTTCTCGCTCTGATAGAACATGCATCGCACTCTCGAGCAGGAGCTTTTGGTCGACTTTTTCGAAGCCCTCATCATCGGATCCGACAATGTCTAAGGTTGTCGACGTACTCCCATCCGAACCTGTTTCAATCGTTTGATCTACAGATGCTGTTTGATAACTTTTTCCCATTTCCATCGCTTCTAAGACTTCCTCTTCGGAGATCTCTAAATAATCCGCGATTTCCTCGACCTTCGGTGAACGCTGATAGTGATTGGTCAGCTCGTCCACCACTGTTTTAATCTTTGGCCATAAATCTTTAATCCGTCTCGGTACATGGACGCTCCAGGTTTTATCCCTAAGGAACCGTTTAATTTCGCCAATAACGGTTGGAATTAAATACGACTCGAAAGGTTTGCCCATGCCTGGGTCAAATCTTCTGATTGCTCCCAATAACCCAATCATCCCTACTTGCACAAGGTCCTCATGAAACGATTTCCCCTTTGAATATTTTCGCGCAAGGCTTGCGACCAGGGCCGTGTAATGTTCGACTAAGATGGATTGCGAAAGTGAGCATTCGTTCTGCTGAAACTCTACGATCAGGGCATCAATTTCTTCTCTAGTTCGTTTCTTGGGTTGAGATGGTTGTGTCATGATTTTCACGCTCCCCACTTAGATACTTCACCATGAAGACCGTTACCCCGGAATGATTCGCAACACTCACTTCATCCATAAGCGTTTCGATTAAATATAGCCCTAACCCTCCCTCTGCCAGCTGCTCCACTGTACTTGCTTCTGTATAGGGGCCTAATTCATTTTTCTTCTGGGTAAAATTAAAGCTCTTTCCGCTATCAGATACCATCGTTTCTAGCTTGTCTTCATAAATGCCAAACCCGACAATCACTTCTCCGCCTTCGTCATTGGGATAGGCGTGATGGACAGCGTTCGTACACGCTTCACTTACTGCGATCTTAATATCTTCAATTTCCTCATATGTAAAACCCATCCGGCTGGCGATTCCCGACAACGTCAATCGAATCACACCCACATACTCCGGTTTGGCAGGAATCTTCATTTCGATATAATCCATGACTTGGCTCATTGTCTTCCCTCCTCAGTCGTTGAAGAAATGTTCATGACATTACTTAAGCCGGTAATCTCAAACAGTCGTTTTATTCGATCCGACAAGTGAATCAGCCTTAATTCGCCGCCATTTGCCTTTAGCTGTTTGAATATTCCTACAAACACACCCAGACCGGTACTATCTAAATAGGACACCTCCTGTAGATTAACGGTAATCGACTTATTTCCCGCTTCCGCCAGCGACAATAATTCCTCTCTGAGCTTTGGCGCCGTGTATGCATCAATTTCCCCCGCCACAAGCACCACGATTTCCTCATCACGCTGATTTTTATCTATAGTTATATTCATTCTCATCATCACCCCTGAAAGATTTATAGTGTATATACCCCTATTTTCAAAGACTAAACCTTTCTTTTTAAAAAAATTCAGCTTTGGTGCCTGACACCACTTCTAGTCCCAATATTATACCAAAATATTCAAATTAGACGAATCGACCTATTTACCTAGCAAATTTGTTAGGTTTCATGATTAAAAAATCGGGTATATCCAGATTATGACGTTCACAAAAGGAGAGGTGTTCAAATGGAATTTAAAAAAAGAGAATTACAAGGTAAAGTCCAGGCAGCCAACAATAGCTCAATGGCACAGAACTTAGAGGAAATAAAGAAACTCGGCAAGGAAATGAAGGAAGCGAAAACCGGTACCGAGCTAGAGGAAGAAAAAAACAAAACACCCGATCCACAGCAATAGCAGCCTATGCAACGTAACGGCCCTTTTACAGGGTCGTTATTTTTTTGAGCATAGCCTGCCCCTGCTCAGGGACAAGCCAAATGATTATTTAAAATAGGAATCTTTCTTTTTTCCTTTTAAGAGATCGCCTGTCCAGCCTTTAAATTTTAAATAGCCATAGAGCAGGAGTGTCGAGATGACGATAAGAATTACCGAGAGAAGATAGCCGTACCGCCATTCGAGTTCAGGCATCTGCTTGAAATTCATTCCCCATAAGGCCCCAAGTGCCATAATCGGGGTAAAAAGGATCGTGATCACCGTTAAGGTTTTCATAATTTCATTGCCGCGATGAGAGGAAATGACCTCTTCTAGATTAATAATCGAATCCAGTTCATGTTCGTACTCGTTGAGCAGTACGGTCATCCGCTCAATCCGTTTGACAAGAAGCGTAAAAATCTCCTCCCTGCTTACCTCATTCAGTTCAATTTCCTCAATCCCGATTTTAAGCTCGTTAATCGGAATCAAGAGACTTTTCCAGACCAAAAGCTCATGTCTGCGCATATAAATTTTTTCAAGAATGCTCGTTCCATTCCTCTTTCGGATACTCCAGATTAGTGTTTTAAGCTCCTCTTCAAATTGATCAATTTCAACCAACATTTCATTCATCAGTTCTCCAAGCAGAATAAAAAATCCCTCGACTGCGTTTTCAGCCTTCTTCATTTGCTTAAAAAGTGGTTCGGGGTAGATATGTTTTAAACCGGAAAAGTTAAGATCAACGGTAATCAGTTGATCCTCCGTTACATAATAATGAAAAATTTTGTAGTCGCCTTCCTCTTCAAAATTTTGCTTATAAATAAGCGAACCCGTCACCACTTTCTCTCCTGAATCAAGAATTTTTATCCTTAAAGAATTGGTTTTATTTTTGCGCACTTGATTCAGCCATTCGTTACATCCGGAGCGGTCCTGTTTGAAATTCGGTTGGGTGCGCTCATCCGCATCCTTTTTAACCTGATACCATTTCCAATCGATAGCCATCATATCTCCTTTCGTAATGTTTTTTATTTCTATATCCCCTATTCTTGAATCAATGAAACTTCAGGAAAAAGGTTTAATGGAAGCAGAAGCGGGTATTACTACTAGAAATAGAACTTTGTTAAAAAGTGCTATTTTAAGAGAATCTAATAGGAGGTTTTAATATGAAACGTATGGTACCTGTTACTTCAATTATTGTCGCTGCTGGTATGGGAGCTTCGGCCGCGATGTGGCTATCATCTAAACCGAACCGATTAAAAGCGGAAAGTGTACTTAGAGACTGGAAACGAAAGATTAAGCCTTCTCCGTTTGATAAAAGTGAAGAATTGCCGATAGAAAAAGGAGGACATCCCCACCCGCATGATGTAGAAGATAATAACATGGTCAGTGAAGGAGCGATGTATTCTGTTCAATTTTATAATGAGAAAATGCAGTGATAATCGGTTGGGGTAGATAGTTACCCCAACTAATTTTTTGATTACATTGAGGTTGGTGGCAGGATGAATTTATTTTTTTTACTCGTCTATTTCATCATCATTACGGCTGTTATTGAAATTTATGTCGTTTTATTTCGATTAACGGGGCTCAATATAAAGGTGTCAAGATTTCAGGTGATTTCGTTGATGACCGGCACGGGCTTTACGACGGAGGAATCTGAGCTTATTTTAGGCCACCCAATTCGCAGGAAACTTGCTACATTCCTTATCCTGTTTGGGGCCTTTTCCCTTGCCGTGATTATTTCCACGATCAGTAATTTTCTTTCGGATGATCTGAGGATGCAGCATATTTTTTACATTACCGGAGGCGTCGTGCTTGTCTTTGCGGTATTAAAACTTGCCTGCATTCAGACCCTATTGTCGAGATTATTTCATAGAGAGATGAAGCAGCACGTAGAGCTTGGCGACATGCCGATTCGGGACGTGTTTCTAACGGACAAGAAAGATTATCTGCTCAATCTGCATATCTATACCGACTCTTTGCTTGTATATAAGACTGTGAACCAACTGTTTAATGATCATGAGCGGCTAGAGTTTGTTTTGCTTTTTATCAAAAGAGGCCAATTGAAGATCAGAGGAAATATCTACAACGAAAAAATACATGAAGGTGATCAGCTGCTTTTATATGGAAATAAAGAAATCATCACCAAGCTCTTTCATCATGATATTAAGATCATGGAGAAAAAGCTTGAGAATCAGCATCGGACTGCGGTTACTGGCGGATAGGATGGCTTTACTAGCGAATAACCTGGCTTTACTGGCGGATAGCCCCTATTTACTGGCAGATAGCCAAAAACCACGAAAAAAAAGCCTCAATCTGAGGCTTTTTTCTCGTTCATATCTTTTTCACTTCCACATTCAAAATGTGATAACCCTTACTAGCAATGGCCTGGAACACGTACCCTTCCGATTCCACCTTACTGCCTATTGGCGCATCAGAGTTTTGAGTCAGATACCAGCCGCCAATCGTATCAATATCTTGATCGGCTAGGTTGATCCCTAGTAAATCGTTCACGTCCTCAATCAATAATTTTCCGTCCACTACATAATGGTTCTCCTCTATCTTTTGAATCTCGGCCACCTCATCGGTATCGAACTCATCTCTCACTTCTCCAACGATTTCCTCAATAATATCTTCAACCGTAACCAAACCCGAAGTCCCGCCGTATTCATCAATAAGAATGGCCATATGTGTACGTTCTTTTTGCATTTTCAAGAATAAATCATGGATTGGTGTGGTTTCCATCACATGAATAACGGGTTTGATAAAGGAACTTACCTGCAGCTCATCCAGATCATCTGAATTCATCATAATCGACGTTAACAGCGATTTCATGTTAATAATGCCGATTATGTGATCCTTATCCCCATCCATAATTGGATAGCGGGTAAAATTTTCATCACTCACCCTTTTCAAGACCTCATTCACCGTCGCATCCATTGGTATACTGCTTATCTCGGGCCGAGGCACCATGATTTCCTTTGCAATTCTCTCATCAAATTCGAAAATATTGTTCACATATCGTAATTCATTCTGATTAATCTCACCACTCTGATAGCTTTCTGACAAGAGGATTCGCAGCTCTTCTTCAGAATGAGCTCCTTCGTGTTCCGATGAATGCTTTAAGCCAAAAATACCTGTCAGCAGCCGGGCCGAACCATTTAAGAGCCAAATAAACGGAAACATGATTTTGTTAAACCAGATAATTGGCACCGCGAACAAAAGCGTGATCGCCTCTGCTTTTTGAATTGCCACCGTTTTTGGTGCTAATTCCCCTGCTACTACATGGAAAAAGGTAACTAACGCAAAGGCAAAACTAATTGATAAAATATGTGTCACCGATTGGTTGAGGTGTAGTGCCGTTAGGAATGGATGCAATAGTTTTTCTACGGTCGGTTCTCCCAGCCACCCCAGTCCTAGCGCGGTCACGGTTATCCCGAGTTGACAGGCTGATAGATATTCATCCAGATGGGTGACGACCCTTTTTGCCGCAACAGCTCCCTTCTTCCCTTCCGCAATCAATTGATCAATTCTCGATGGACGTATTTTTACCATTGCAAATTCAACTGCAACGAAAAATCCAGTCAATGCGATTAATGCTAAAATTAAAAGTAAATTTATTATCGTCAAGAGAAGCTTCACTCCCTCTCTTTTTAAAAAAATAACAATCCGAAGTCATCTGAGTTTCGGATTGTTATCCTTCTTTTATTCGATTATTTTCTTGTCTATCTTATTATCTAGCTTATCTAGATATTTGCTAGCGAAATCCCTTCCTCCTAGGCCGAATGCCAGGCCAAATGCTAGGGCCACACCGCCTAATACGAGAATAAAGGCAGCATTTACGATCGAATGTGCAACTCCAAGCTGGTCTAATGCCATAAAGACTGTAATCGCGAAGATGGCATATTTCCCCACTGCTGCAAGTGTCCGGGAGTAGCTGCTTTTTAAAACATTTTGTAAAATACGCTCGACTAAATGCCCTAAATATAAACCAATTCCTAAGATCACAAGTGCAGCCAGTAACATCGGTAAATAGGCAATCACGCCAGTTGCTAGAGTGACCAAGAACTCTAGGTGAACAATTTGTAATGCTTCCACTGTAAATAATAAGACAATCACAATTTTTGCAATCATACCAACGATTTGTGAAAGATTATATTTTGACTGCTCTGGATTTAACGAACCAATACCCATATAGTGAAAGATGTTGTTAAATCGTAAACGCCACAGCATTTGCGAAACCATTTTTTCAACCCATTTTCCAAGCCATAAGCCTACCAAGATTAAGATGACCGCGACAGCGATGTTTGGAATGAGCGAGAGCACATGATGAAGCATCGAAATGGCCGGGTCAGAAATTCCTTTTAGATCAAGCTTTTCTAATGCTGTAATAATCGTAGGAATTAAGATTAAGATAAACGCAATATTTCCAATCATACTTGAAAGACTGGTTCCCTCTCCTTTAGTGTTTAGACCAAAACGATGACCAAGCCTCTCCGTACCGACGCTGCTTAAAAAGTTTGTAAGAATATCACGGACTATTTTGGCAATCAGCCAGCCGACAAAAACAATCAGTGCAGCAGCAAATAACTTAGGAATAAAAGCTAACAAAGTTCCTAGGGTGTTGGCGAAAGGTTCTGATACGCCTTCCATTTGCAAGGCATCCAATACTCCTGGTAAAAATAGTAAGAAAACAAAGTAGAAAAGCACTTTTCCAATGCTGTTAACCTTTCTTACTGCCTCCGCTTCATTATTTGCCATCTTCCATTTTACTAAGAGATGTTCTCCATGAATCATGGCTGTCCCTTTTTTAAACAAGAGGCGCAGCAACGAGGCAACTCCCCATGCTAGCAATAAGATAAGAGCCGCTTTTAGAACATTAGGGACCGCTGCTGTAATCGTTGATAACATTTCCACAAGTGGTGTGGCAATAAAGCTTAAGTTAAGCATATTGAAAAAGATAATCCACACAAACACTAGTAAAATATAATAAACTATTTTTCCAATAATAGTTTCAGATGAGTATTTCCTCTTTCCTAGGTTGGAAAACAGCCGATCATCGAAGCTTGTTTTCTTTAATAGGGCTTCCACACCTTTTCCAATAAACTTAGCGATTAGCCAGCCAACCAATAATACCAATAGAGCAAACAGCAAGTTCGGCAGCTGTTGAAAATATGAGTACCATCCAGTCATCATTTGATCCATCTCCATCCTATCGCACTCCTTTTCCTGATATTCTGTTTCAACTTATTTACGTAAGTAAGTTTTCTATAGGATATATAACCCATATTTTTGAATCGAAACCTAGTTTATAAAAATTATATTTTTTCAAAAAAGGGCATTTAATAGAAGGAATATCATTTGGAACCCCGTGAAAGACCCTCTTTGGAAAAAATGAGGTTTCAAGTTCTATGCAGCGGGAATATAACCAATATGCAAGGCAGACTTGCACTTCTAAACAGTTCAATTAGAAGGAGGAGCTACCAATGCAAATGAGTTGGAAGAAACGATTACTAGTTGGCGGACTGGCTGTATCGCTAACATTCGGCGGGCTAGCTGGATGTGGTGATGGGGTCGACCAGGATAATGGAATCAGTGATGGACAAGAAAAAGATGCAGTAGACACTGATACAAAGAAGGAAGCCAACGCAACAATGGACGATGCGAAGCAGAACATTGAAGAAGCAGTGAATAATGTTGAGAAAAAATTGAAAGAGGACGGTGTTGGTGATGGAGTAGACCAAGATAATGGTGTTAGCGATGGCGAAAAGAAAGATGAATTAGATAACTAAAACTAGGAGGCTAAACAATATGAATAAAGATAAATTTTCAGGCAGTGTTGATCAAGTGAAAGGTGAGGCAAAAGAACAATGGGGACGCTTAACAGATGATGATTCAAAGGTTGTAGAAGGAAAAGTCGATAAAGCCAAAGGTAAAGTAAAAGAAGGCGTAGGCGAAGTGAAAGATACTTTATCAAAATAGCATTTATCCAACCTATTAAACTAGAGGAGGAGAAAAAATGGACAAGCATGGAAAAAACATTGTAGGTGTGTATCAATCGGAACAAGAGGCAATTGCCGCCATTGAGGACCTGATAAAATGGGGATACGATAAATCAGAAATCAGTGTAATCGGTAAAAATCACAATCATGTAGATACCATCACCGAAGAAACAGGTGCTGTAGTTGAAGACACAGCTGCCACAGGTGCGCTTACAGGTGGAGCCATTGGTGGTGCGACCGGATTATTAGCTGGACTTGGCGCTCTTGCCATCCCAGGTATTGGCCCGATTGTCGCCGCAGGTCCTATCGCGGCAAGCATCATGGGTGCTTTAACAGGAGCTGGTGTAGGCGGACTAGCAGGTGCACTGATCGGACTTGGAATTCCAGACGATGACGCCAAGTATTATCAAGAGTCCGTTGAAGATGGAAAGATTTTAGTCCTAGTTAATAAAAGAGATCACTCTGATAAGGATATGGTGCAAGAGGCTCCTATTGATGTAGAACCAACACCGGATAAAGAGGAATCACGATATGAGACTATTAGAGATCGAAATCCAGCCTTGAATACCAAATTCTAATAAAAGATGCAAAAAGCTGCAGCAACGATTACGTTGTTTGCAGCTTTTTTGGTTTAGTAACTGGGACTTTAGCCGGATCTTGGTCTCTTTATTAGGAATCGGCAATTTTTTAGACTGGATCTCCGCACATAGATGGAATTTTTAGTTACCTTTTTGGAATGATTAGTGATCTTATAGGCGGCTTATGGATTTTATCTGCCGCTTTCAACGATTTATCTGCCAATTCCCACTTTTCAGGATTCCCAACAAGCCACTAGCAACAACATAAAAAAGAAGAGGCTCCCCAACCTCTTCTTTTTCCTGTATGAAGACCCCTTTAATTTAACAGGCTGCTTCCCCCAAAGCATCCTAATTCTCCAACCGAACTTAACCTAACCTAACTGAAAAAGTCCGATAGGTTATTCAGGTTATTTTGCATAAAGTCTAACGCAAAATTCGGCATCACACCAAACAGTATTGAACCGACGACTGCGACAACCAACACGATCAAAATGCCAGCTGGAATCTTGAACTTGCTGTCGTCACTTGCTGGACGGAAAAACATTTGTGTCATCACACCAAAGTAATAGAAGTATGAAACCACCGTCGTCGCAATCATCAATGAAGCGAGCACATAATGTGGTGTCGGACCAGAAAATGTACCGATAAAAATGTTTAATTTTCCGATGAAACCTGCTGTGCCCGGGAAACCGGCCAGCGACACAAGCAAGATGCCCATAACGACCGCAAGCACAGGCGAACGGCGGTACAAGCCGGCAAAGTCAGCTATCTTCGCTGAACCTGATTTTTCAGTAACGACCTGAATAATGGCAAACGCACCCATGTTCATGAGCAAGTAAGCCAGCAGGTAGAACCAAATTGAGTAAAAGATATTCGAGTTCAGCGTCGTTAAGGCAACGAGAATATAACCGGCATGAGCGATACTAGAATAGGCAAACATCCGTTTAATGTTCGACTGCTTTAAGGCCACCACGTTTCCGATTATCATCGTTACTCCAGCGATCAAGGCCAAGTAATCTTGCATTTGCAGTAAGATTGGCTTTTCTGGATCGCCGACCGATGCGGCTGCGAGAAAGACTGTTAACAAAATCCGAAGTACAATTACAAAACCAGCTGTTTTCGATACGACACTTAGAAATGCAGTAACCGGTGTAGGCGCGCCTTGGTAGACGTCGGGTGCCCACATATGGAATGGAGCTGCCCCCAATTTAAACGCTAACCCTACTAATACCATTAAAAATGCCAGCGTTAACAGGTAAGCCTGTTGGCCGTCTGCCACTTGAGTCAGGCTAGTAGCAATCTTTACTAAGTTGGTTGAACCGGTTAAACCATAGATATAGCTCATCCCAAACAGCGTGATCGCGGTAGAAATTCCACCATTGATGACGTATTTCATCGCAGATTCGTTCGACTCCAAATGATACTTGCGGATCCCCGCTAAAATATAAGAAGAAACAGTTAGCAATTCCAAGCCGATGAACAGCGTAATTAAATCGCCGCTTGATGTCATAATCATGCCGCCGAGCAAGGCAGATAAGAACAAGTAATAAAACTCACCGCGATATTCCTCTAAACCATCCTTCGCCTCGTAGCTGACGGCCAAAAGCATAACCAGACCTGCCCCTACAAGCAGCAATAATTTAAAGCCTAACGCGAAACTATCTAAGCGGAACGAATCATCCAAAATCGACCTCACAGGTCCGCCTACTAAACTAAGCACGGACACCGTTGCCGCGATAATCGCGACAATTCCGATCCAGCCGAGAATTCTTCGATCTTGATTTTTCGGCATAAATAAATCTAAAAGTGTAAGAAGTGCGGCTACACCAAGGATGATGAACTCTGGTGTCATGGCACTCCAATGAAATTGCTGCAAGGTATCAAGACTCATCCTTCATCACCCTCCTATCCCTAGCATGATGGTTTCAAGTGTAGTTTTTAATGGCGCGCTTAGGACACTTGGGTAAACACCAATTAATACGATTAACAGCATAAGTACGAGCACAGGCACGAATTCGACGCCCTTCAAGTCAAGGATACCCGTAAATTCACGATGCGCCTTGCCGTATGTGATTCCTAAAACCGCGCGAAGCAAGTAAGCCGCCGTCATAATAATTCCGAGCGTACCTACCGCTGCAATCACCGGCATTTCTCTGAAAAGTCCGAGGAAGGCCATAAACTCACTGACAAATCCAGACATCCCTGGCAAACCAAGCGATGCCATCCCGCCAGCCAACAAGAAGCCAGCTGCAATCGGCATACCCTTCGCCATTCCGCCGAGATTCTCAATAAGTGACGTATCGGTGCGTTCGTACAGGACACCGACCAAGAAGAACAACAGCGCGGAAATCAATCCGTGCGAAATCACTTGGAAAATCGCCCCTTGAATCCCTGCCTCATTCATTGCAGCCAGTCCGATTAGCACAATTCCCATATGAGAAATCGATGAATAAGCTAAAACCATTTTAAAATCTGTTTGAATGAACGCTAGATACGCCCCGTAGAGGAGGTTAATCACTCCAAGGATAGCAATTAGCGTCGCAAGAGTCCCGAATTGCCCGGGAAAAATGCCCATTCCAAAACGAATTAATCCGTACGCACCTATTTTCAGGAGAATCCCTGAGTGAATCATAACAACTGATGGCGGTGCTTCTACGTGGACTTTTAACATCCAGCTGTGTAATGGAAAAATCGGTAATTTGACACCAAACGCCAGCAATAAGCCAATGAATAAGCCCATTTTCAGATCGCTCGAAAGCGGTGCATCTGGATTTGCCATCAATTCAGTTAAATAGTTAATATTGGTTGATCCTGTTTTTGCAAAAAGAATCATAATCACAATTAATAGAATCGCAGAACCTAGTCCGTTATAAATCAAGAAACTGTATGCTGCTTTTTCTTTTTCAAAATAGCCCCATTTTCCGATTAAGAAGAAGGTCGGAATAAGTGTGATTTCGAAGAAAATGAAGAACAGAATCAAGTTTTCCGCCGTAAACACGCCGAGCATTCCTAATTCCAAAAGCAGGAACAGCATGAAATAGCCCTTCCACTCTTTTTTCACAAACTTTGCCGCTGCAATTGCTGATAGTGTTGCAACTACCGCTGTAAGGACAACGAGCAGAAGCTGAAAACCGCTTAGGCCAAGTTCATAGTAAACTGAAAAATATGGTTCAGGAGCGTTGATCCCATGAAATTGAATCCACTTAGCTGAGACCGTGAAATCGGCTAAATCCTTACCAAATTGAAAATGAAGGTAGGCAGCCAGGGCCAGCAGCAAGGCCGGTAAGGTCGCTAGAAAGCCGACCGCTTTGATTGATTTTTCCGCCGTTTTCGGCATAAACGCCAAGAGAACGATACCTAGTAAAGGGGAGAATACTAGGAGTGAAAGAACAGATGTTAAATTCATCGTAAGTACCCCCCTGTTAATGCAAAGATGACGACGAGAACCGCAAGTCCGACAAAGGCCACCGCACCGTACGTTTGAACCTGTCCGGATTGCAGTTTCGACCCTGCAGCGCCAAGACCTTGAACGATTCCGACCACGCCTTTGACGAGCCCTTCAACAAGGAACACGTCAATGAAACGTAAGAAGTAGCTGACACCTTTTGTGAAGGCTACAACCGTCAGTTGATAAAACTCGTCAACGTAATATTTATTCAAAAGAATTGTGTGTAACGTATCGCCTGTGCCGCTTAACCAGTTACGGGCGATTGAACGTTTGTTATACATCAAGTAAGCAAGGAAGATTCCCGCTAAGGAAACGACCGTTGCCGCGATCATGATCCAACCTGGGCCTTCAACGTGGCCTTGGTGTGCCAACGCTTCGTTGCCATCAACGAGCCAATCGCCAAGGAATGTACCGAACCACGGTGTATTGACGTAACCAGCGATTACGGCAAGAACACCAAGAACGACCATTGGTAAGGTCATATTGGATGGCGATTCATGGACATGGTGTTGGTTGCCGCGTGCTTTACCAGTAAACACTAGGAAGAACAAGCGGAACATATAGAATGCGGTCATGAAGGCAGCCGCAAGGGCTAAGAAAAAGAGTACAGGATGTCCGCCTTCCCATGCTGCTACTAAAATTTCATCTTTCGAGAAGAATCCAGAAAGTCCTGGGACACCGCTGATCGCCAGTGTTCCGATTAAAAATAGCGGTCCGGTAAGCTTGAGCTTTTTCCAAAGTCCGCCCATTTCTTCGATGTTCTGAGTATGTACCGCGTGAATGACAGAACCGGCTGCCAAGAACAGAAGCGCCTTGAAGAAGGCATGTGTCATCAAGTGGAATACCCCTGCCACATAGCCCGCAGACCCTAAGGCCAGCATCATGTAGCCAAGCTGTGAAACCGTCGAATACGCGAGTACGCGTTTGATATCCGTTTGCACAAGACCAATGCTTGCGGCGAAAATTGCCGTAAACGCGCCAATCACAGCGATCGTAAGGAGCGCCGTATGGCTCGCCTCAAACAGTGGAAATAATGCCGCAACCAAGTAAACCCCGGCCGCAACCATCGTCGCCGCGTGGATTAACGCCGACACAGGCGTCGGACCTTCCATCGCATCCGGAAGCCACGTGTGGAGTGGGAACTGACCCGACTTACCAACTGCGCCAATGAAAATCAAGATCGCGGTCAAGGTAATCATGGTGCCTGACACCGCACCGGCATCAACAGCCGCGAATATTTCACTATATTCAAAGCTTTTGGTTTCCCAGAATAGCAGAATCATGCCGATAAATAAGCCAACATCCCCAATCCGGGTCATGATGAACGCTTTTTTAGCAGCTGCTTTTGCTTCGTCCTTGTAAAAATAAAAACCGATTAATAGGAAGGAACCGACGCCGACAAGTTCCCAGAAAATATAAGTTTGCAGCAGGTTAGGCGAAATAACCAGTCCGAGCATTGCAAACGTAAATAATCCTAAATAGGCATAGAATACTGGAAACCGCTCGTCTCCTTGCATATAACCTTTGGAGTAGGTATGTACTAAGAAACTTACGAGCGATACGATAAACAGCATTAATGCATTTAATTGATTCACTTCAAAGCCCGCTGTTAGATGCATATCTCCTATCGTGAGCCAGTCAAATTTCGTGACATAGGTCGGCTCTTTGAAGCGCTCGAATAAAACCAAAATCGAGTAGACAAGTGATGCCAGCGTGAGGAGAATCCCCACATAGGCACTTGCTTCCTTCAGTCGCTTCCCGAAAAGAAGAAGGATCAAAAACGATAATAGCGGGAAAAGCGGTATGAGCCATGCATTCTCCATCATTATCACTATCCCCTTTCGAATGATACAAACATCACCATTCGAATTTTGTTGAAAGACAATTTTGTCGTCGTACCTTTAAAGGTACGTTTTGGTACCTGACACCCTTCGTGGACAAAAAGACCAAAGTGTCTTTTTGCGGTGCCTGACACCTAATTTTTCATCGTATCCATTTCGTCGATGTTAACAGTTTTTCTAGCACGGTAAAGCGAGATTAAGATCGCTAAACCAACGGCTGCTTCGGCTGCTGCAACGCTGATTGCGAACAGAGCGAAGATTTGGCCCGTGATTGACGGAGCCATTCCGTATTTGCTGAAGGTGACAAGATTAATATTCACGGCGTTCAGCATCAATTCAATCGAGATCAGGACGATTACGGTATTTCTTTTTGTCAGTGCACCATATAAGCCGATGCAAAATAAGATTAATGCAAGTGCCAGGAAGGCTGAAGCGGGAACGGAACTCATTTATCATCCGCCTCCTTCTTCTCGTTTTTCGCAAGAATAATCGAACCAACCAGCGCTACTAATAGTAAAACAGACGTTAGCTCAAATGGAATGATGTATTTAGAGTAAAGTGCTTTACCAATTTGCATGGTGTTATTTTCATGCAAGGTAGTCGGAACCTGTTCGATATTGAAATCATAAATCCCAAGATAAACAGCAAATGCAAAGCCGAGAATTCCCAAGAAGACAAGAATTTTTCTCCATTTGCCTGTTTTCGGTTCATGTTCATCATTATGCTTCGTTAACATGATTCCAAAGAGCATGATGATCGTAATGGCACCGGAATAGATTAAGATTTGCACTGCGGCCACAAATTCGGCGGACAGTACTACGTAAATACCAGCGATTGCTACAAAGGTGAAGATCAGTGAAACGACCATATGAACAACCTTGGTAAGATTTAAAAGCAACACACCGCCGATAATTGCGACAAGTGCGAGCCCCATAAATGCGAGGAATTCCCCCGAAAAGGTCATGGTTTATTCACCTGCCGTATGTTTTCGTCGTTTTCATCTAACCATTCTAGGTTTTTAAATAACATGTCACGGCTGTATTCAGCGAGCTCGAAGTTATTGGTCATGATGATTGCTTCTGTCGGGCATACCTCCGTACAAAGGTCACAAAGGATGCAAATTTCAAAGTTGATATCATAGGTATCAATGATTTTCCCTTTTTTCGCAGGGTCCGGATGCTTTTTACCCGTTAAATTAATACATTCCGTCGGGCAGATATTCATGCACTGATTGCACACAATACACTTCTCCGGATAAAACTTTTGAATCCCACGGAACCGGTCTGGCAGTGGAATCGGCTTATTTGGATAATCATAAGTAACCTTTTCGCGCGTTAAGTTCTTAAGGGTATATTTCAAGCCTTTTGCTAATCCAAGCACGTTTTTCACCCCTTTTACATTTTAAGGATAGTTTTTGGTGTCAGGCACCATTAAAAGAATAGTGATTTAATTAATGCGGTTAAGAATATGTTAGCTAGTGCGATTGGCAGGAGGACTTTCCAGCCAAATTCCATGAGTTTGTCGGCGCGGAAACGCGGTAAGGTTGCCCGCAGCCAGATATAAACAAAAACAACGGCACTAAATTTAACTGCGAACCAGACTGCACCTGGGATAAAGCTTAGGAAACTGAATGGTGCCAGCCATCCGCCAAGGAAAACAACAGTAATCAAGGCAGACATTGCGAATAAATACACATATTCTGCGAGCATAAAGAAGGCCCAGCGGAATCCAGTATATTCGACGTGGTATCCAGCAACAAGTTCGTTTTCCGATTCCGGCAAGTCAAATGGTGTCCGGTTTAATTCGGCAATCGATGCTATGAAAAAGATAATAAAGCCGATTGGCTGCAAGAGTATGAACCAGCCATGCTTTTGTGCTTCGACCATATCATTTAGATTTAAACTTCCTGTTAAAAGGATGACACCTAGTACCGACATAACTAACGGGATTTCATAGGAAATCATCTGGGCTGATGCACGCATGCCTCCTAAAAGGGCGTACTTGTTATTTGAGGCCCAGCCGCCAAGCAGCATGCCGAAAGTGGTTAGTCCGCTCACCGCGATATAGTAGAGTAATCCAACACCGATATCAGCGAACTGAAAGGCATCCGTGAACGGCATCGTGGCCAGCACCATAAACGACGGTGCGAAGGCAATGACTGGCGCAATGATAAATAATGGTTTATCAGCTGCTTTTGGAATGATGTCCTCTTTTAGTAACAGCTTGAGAACGTCAGCGACGGTTTGCAATAGTCCCCATTTACCGCCGACCTGGTTTGGACCATGGCGCAGCTGCATGTAACCCAAGACTTTCCGTTCTGCTAAAATTCCGTAGGTAACGAATCCTAATACAATTAAAAGCAAGACAGCGCCGAGTAAAAAGAAAATTCCAAAGTTAGCCCAACCCGGACTTGACTGGAGCAATTCTTCTATCATTAGCCGTCAACCTCCCCAAGGACAATATCCACTGCCCCTAAAATAGCAATCATGTTTGCAATATTTTCACCCTTTAAAAGTTTCGGGAGAATTTGCAGGTTATAGAAGGACGGTCTTCTAAACTTTAAGCGGTATGGTTCTTTTTTGCCGTCGCTATAAATATAGCAGCCAATCTCTCCGCGCGGTGATTCAATTCGGACAAAGGCCTCTCCTTTAGGTGCCTTAATGATTTTCGGCACTTTTGCCATGATTGGTCCTTCGGCTGGGAATTGTTCCACGGCTTGTTCAAGGATATTCAAGGATTGTTCAATCTCTGCCAGGCGCAAATGGTAGCGGGCCAAGCAATCGCCTTCTTCTGAAGTTGGCACATCAAATTCAAAACGATTATAGACGGAATATGGTTCATCTTTACGGAGATCCCATTTCACGCCGGTACTGCGAAGATTCGGTCCGCTCAATGAATACTGGAGCGCCTCTTCTTTCGTATACTTCCCAATGCCTTTTACCCGGTCAAGGAAGATTTCATTTCCGGAAACCAATTCGTGATAGCCTTTTAGCTGGCCGCGCAAGTAAGGAACAAAGCTGCCTACTTTTTCAATCCAGCCTTCAGGTGCATCCCACTTCACACCGCCAACGCGCATATAGTTGAAGGTCAAGCGTGCCCCTGATAATTCATTCAGCATATTGATAATCATTTCCCGGTCACGGAACGCATAGATGAATGGACTGGTCGCACCAAGGTCAAGGATATAGGTACCCCATGCAACGAGGTGGCTGGCAATCCGGTTCAATTCCATCGCGATTACACGCAAGAAATCAGCTCGTTCAGGCACTTCAATCCCCATCATCGTTTCAACCGCATGACAAATCACATAGTTATTAGTCATGGAGGATAGATAGTCCATCCGGTCTGTATATGGAATAATCTGCGTATATTGCAGGTTTTCAGCTAATTTTTCTGTCCCACGGTGCAAGTAACCGATGACAGGTGTTGCTTCAGTAATAATTTCCCCATCAATTTTAACAACGAGACGGAATACTCCGTGTGTACTTGGATGCTGAGGACCGACGTTTAATATCATTTCTTCTGTTCTGATCATTGGTTACACCTCCACGTCGTATGGCTCGTAATCTTTGCGCAGTGGATAGCCAACCCAATCTTCGCCAAGCAAGATACGTCGTAAGTCCGGATGTCCTGGAAACTTGATTCCCAGTAAATCATAGGCTTCACATTCAGGCCATTCTGCCCCTGCCCAAAGCGGCTGCAAGGACTCGATTGTTGGTTCGTTGCGGTCAATCTTTACTTTAAAAGCAACCGATTGACGGTTTTTGTATGAGTATAAGTGAACATATACTTCCATATGTGTGACAAAGTCTGTCCCATGAAGCTCGGATAAATAATCAAACCCTAACTGCTCATTGTATTTTAAAAATTGAGCTACTTTGAAATAGGTATCAGGCTTCACCACAAGGGTTGGAACATCCTTAGAAAGTTTATTAATATAAGAATCTTCTAAAACATCCGCACCTAGATGCTCAGTTATGACCTTCACATATTTGTCTAGGTATGGCTGATTTGGTGATGGCTGCTCTGCAGCTGCTTGTGCTGCCGTGTCATCCGCTTTTCCTGCTCCTGCGGCTTTTGCCTTGGCTGCTGCCGCTGCTTTCGCCTTCGCTTTGGCTGCCGCGATTGCTTTTGCTT
>NZ_JBALSN010000045.1:0-10040 GCF_036966985.1 Neobacillus drentensis | reverse complement strand
AAAACTTATACTTATTATCATATAAAAACAAGCAGGCGCATGAAAATTTTTCATGCGCCTCCTTTTTTATTTATATTCTATTAAAACATCTTCCAACGGCAAACGAGTGGTATTAAAAGCAGGTGCTGCCGCCTTCCCCACTGAAATCAACACAATTGGAAATAGTCGATCTTCAACATTAAACATTTTCACAAATTTTTCTTTATCAAATCCACCCATGGGCACGGTGTCATATCCTCGATCTTTTGCAATCAACATCAATTGCATCGACACTAAACCAGCGTCAAATGAAGCAATATTTTTTAAGACTTCTTCTGAAGCAAATGGATAAGTTTTATTGGTTCCCTCAATTAATCGATTCATATTTGCCTCATCAATAAACCCTGCTTCAAAGGCACTTCGGTATACTTTTTCCACGCTTTTATACATTTCCTTGTCACCTAAGACAGCAATAACCGCTGATGCTGTTTCAACTTGTTCTTGATTATTGGCTACTGCTCTAAGCTCCTTTTTTAGCTCCTGGTCTTGGATTACAATAAAACGCCAAGGCTGTAGATTACTTGAGGATGGGGCTTGTGTAGCTNNTTTATTTCTTCTTTGGAAATTTGATAAGTTGAATCATATTTTTCTAACGGAGTGACGTTCTTTAATCACTTCAGATAAACTTTTCGTTAAGGTAGTTTGCATGAGAGTTTTCCCCCTAATAATTTTAACTTACTAATAGTAAGTGTAAAACAATCTTACTATTAGTAAGTGCCTTTCGTCAAGAAAATAAACTATGATATAATATAGTTAGAATAGTAAAAAAGAGGGATTTTAAATGAGTGAATCTAACTACCAAAAGTGTATGACTCCTTCTTCAGAGGAAATTAAGCATATATGTACCAATTTTCATAATGCGATTGAATTTATAGGTAAACGATGGATGGGTTCTGTTATTTTTTCACTGCTTGAAGGACCGAAGCGATACCATGAAATTGTTACATCCATTCCTGGAATATCTGACCGCTTGTTAACCGAGCGCTTGCGTGATTTAGAGAATGAAGGATTGATTGTTAAAAGGGTAATTTCCACATCACCTAAAAAAGTGGAATATGAATTAACTCCAGCTGGGAAGGATCTTGAAGAGGTTATCCATGTGTTATTGAAATGGATAAAAAAACGAGGAATATCCCGATGAAACAAAAAGGGTTACATCCATTTAATAGATGCAACCCTTAATTTATGGACTTGGCCGATGAAACAGCCCCATTACTTCAATGGTTTCTGTAATATTAACAAAGGCACATGAATCGACTTCCGTGATTAAGTTTTTCACTTCATTAAGTTCATATCTGGAAATGACCGTTATCAATATATTCCGCTGGTTATTTGAATACCCGCCGACACCATCCATAACAGTTAAGCCTCGATACAAATTTTTCAGTAAATGACTCCTCATCTCTTCGCCTTTATCTGTAATGATCATTAATGTTAATTTTGCGTGGTCCGTATAGATTGCATCGACTACTTTACCGGTCACAAAAATAGATACTAAGGTATAAAGTGCAGAATCCCAATCGAACAAAAAACCACTAATCAGAATAACTATCGCATTCATGCCTGAAAGTAAAACACCAATTGGAAAATCTCTTTTTCTGGATACAATCATGCCAATAATGTCAAATCCCCCAGTCGAACCGGAAGAACGGAAAACAATCCCGACACCTAAACCGGTTAGCGCACCACCAAAAATGGATGAAAGAATTCTATCATCAGCAATTGCATATACGGGAACTAAATACAGTCCTATTGAGATAATGATGACCGAAAAGATTGTATTCGCGATAAATCTTTTCCCCAACATTTTATATCCAATAAGTAATAAAGGAAAATTTAGCAGGAAATTTGCCACTCCAGTATTCACAGGGGAGATCATCCCTAGAATCATTGAAATTCCACTTAATCCACTGCTCAAGACTTCATGTGGGATTAAGAAAAGGTTAAACGCAACCACAACAATTAGAGATCCCAATATCATTCCAACAATCTGCATGCTAAAAATCCTCCTAATACCAACAGGCATTAATTCTATTTAAAAATAATACTCGATACTCTCACTTAAAGTAAAATAAAAAATTTATTTTAATAAAATAAATTATCTGTTTAATGATGATTAGAAGATTGCTTATTGACAATTCTATAAAAACTCCTATAGTATATTAGTATATTTAATTTCATATGATAAATCCTCATCAAACCGATGAGGTAGAGGTCGCGGTTTTTATTAGTAAAGTGGATGAGATGTGAGAGACATCCATGACTCTGCTTGAAAGGAAAAGCTGCCGAAGTGTACTTTTAACTCTTCAAAAAGTATGCTGGGTCTGTTTTCAAATAGGAACAGAACTGTCACGATTATTTCTACCAGCTAATCGTGTTGAGCTATCTTTCGGAAGGTATGATGCGGGGTATTGACAATGCCATCGATTATTCCTCGATGGCATTTTTTGTATTCCAAACTCCTTCTCGAAAAAAAGAAGAAAAGAGGAGTCTAGACTATGCAAACAGCTAGAGTATTAAAAGAGTCTGAATATACAAGTGATTTAACAATACAAAAAGCCCCATCGGAATTAAAAAGGGGATTAAAATCTCGTCATCTCACCATGATTTCCCTTGGCGGAACGATTGGAACAGGACTTTTTCTTGCCAGCGGAGGCGCAATCCATAGCGCAGGACCTGGTGGAGCCATTCTATCCTATCTTGTTATTGGTGTGATGGTTTTCTTTTTGATGCAAGGTTTAGCTGAAATGGGTGCCTATATGCCCGTTGCAGGAAGCTTTAGTACGTATGCCACCAAATTTGTCGACCCATCCCTTGGCTTTGCACTTGGCTGGAACTATTGGTATAACTGGGCCATTACCATTGCTGCAGAATTAGCTGCTGTAACGATGATCATGAAATTTTGGTTTCCAGATACACCGTCATTTATTTGGAGTGGTATCTTTTTAGTGATTATGTTTCTCTTAAACTACCTTTCTGTCAAAGGTTTTGGAGAGGCTGAATATTGGTTTTCCTTAATCAAAGTGATAACAGTTATTATTTTTGTTATTACTGGGACGCTAATGATTATCGGTATCATGGGTAACGAAGCACCTGGCTTCAAAAACTTCACGATTGGTGATGCACCATTCCACGGTGGTTTTTTGTCGATGCTAGGCATCTTTATGGCTGCAGGCTTTTCCTTTCAAGGAACAGAACTTTTAGGTGTGGCAGCTGGTGAAACAGAGGATCCAAAGAAAGCCATCCCACGTGCAGTAAAACAAGTGTTTTGGCGTATTTTATTATTTTATATATTGGCGATTTTAGTCATCGGTCTTCTTATTCCTTATACAAACGACAATTTAGCAAATGGCGATGTTACCGTGAGCCCATTTACTTTGGTTTTCCAAAAGGCAGGAATTGCTTTCGCTGCATCAATCATGAATGCAGTAATTTTAACTGCAGTTTTATCCGCAGGAAATTCAGGCATGTATGCATCAACCCGTATGCTTTGGGATTTAGCTCGTCAAGGTAAAGCCCCAAAATTTCTTGGTAAATTAAACAAAAGAGGCGTTCCAGTTAATGCCTTAATTGCAACAACTTTAGTGGGTACACTTGCTTTCCTTGCCTCATTCTTTGGTGACGGAACAGTGTATATCTGGTTGTTAAACGCTTCAGGGATGTCTGGCTTTATCGCATGGCTAGGGATTGCTGTATGTCATTATCGTTTCCGAAAAGCATTTATTGCCCAAGGTAAAGATTTAAGCTTATTACCATATAAATCAAAACTTTTCCCATTTGGTCCAATCTTTGCTTTTCTTGTATGTGGATTTGTTGTCTTAGGACAAAACTATTCAGCATTTACGGGTGATCAAATTGATTGGAATGGAGTATTAGTCTCCTACATCGGCCTGCCATTATTTTTAGTTGTATGGCTAGGATATAAATTCACTAAGAAAACGAAAGTAATTCCTTTAAAGGAATGCGACTTAAACCATTAATTGCAATAGAAATAGTACGCAAAATGCGTACTATTTTTTTAAAACAAAAAACAGACTCTATTTTTGAGTCTGTTTTTTATGCTTCTATGCTTCCTTCTCCTCTGAAGACCAAATATATAAATCTTCAATCCGGCAATTCAATTCTTTGGAAATGGTCATTGCGGTATTTAAGTTCATTACTTTCTTTGACAAGTAGTCGTTGAGTTGAGTTTGAGGAATATTTGTATTCCTTTCCAAACTTTCCAAGTCCATACCGTTTTTGGATAGTAATTCTTTGAGGTTACTTTTTCTTGCCTTATAATTTGTCAAAATGACACCTCACTTTCTTTAAAGCATAACACATTATGTTTTGTTTTGAAAGGAAGTGGGCTTTAAGATTTCCAATTGGGCTTAATTATCCAATAAGATAGCAATGAGTTTAGGGATTTTATGATATACTAAATAAGGAATAGGTAAAGGGGTGTTAAAGTGAAAAACTCAACCAATCTATACAAAAACGGACAATCTGTAAATATTATTGAAACTGGCGAAGTCGTCACCATTCTAAAATCACAATATGTAAAAAACATGAAAAGATATTCTTATATCGTTAAGGAACACCCGGAAACATTCTTTTTCGAAGAGGAATTAAAGGACCAATAATATCAAAAAAAGAGAAGACCAATTCGAAAACTGGTCTTCTCTTTTTAATTAAAACTCAGCATTCCCTGTCGTTCTTGGGAACGGAATAACGTCTCTAATATTAGTCATTCCTGTTAGATACATAATTAAACGCTCAAAACCAATACCATAACCTGAATGTTTCGTGCCGCCATACTTCCTTAATTCCAGGTACCACCAGTAATCCTCTTCAGTCATGCCAAGTTCATTTATTTTACCTGCTAAGATTTCTTCACGTTCTTCACGCTGACTGCCGCCAATCAATTCACCAATTCCCGGTACTAATAAATCTGTTGCAGCAACTGTTTTGTTGTCTTCATTTAGTCTCATATAGAAAGCTTTGATTTCTTTTGGATAATCAGTAACAAATACAGGTCGTTTAAATACCTTTTCGCTTAAATAGCGTTCATGTTCTGTTTGCAAGTCAAGGCCCCATTCAACTGGATACGCAAACGTTTCACCGGACTCCCGTAAAATATCAATAGCTTCCGTATAGGTCACACGGCCAAAGTCGGCTGTATAGGCATTATTTAAACGGTCTAGTAAACCTTTTTCAATAAAGCTGTTAAAGAAATTCATTTCTTCAGGAGCCTGTTCTAATACATAGCCAATTACGTATTTCACCATTTCTTCAGCTAGATCCATAATATCTGGCAGTTCAGCAAAGGCAACTTCAGGCTCAACCATCCAAAATTCTGCCGCATGTCTTGCAGTATTAGAGTTTTCTGCTCTAAATGTTGGGCCAAAGGTATAGACATTCCGGAATGCCAAAGCAAACGCCTCAGCAGACAACTGCCCGCTTACGGTCAAATTGGTTTCTTTGTTAAAGAAATCCTTGCTAAGATCCGTTTTGCCCTCTTCATTTTTTGGAAGATTGTCCATATCTAAGGTAGTTACTCGGAACATTTCCCCCGCACCTTCAGTGTCACTGCCGGTAATAATTGGCGAATGGACATATACAAACCCTTTATCTTGGAAAAATTTATGAAGCGCATAGGATGCAAGCGATCTTACACGAAAAACGGCTGAAAACGTATTTGTCCTTGGTCGTAAATGAGCAATTGTTCGTAAGTATTCAAACGAATGCTTCTTCTTTTGCAATGGATAATCCACATTTGACGTACCTTCAATCACAATGTCAGTTGCTTTAATTTCAAAAGGCTGCTTTGCTTGTGGAGTATGAATAAAATCCCCTTTCACCCTAATAGATGAGCTGATTGGGAGTTTGGCAATTTCCTTAAAGTTCGCTAACTGTTCATCAAATACAATCTGTACACCTTTAAAAAAGCTGCCATCATTTAATTCGATGAACCCAAAAGTTTTAGAATCACGAATGGTACGAATCCAGCCAGATAATTCTACCTTTTGATCAATATAGCTTTCGGTATTTCTGTATAAGTCCTTGATTAAGGCCTGTTTCATTGATTTTCCTCCTAAATCTTATGTAAAAAGGTAAAAAACCTTCCATCCCAATTGGGACGAAAGGTAATATTCCACCATACTATCATCGTTTTTCTTTTATCCCTTCAATATTATATAAAAATCATATCAAATTAGCAATATTCAACAAGATTTCCGTTTTAAAAGTAATTTTTTAGTTCGTTGTCGACTCTTTTGAAAAGTTGGAATTCTGTCCAGTAAATAGGACATTCAGCCATTTTATCCGGTCATAAAGCGCTTCTTCGCAGTTGGAAAATAAATGATTCGTATCATACCAACTGATTTTTTTAGGAGAGCTGGCAGTTGAATAAAAAGAGCTAGCTTGGTCTCGGTCGATGTATAAGTCATTTTCGGCGAATTGGAAAAAGATTGATGCTGGCGAAGCATTTTTAACATAATGAATCGCATCCAATTTCTTAAGACTCGATATAAAATATTCGAATCGTTCAGGAGGTAAAAAGCCACGAATTAGCATGGCTATTGGGTGCTCACTTGTCATTTGCATCTCTGACACTTGCCCATATCCTGAGATCAGAATAAAAGTTTTTACGCGAGTATCAATACCTGAAAGAATTCCACCCCACGCTGCCCCTATGCCTTGACCGACAAAAGCGATCTTGGATTTATCCACCTTTCCTAGCTCACTAAGCAATGTGATTCCCCTTTTTATATCCATTACTGTTTGAATGTATTTTTGAATATCTGCCATTTCTTCAATCGTTTTTGTAAACTCGTTCTTTCCTTGTAACTTTAGTTTTCCATTCCCTCTTAAGTATTGGGCTTCAATAAGCAGAGTAATATAGCCCTTGGTTGCTAGCATTTGGGCTTCACAGAAAAATGTTTTTCTATCTCCCTGACTTGGGTGCATATAAATGACTGCAGGAAGAGGGCCTAGTTTATCAGGTATGAATAGATAGGCAGAAACCTCGCCTTTGAAAGGGCTTTCATATTTGACATCATTAATGTGAAAACCATCTTTGGCAATTGATTTAACTACCTCAAATCCAGAAAGTTTTTCTTCCTTAAATTCAAACATTAACAACCGCCCCCGCGAAGATTCTTTATTATAATTTATTTGAATTTTCTGATTAATAGACCATGTATCCAAGATTCTTATAAAAAAAACATAATCTCTAAAGTTTTTTATAAATTTTCAGAATATTAGCAGGAAAAACGTTGCTTCTCGTCGAAATAGTAAAAAAATGTTATTTTTGATTATAGAGGAGTGTTAATTGTGGATAAGGTAACATGTATTGCCTACCTATTATACAAGTCATCTACGAATCAAGACATTAAAGAAAAAGCAATCCTTTTATTAAACGGAGATGTGTCCATACGAGATTTAAAAAGAAATACGTCTATTCAGGCACATGTGATCATCGCAGAATCACTACTGAAAAAAAACCAAATCGACAAGGATCAAGTTCAACTCTTTGCGGAGCAATTTATGTATTTGGAAGTATAACTTTTCAAGTTGGAAGTTATTGTCCAATTTGTTTTTCATAACAAAAAATACCACTTCCATTTTTCATGGTTGCTGAATTATAATAGGTAAATCCTAATTCTTCCCAAAAGCGTTGCGCTCGGATGTTCTCTTTTAATACACCAATTCTAACGACTTTCTTGCCTCGTTTCAGCATTTCATTTTCGTAGACTGCAAATGCCTGTGAACCGAAACCATATCCTTGATAATCACCATGCAGCAGTAATAGACCAAGCCATGGGTAATGGTCTTTCGGATTTTCTATCAAGTAATCAATTATTCCAATATACGTGTCATCAAGCTTAATAAAGGCACTGTTTGTATTAGGATTTAAGAATTCTTCTTCCATGTCAGCAAGTGTTCTGGCCTCTTTCCCATTTTCAAAAATATTATATTCGGGATTCGAGTTAATCATCTCGAGTGCGATATATAACGTTTCTTTTTTAACCTCTTCAAAATACATTGAAATTAGAAACCTCCATTTTATAGTTTTTCTAATATGATTATATCAAAATTGAATACTTTAGAAATGTTTGTCGAACAATTCATGTCATAATTTTTCAAATTGTTTAATACGTTTAATCGTTGTGTAATTTTTATAACATTACAAAACCAATTATTTTATTTATAGAAAAGGAGATTTTATTTATGCTACAAGTAGAAGTAACAGTAACTTTCGAAGGAAAAAGCTATTTAACAAATGTTATCGCCAATCGTGAAACTTCAGAGGATGAAATATTCCAACTTGCATTAGAACAAGTTCAAAAGCAATGGAAGAAATAATAAAAACCCAGCAGATGTGATTCTGCTGGTTTTTTTATCCGTTTATATTTAATCTCTCGTTACAATTTTTTGAATCTGGCGTGAATGAATAAAACGTAAAGTAATATAGGAAGTAATACTGCCAATTAACGCTAACAGCATGTCCCATTGGGTATCCCAGACATCCCCTTGAGTTCAAAGGAATGCCTCAGCTGCTTCTCCTGTTAACAAAGCCACAGTGAATTCGACTAATTCATAGGTTGCACTAATGGCTAAACATATGCAGATCACCGTGACGGGCAGCCATTTGGAACCCTGCAACGGAGAAGTTCTTATCAATAATTCACGGATAATAATTGCAGGAATAAACCCTTGTGCAAAGTGGCCAAGACGGTCATAATAATTGCGGTCCAAGTCCCAAATATCTCTAAACCAATTAAACAACGGCATTTCAGCATATGTATAGTGACCGCCAATAAATAAGATTGAAGCATGAACAAGGACTAAAAAATAAACAAGTATTGTAAATTGGAAGAAACGATAGGTTAACAATAAGATAAATACACCAATTAGCGCCGGAATCACTTCTAGCCACCACGTGAAACGATCATGCGGATGAATCGCCGACCAAATAAGTACAGTAGAGAAAAGCAGAAGAAAAATAATAAGACTTCGATGTTCCTTTAGCAAGTGAATACCTCGTTTCCAGGTTTGTTGTAGATTGCATGTATAAAAGTTGGTAAGAAAATACTTCTTTAATGAACTAAAAGAAACTGTATGTTTCTACAACGAGACATACAGTTTCCTTATTGTTAGATTACACTTGTTTTCTCGAATAAGTAAGTATCATTTGGCGTGTCTTCCATTAGGGGACTAATCCCTGATGTGGTAAGCAGATGAAGCTCATGCATGGCTCTTGTACAGACAGTATAAAATAATTTCCGTTCACTTTCTTCCTTGTATTGGGAACAATCGTACAAAATAACTGCATCAAATTCAATTCCTTTCGCTAGGTAAGAAGGAATGACAAGAATCCCTTTTTCATAGGAGATTGTTCCCTTCTCAATTAGATGCAATGAAATCTCGTTCTTAAGCGCACGATAGGCCCTTATGCTTTCATCAGAGGTCCTGCAGATGACTGCAATAGTACGATGTCCTTCATTTTGAAAATCTTTTATTTTCCTTACAATTAATCCTGTTCTACCATCCTCATCAATGACTGAAACTAACGGCTTCCTGCCCCTGCGATTAAAGGGTTCAATCTTTTCCCCGCCCTCAATCAACGTACTGGTAAAGTCGACAATTTCCTTTGTCGATCGATAGGTTTTGGTAAGAACAAACGCTTCGACCTCATCCCCCGCTTTGACTTGGTTAGTTAGAACAGTTTCCGCACCCGTAGCACCAGAAAATATTGCTTGATTAAAATCCCCGAGCAATGTCATTTTGCTATAAGGAAATAGAGTTTGAATAAAAGCAAACTGAAATGGGGAATAATCTTGTGCTTCATCAATAAAAATATGCCTTATCGCCGTATTAGACTTACGCCCCTCAATTAAATCCTGGAGATACACGTATGGTGTCGCATCCTCATATGGTATGACTTTCTCATTTAATTTATCCATCGTCTGTCTGCAAATTTTATTCCACTCAACCGGCAGGCTTTTATCCATATATTC
>NZ_JBALSN010000044.1:12547-22230 GCF_036966985.1 Neobacillus drentensis | reverse complement strand
GACAGGCACAGTCCTCCATCCAAGAACCGTCTGCCCTTCTTCTTCAACCATTTTATTGATATAAGACTCTATTTTTTCTCTTTCTAAATCATTTTTTGAGAAAAAAAGCATCCCTACCCCGTATCGCCCTTTTTCAGGTAATTGGACGTTCTGAAGGGTATTACGGAAAAACGCATCCGGAATCTGGACCATGAGTCCAGCTCCATCTCCTGTTAATGGATCACTTCCTTGTCCGCCGCGGTGATCTAGTTTACAAAGCATGCTGAGACCTTTTTTTACAATCTCGTGAGATGCAATCCCTTTAATATGGGCATACAAACCAATTCCACATGCATCATGTTCATATTCTGGGCGGTAGAGACCTTGTGCTTTTGGTAGTTGATGAAATGTCATTACTATCTCCCCCGTTCTTAATTTTCCGATAAATCAGTATGATAGTAATTTTATGTTTTAATATACATATAAACAATATATAATTCAGATTAAATCAATCTCATTTTTATATGAATGGAGTGTATACGGTGGAACTACGTCAATTACGGTATTTTATGGAGGTTGCTGAGCGCGAACATGTAACCGAAGCGGCAGATAATCTCAATGTCGCACAGTCGGCCGTAAGTTTTCAGATTGCTAAATTAGAAGATGAACTTGGAGTACGTTTATTTGAACGAACCGGAAGGAACATTAAGTTAACGCAGATTGGAATGATCTTTTTAAGCCATATAAAAAAAGCGGTAAAATTGATCGATGAGGCAAAAGAAAAAGTGGATGAGTATTTAGATCCTCAATCAGGTACCATCAAAATTGGTTATCCAACAAGTCTAGCAAGCTACTGGCTTCCAACCGTTATCTCCGCCTTTCGAACAAAACAACCAAATGTTGTTTTCCATTTGAGGCAAGGCTCTTATCAATATTTAATCGATGCCGTTAAGAATGGTGAAATTGATCTAGCGTTTATTGGGCCTGTCCCAACTAAGGATCCTGATATTGAGGCAAAGATACTATTTACAGAAAACATCTCTGCTTTGCTCCCTTCCAACCATGCACTTGCCGACCGAAAAAGGATAGAACTTAAAGAGTTACGAAACGATTCCTTCGTTTCATTCCCGCAGGGATATGTTCTTCAAAAAATAGCCATAGAGGCGTGCAAAGAAGCAGGCTTTGTACCAAATATTACCTCAGAGGGAGAGGATTTGGATGCGTTAAAGGGACTGGTTTCAGCAGGCATTGGGGTATGCCTCTTACCAGAAAGCACCGTTTATGACTCCATTCCAAGGTTTACCGTAAAAATACCGATAAGTTCCCCTCAAGTAAAACGAACAGTCGGCCTCATCACACCAAAATACAGAGACCTGGCACCTTCCGAAAACCTCTTCTACCAATTTGCAATTGATTTCTTCCGTGTATTAGAGCAGTTTCAATAGGTGTCAGGCACCTTTAAAAGACACTTTTGTTCAGTTGTCCATATGGGATGGACATTATAAATACAGATAGGAAAGTATTTTCTTAAATCCAAAAAGCCTGCCTAAATGCAGGCTTTCCTATTTTGGCTCATCTTCCTTGATGAACCTCTTTACAACAGATATTAATATCAACGAAATGCCTTAGATCCTATATCTGTTCGGTAATGAGCACCTTTAAAAGATACCTTTTCTACGGATAAGTAAACCAAATCTCTCGCTTCCTTCAAATGATCGCCAATGGCAGTGATTCCCAGTACTCGGCCGCCATTTGTTAGCATTTCGTCATCCTCTAAAGTGGTACCAGCATGGAATACAATAGCCGGATCAGTTACATGATCCAATCCTTCTATTACCTGGCCTTTTTCGTATGGACCTGGATAACCTGCTGAAGACATGATGACGCAAACTGCTGACTTGTCTTTCCATTTCACCTCAACATTCTCTAATTCACCTGAGAGACTTGCTATCAAGATATCAAGTAAATCCGTCTCTAACAGAGGCAGAACTACCTGTGTTTCTGGATCGCCAAAGCGTGCATTATATTCAATGACTTTTGGACCTGATTTTGTCAGCATCAAACCTGTATAGAGAATTCCCTCATATGGGCAGCCTTCCTCTACCATAGCCTTTGCAGTTGGTTCGACTAATTCATGAATAATCTGCTCAACGATGGATGGATCAATATGTGGTAACGGCGCATACGTTCCCATCCCACCAGTGTTAGGTCCCTTGTCGCCATCATATACCGGCTTATGGTCCTGTGCCGGTACCATAGCCTTTACCGTAGTCCTATTCACAAAAGCAAGTAGGGTTAATTCTTCTCCTTCCAAAAACTCCTCCACAACCACCCTCGCCCCCGCCGAGCCAAAGGAAATTTCTTTCATCATACTTTGAAGTGCTTCTTCAGCTTCTTCAATTGTTTTTGCTACAACGACACCTTTTCCTGCAGCTAAGCCATCTGCTTTTATTACGATTGGTGCCCCTTCGTTGCGGACATAGGCGAGTGCTTCATCATATGTAGTAAAAGAAGCATATTTAGCAGTCGGAATCTGATACTTCATCATTAATTCTTTAGCGAACGCTTTACTTCCCTCTATCAATGCCGCTTCCTTTGAAGGGCCATATACCGCTAATCCCTGCTCTTTAAAATAATTGACAATACCTAATGAAAGAGGCTCTTCGGGTCCAACAAAAGTAAGATCAATTTGTTCCTTTTTAGCAAAATCGGCTATTTTCTCTATTTCTGAAACATCGATTGAAACACATTCTGCTAACTCTGCAATCCCAGGATTGCCAGGCGCACAATAAATTTGAGTAACTTTAGGACTTTGAGACAGTTTCCAAACAATCGCATGCTCACGGCCGCCTCCCCCTACAACTAACACCTTCATTTCTTCTTACCTCCTAGTGTTTAAAATGTCTTATTCCTGTAAACACCATGCCGCCTCCTTATTCGCCAGTCTTTGGATCACTTCTGGTAATAATTTGTGCTCTAGCTCCTGAATCTTTTTTATCAATGTTTCCCTTGTCTCTTCCGAATCAATTCTAACTGCTCGCTGCTCTATAATTGGTCCTGTATCCATTCCTTCATCTACAAAATGGACTGTGACCCCGGTTACCTTTACCCCATAATCGAGCGCTTGACCAATAGCATCTTTTCCTGCGAATGCTGGTAATAAGGACGGATGGACATTAATTATTTTTCGATCGTAAGCCTGGAGTAAAACATGACCTAGCAGTCTCATATATCCAGCCAGCACGATAAAATCCACCTCCAGTTGTGTTAACTTTTCAAGAATCTCTTCTTCATAGGCTTGTTTGTTTGGATAGTCCTTAGCCATAAAAGTAAACACCGGGATCCGTTCATCCCCTGCTTTCTGGACTGCCAGGGCTTCAGGACGGTCACTAACCAGTAAAACCACTTCAACGTTATTGAATTTTTTTGATTTTATGGATTCTAAAATCGCAGCAAAATTAGAACCCGTACCAGAAGCAAAAACGGCAATCTTCATACTTACTCCTTCTTGAAAACGACGTCCTCAGTACCCTTTTGCACTGTACCTATAACATAGGCATCCTCACCCAAGGTTTGCAGGTGCTCAATAATGGCCGCGGTGTCTGTAGATTCTACGACTAGAATCATACCGATGCCCATATTAAAGGTTCGGAACATATCATAATCTGAAATTTGACCTGCTTGTTGAATAAACGGAAAAATCTTAGGGATCTTCCATGAACCCTCTTTAATTTCAGCCTGTAATCCATTGGGAAGGACTCGTGGAATGTTGTCATAAAAGCCGCCGCCTGTAACATGGACGAGACCAGAGACAGAAAATTTCTTAATCGTTGCAAGCACAGATTTCACATAAATTTTAGTTGGTTCAAGCAACACTTCTCCCAATTCAGCCCCTAATTCATCCACATAGTCATCTAATGAGAGCTTAGCATCCTCCAATAGAACCTTGCGGACAAGTGAAAACCCGTTGCTATGTACTCCACTTGAAGCTAACCCAATAAGTGCCTGGCCTTCTTGTACTTTTGATCCATCAATGACATGTTTTTGATCAACCATACCAACCGTAAAGCCTGCAATATCATATTCCTCATCCTGGTACATTCCCGGCATCTCGGCAGTTTCACCGCCAATTAGTGAACACCCAGCCTGTACACAGCCATCTGCAATTCCTTTAACAATGGCTTCAATTTTTTCCGGGATGATCTTATCGCAGGCTAAATAGTCTAGGAAAAAAAGCGGTTCGGCCCCTTGGACGATGATGTCATTCACACACATGGCAACAGCATCGATACCAATGGTATCATTTTTGTTCATGGCAAAAGCAATTTTCAATTTGGTCCCTACTCCATCTGTACCAGAAACAAAAACAGGTTCTTCCATCTTCGATAAATCTGGTTTAAATATGGCCCCAAAGCCTCCTAGTCCCGTTAAAACCTCTGGCCGGAATGTTTTTTTTACATGTTTTTTCATTCTTTCAACTGCTTCATTTCCCTCATCGATATTGACTCCAGCTTGGCGGTAAGCATCACTCACTTCGTTTCTCTCCTTTACGGTAAACTTGCAGAGATTTCCTGCATGTTGAGCTTTTTTAATATTCCCGAACGCATAATGTTAGGAATGGCATTCCGCCAGGTTTCATCCAATTTAGTGATTGGATTAGAAAACACGATCTTTCCATTATGTGTAATTGTAAGTTCCTGACCTTTTACCTTACCAATTTCTTTTATTGATACCTCTAACTGTTGCGCAGTTTCTTTTATCTTCTCGGCATGATCCGGAGAAACGGAAAGAATGATTCGAGATTGAGATTCACTAAAAAGGCTAAAGTCCGTTCGAAGTTCTTCGGCTAATTGAATTTCTGCACCCAGCTTCCCACTTATACAGCTTTCTGCAAGAGCAACTGCTAATCCGCCTTCTGCCGTATCATGAGCGGATTGCACCAATCCTTCTTGAATCACCTTAAGGGTAAATGCTTGAATCTTCTTTTCCAAATCAAGGTTTAACTGTGGTGGACGCCCTTCGATCTTTCCTGTCATTATTTTTTGGTATTCTGACCCGCCTATTTCTGCTTTGGTTTCCCCAATTAAAAAAATTACATCTCCGTCTTTTTTAAATTCTTGAGTAGTAATATGGTCGATATCCTTAATTAACCCTACCATGCCAATGGTTGGTGTTGGAAAAATAGCTTTTCCTTTTGTCTCGTTAAATAAGCTGACATTTCCGCCAATAACCGGAGTATTGAGTTGACGGCACGCTTCACTAATTCCATCCGCAGCCTTTTCAAACTGCCAGAAGATTTCCGGCTTTTCCGGACTTCCAAAGTTCAAGTTATCGGTAATAGCTAAAGGCTCCGCACCGGAACAAATGACATTACGGGCCGCTTCGGCTACCGCGATAGCTCCTCCAACAAAAGGATCAAGATAAACATACCTTCCGTTGCAATCCGTTGTCATTGCCAGGGCTTTCCGTGTTCCACGAATAGCAACGACAGCCGCATCCGATCCAGGTATGACAGCGGTATTTGTTCTAACCATATAGTCATACTGTTGATATACCCACTCTTTGCTGGCAATCGTAGGTGATGCTAGCAGCAGCTGCAGAACAGAATTATAATCCTTTGGCTCTTCGATGGATGCAGTTATGTCTAATGATGAATATTGTTCGTAATACGGCGCCTCTTTCGATGGCTTACAATACACTGGCGCATCTTCTGCAAGCTTGTCCGCGGGTATTTCCGCAACAATTTCTCCCTTGTGAAGTAAACGGAGTTGGTTATCATCAGTCACTTTGCCAATCACAGAAGAGTGGAGTCCCCATTTATCAAATATCTTCTTTACTTCCCCTTCTTTTCCTTTTTTCGCAACGACCAGCATTCTTTCTTGTGATTCGGAGAGCATCATTTCGTAGGCACTCATTCCTTTCTCGCGCTGTGGAACGAGATCAAGATCCAGTTCTACGCCATTTCCCGCTTTACTGGCCATTTCAGAGCTGGAGCTGGTTAACCCTGCTGCCCCCATATCTTGTATCCCAACCACATGACCAGAGGCAATCAATTCAAGAGTCGCTTCCAGCAGCAATTTTTCCATAAAAGGATCGCCCACTTGGACGGCTGGACGTTTCGCTTCGGAATTTTCACTCAACTCTTCTGAAGCGAACGTAGCGCCATGAATGCCATCTCTTCCGGTAGCAGCCCCCACATAAATGACAGGGTTATCGATCCCTTTAGCCACACCTTTTTGAATTTCATCATGGTTAATCAAACCCACACACATGGCATTAACAAGGGGATTTCCTTCATAAAAAGCATCAAAGTAAATCTCTCCTCCAACCGTAGGAATACCCATACAGTTACCATATCCGGCAATTCCCGCGACCACATTTTCAAAGATATATTTCGTTTTTGGGTTATCAAGTTCGCCAAAACGCAGCGAATTCAATAAAGCGATCGGGCGGGCACCCATTGAAAACACATCCCGAATAATGCCTCCAACCCCTGTTGCCGCACCTTGATAAGGCTCAATGGCAGAAGGGTGATTGTGGCTTTCAATTTTAAACACCACTGCTTGATTATCACCGATATCAACAATACCTGCTCCTTCTCCAGGGCCTTGCAAGACGTGCGGGCCGGAAGTCGGAAAACGTTTGAGAACTACCTTCGAATTTTTATAGCTGCAATGCTCGGACCACATGACACTAAATATGCCGGTTTCCGTATAATTGGGTTTCCGCCCAAGTATTTCAATTACTTTATCAAATTCATCATCAGTTAATCCCATTTCCCGATAGACCTTCTGCTCGACGATTTGCTCGGGAGTTGGTTCTTTATGCTGTACCATATTGTTTCCTCCAGTAACTTAAAATAGATGAAAACATACGTTTTCCGTCATCTGTTCCCAGCCATTTATGAACCGCACGTTCCGGGTGGGGCATTAATCCTAAAACATTTCCTCTCTCATTGATGACCCCTGCAATCTCAGAAATCGACCCATTTGGATTCGTCCCTTTATACCTGAATACGATTTGATTGTTCTTTTCTAATTCCTCCAAAGTCTCTTGATCACAGTAATAATTACCATCGCCATGTGCGATCGGAATACGTATCGTTTCGCCTTCCTGATAGTCTAATGTGAACGGAGTTTGGTTGTTTTCTACTATTAAATCAATGAAGTCACAATGAAATTTCAAACGTTGATTTCTTCGTAATGCACCTGGTAAAAGATTAGCTTCTGTTAGAATTTGAAACCCATTACAGACACCAAGAATCAATTTCCCTTCTTCAGCGGCTATTTTCACCTGCTCCATGACAGGAGACAAGCTTGCAACAGCCCCTGGACGCAAATAATCCCCGTAGGAAAACCCCCCTGGAACAAGAATTGCATCATATTTTGATAGGTCCGTTTCAAGATGCCATACATATTCGACAGACTGTTCAATCGTATCTAACACTGCTTTATACATGTCTACATCACAATTTGAACCAGGAAAAACCAGTACAGCAAAGTTCATCTTATTCCCCTCCTATCCTTTCTGCTTGGTTAGATCAAAGCGAAAGTCTTCAATCACTGTATTGACCAACAGCTTCTCGCACATATCCGTTACTCGTTCTTCTGCCGCATTTTGATCATCGCTATAAATTTCAAGTTCCATGTATTTCCCTATTCGTACATCTCCAACTTCATCATATCCAAGAGAATGCAACGACTCATGAACGGCATTTCCTTGTGGATCTAGTACACTTTCTCTTAAGGTTACATATACTTTTGCTTTAAACATTGACATTACCCCCAATTCTCCGCAGTATTTCCTGATAGGCTTCCTCAACGTTCCCTAAATCCTGCCTAAACCGATCTTTATCTAACTTTTCCTCTGTAAGGGCATCCCAAAATCGACACGTATCTGGAGAAATTTCATCCGCTAAGATAATAGTGCCAGTTGGGGTTTTTCCAAACTCTAATTTAAAGTCAACTAAGATAATATCTTTGTTTAAAAGATACTCTTTTAAAATCTCATTGATTTTTAGGGCTTGTTTTCGAAGTTCAACCAATTCTGGCTCTGAAGCGAGTCCAAGAATGGCAATATGATCATTGTTAATCAAAGGGTCCCCCAATTCATCATTCTTATAGTAAAATTCCACAATGGGTCCTGGGAGTTCCTTTCCTTCCTTCCATCCCAGCCTTTTTGCAAGTGAGCCCGCTGCTATATTTCGAACAACAACCTCAATTGGGATAATCTCTACTTCCTGAACAATCTGCTCTCTGGATGAGATTCTTTTAATAAAATGGTTTACCACGCCTTTTTCTTTTAACAAACTTAGAAAAATGGCACTAATTTCATTATTTAGAGTTCCTTTCCCTGAAATTTGCCCCTTTTTCTCGCCATTGAAGGCAGTGGCATCATCTTTATATTCAATCCAATACTTTCCTGGTTCTGATGTTTTAAACACTTTTTTCGCTTTTCCTTCATAAAGCTGTTCTAATTTTTCCATTATTTTTCACTCTTTTCACTCGTTGGTTATGATTTTTAGCAGGACGACTCTAATCCACGTTCCCATATGACCAAATTCCAAGATCCTTAATTTGCTTGTCGATTTGCTCGAGAGTTGCGCCTAAAAAATTAATGTGACCCATTTTCCTATTTTCTACGCTTTCCTTTTTGCCATATAAATGTAGTTTGGCTGTTGGTGGAAGCTGTTCTATTTTATCTAGCACCTTACTTAAATGCTGACCTAAAATATTAACCATGATAATCGGACTTAAAAGAGTAGTATCCCCTAAGGGCAGGCCACATATTGCCCGAATATGCTGTTCAAATTGAGAAGTAATACATGCATCCATTGAATAATGCCCGGAATTATGAGGTCTTGGTGCTAACTCATTTACGATAATTTCACCCTCATTCGTAAGGAACATTTCGATCGCAATTAATCCTACTATTTGTAAGCAGTCAGCTATTTTCAATGCTGTAGTTTCCGCTTGAATCCTTTGCTCATCGGTAATTCTTGCGGGAACGAAGGACTGATGCAGGATATTATTAATATGAACATTTTCGGCTACTGGGAAGGTCTTTGTTTGACCGTGGATATTTCGGGCTACAATAACTGATATTTCTTTGCTGAACGGGATAAATTGTTCGATGATCATATCCATCCCTGCCTTTTTCCAAGCCTCAATTGCAATTGTAATGTCATCCCTGCTTTTTATAACCCATTGCCCTTTCCCATCATAGCCCCCTGTAGCTGTTTTCATTATGTAAGGCAATCCGAAATGATCTATAGCCGTTTCAATGTTATTTTCCGATTGTATGACCAAGAAAGGAGCTACTGGCACATGGAAGGACTTTAAGGTGGATTTTTCTAGGATGCGATTTTGGGTTATTTTGAGAAGTTCGCTTCCTTGAGGTACAAATGATGTAGTTTCTAAAATGGAGGTTATAGTAGAATCTACATTTTCAAATTCATAAGTAATAACATCTGAGGAATCGGCTAGATTTCTAACAGCTTTGAGCTCAGAATAGGGAGCTGTGATTTGCAGATCTGCCACTTGTCCACATGGTGAGTTAGGTGTCGGATCCAAAGTAATGAAGCGATATCCCATGTTTCTACCAGCAATTGAAATCATTCTTCCTAACTGGCCTCCTCCTAAAATACCAATCGTTGAGCAGGGTTTAATGACGGTCAAAACATTTTTCCTCCTTCATCCTTTTTT
>NZ_JBALSN010000044.1:10579-12498 GCF_036966985.1 Neobacillus drentensis | reverse complement strand
CAAAGCTAATACTATTTCAACTAGACAATCAAAAGGATAAAAATTCTGCTTTCGCCAAAAATAATGAAATGAAATTAACGGGAGGAATACACAAATGGATGCAGAAATGAAGGAGAAATGCGGTGTATTTGGAGTTTTCAATCACCCCCAAGCAGCCCATTTAACATATTATGGACTTCATGCACTTCAACACCGCGGCCAGGAGAGTGCAGGAATTGTGGCTAGTGATGGAAAATCATTCAGGCATCACAGGGGAATGGGATTAGTTACCCAGGTATTTTCACGGGAAATCCTTGATGGGCTTAGGGGGAATATGGCCATCGGTCATGTACGATATTCTACTTCTGGTGCAAGTTTACTACAAAACGCACAACCGCTTGTTTTTAAGTACAGTGAGGGCGATTTGGCCGTCGCCCATAACGGGAACCTAGTGAATGCCAATATCGAACGGAAGGTTCTCCAGCAACAGGGTGCCATCTTTCAGACAACAACTGATACGGAAATTATTGCTCATCTAATAGCTCGTTCCAGTAAAAAATATTTTAATGAGGCTGGCCCGGATGTCCTTAAGCGGATTGACGGTTCCTTCGCTTTGCTGATTATGACAGAAAAACAAATGCTGATTGCCCTAGATCGTCATGGACTACGTCCCCTTAGCCTTGGAAAAATTGGTGAATCCATTATCGCGTCTTCAGAAACATGTGGATTAAATGCGGTTGATGCTAAGTTCTGGAGGGATGTGGAACCAGGAGAGTGGCTTCTTGTTAACGAGAAGGGAATTAAAACAGGCAGATTTGCTGCAAAAGGTGACGTTTCCCTTTGCTCCTTTGAATTTGTTTACTTTGCTCGTCCAGATAGTGTGATTCATGGTAGAAGTGTTTTATCCATCCGAAAAGAATTAGGCCAAATTTTAGCAAAAGAACATCCGACACCCGCTGATGTTGTCGTTGCTGTTCCAGAATCGAGTGTCCCTGCAGCAATGGGTTTTGCCCAACAATCAGGAATTCCATATGAAATGGGAATCATCAAAAATCCCTATGCCGGTCGTTCATTTATTGAGCCAACCCAAGAATTACGGGACTTGGCTGTTCGTCTAAAATTAAGTGCTGTTCGTGAAATTCTCGTGGATAAGCGGGTAGTGCTTGTTGATGATTCAATTGTACGTGGAACGACAAGCAAACGAATTGTTCAATTGATTCGGCAAGCAGGTGCAAAGGAGGTCCATGTACGAATTAGTTCCCCTATGGTAAGAAATCCTTGTTTTTATGGAGTGGACATGCCAACAAAGGAAGAACTTTTTGCTAACAAACATGAACATGAACGAGCAATGGGAAGTGTGATTGGAGCAGACTCATTAGCCTTTTTAAGTACAAATGGATTATTAGAGGCAGTAGATGTAAATCTAGCAGATACTAGCAACCGTTGTATCGCCTGTTTTAGTGGAGCATATCCAACTGATTTGTATTTGAAGTGATAACCACCACAAAACTAGGACCTCTAAAATAGAAGTCCTAGTCTGTATCCTTTTATTTATTTCTGATTAAACCAAACTTTTGAAATTTGTTAACCAATAATAAATAATATGCCATTATCCTTTGTAATGATGGTTTACGTGATTTAAAAAAGAAAACCTTCAAATTTATGAAGGTTTTAGTATATTATTACGAATAAATGGTTCCAGCCTTGCAACCAAAAGAAATAGTGTTTCCCCTGAAGATATCTACCTAATTAATTTTTATCATTTTCGTACGCGATAACCACTACTTTTTTATGTGTTTGCTCACTTATTTTTTCCTCTAGTGATTGAATTTCATTTATCAAATTAGGTGATAGTGAAGCAGCAACATACTGATTTTCTTTATCCATGATCATTACTCCTTTGCGAAATTGTCTTAGGTTCTTTTCCCTGCATCAGGAGG
>NZ_JBALSN010000044.1:6302-10556 GCF_036966985.1 Neobacillus drentensis | reverse complement strand
CTTTCCCTATTTTTAAATTCATTGGACGCTCTTTAAAAGAACTGATAGGATAAAATTTCAGTTTCTTCCATAAATATGAAACATTAATGATTGAAACTCGTAATTAAAGTGAGGAGAGAAAAGGAGTGGGAGCATGGACAGATATTCGATTTCAGAATTTATTAAACAATCGGAGCAGGTTGATAAGGGGCAGGGATTTTTTGAATTAGAGACCCCTCGGATACTGGAGGTAAACTTAGACGGGCAAGTATGGGCAAAAGCGGGATCGATGGTTTCTTACCAAGGGGAAATTAAATTTGTTCGTGAAGGAATGTTAGAACACGGCATAGGAACCGCGTTCAAAAAGGCACTTACCGGAGAAGGTGCTTCATTAATGAAGGCCAATGGAAAGGGGAAATTATATCTAGCCGATAGTGGTAAGAAAATTATTATTCTAAATTTACAAAACGAAGCTATTTACATTAACGGGAATGATTTACTTGCCTTTGAACCAAGTATTAAATGGGAAATAAAACTAATGAAGAAAATTGCCGGGATGATGGCAGGAGGCTTGTTTAATGTTCGATGTGAAGGAAGCGGATTGATCGCTTTTACTGCTCATTACGAACCACTCACCTTAAGAGTATCGCCTGGAAATCCTGTGATTACCGATCCAAACGCAACTGTAGCTTGGTCTGGCAATCTTCAGCCTAAATTTCAAACTGATATCAGTTTGAAAACATTCTTTGGCAGAGGAAGCGGCGAGTCTATTCAAATGAAGTTCGAAGGAGAAGGCTTTGTCGTAATCCAGCCCTACGAAGAGGTTTATATGAAAGCTAATCAAAGTTAATAAGCTTGAATAAACATAGTAAAAATTAAAAAGTGCCTGACACCATACAGCATTGAGGGTGTCAGGCACTTCTTGGTTGTTCCCACTAAATATGTAACTAATTTAATTGCTTTTATATTTCTTATTTCCAACCATAAATGGGCATGGTAGAATCATATAGTTGTTAAATTCTATCAACTACTGGTGGTGACATGTGAAAGAATCTGTATTAATTCAAGAAAACAAAAGACTCAAGCTGAAATTTGCTTTTCTAAAAAAAGACATTGTTTTTACAGTTTCTCTTGTATTAGCAGCGACAAGCTGTTTAATTTATCCTCCAAAACTGCAGTATATCAACTTTCAAGTGTTAGTTATTTTATTTAGCCTGATGCTAACCATTAAGGCGTTGGAAGAACTAAGATTCCTAGACAAATTCGCGATTGCAATCATTAATAAATGTAATAACAGCCGCACTGTTTCAGCAATTCTGATTTTGTTATGTTTTTTTAGCTCAATGTTTGTCACGAACGATGTGGCGCTGCTTACATTTGTACCATTGACACTTGTGGTCAGTAGGAAAACCCAAATGCCCATGATGGAGACGATTATTTTTCAAACCATTGCAGCCAACATTGGTAGTAGTTTAACTCCAATGGGAAATCCGCAAAATTTGTTCATCTATTCGCATTATGGAATCCGGCCATTTCCCTTTTTTTCGACGGTCCTTTTCATGGCTGTTCTTGGAATTAGTTCTCTTTATTTCCTTATAACAAGAATGCAAAATAGAGAATTGAAAGTAGTTCTAAATCCAGTGCCATTAGACGATTGGAAAAAACCAGTTGTCTGGGGATTGGTCCTAGCAATTATCATTGCTTCAATTTTTGGAGTGGTCAGTTACCAGGTCGCCTTCGTGGTTACATTGATGACCGTGATTATATTAAATGTAAAATTATTGATAAAGATTGATTATCTACTTCTGTTAACGTTTATCTGCTTTTTTATCTTTATTGGAAATGTATCAAATTCGAATACATTACAAGCATTTGCCAATAAAAGCTTGAATGACACTACATCCGTCTATTTTAGTTCAATTTTTTTAAGCCAATTTATCAGTAATGTTCCTGCCTCTATTCTATTGGCGGAATTCACAACTGATTGGAAACCTTTATTATTAGGAGTGAATATTGGAGGTCTCGGGACTATTGTTGCCTCATTGGCAAGTGTAATTTCTTACAAACTATTTATTCAGACAAATCCAACCGAAAGTAAAAAGTATTTAATCAAATTCAGCTTCTATAATTTTTCCATTTTAGCGTTTTTAACTTTGATTCAGTACTTTATCCTAAAAATATTTTAATAAATTTTAGCAAGAATCAAAAAACAGGCACCAACCAGAAAATTAGATGGTGTCTGCTTTTCCTAAAAAAGTGTTTCAAGCGTTAAGAACCCGAACTAGCACTAATTTTCTTTTGACCGGTCAAAGAAAATGATCTTACCTTGTTTATGTGGAAAAAGATTTAACTCCTTGACCTTATCTGCATGCTTTGTCATGATTTCTTTAAAAAGTTCGTCCGCAGACTTATTTTTTGTTTCTATCCCCAATTTCTCTGCCGCTTGGAAAATTCGTTTTTCTCGTACAGCGTGGGCTACTTCACGAAGGTCCTTATTATCAGTGGAAATGCCTAGCTCTTTAGCCTCTTTTTTAATCTGAGTTTCACGGATTTCATGGACTAAATCCCTTAAATCTTTTCCTTCAGTCGAAATTCCCAACTCTTTCGCTTCTGTTTTGATTTCAGTATCTCGGACTTCTTTCGCTAGTGAATCTAGGTCCTTTCCTTTTGTGTCAATCCCAAGCTCCTCTGCCCTCTTTTTAATCATCGCTTCTCTAACTTCTTTGACAATGGTCTCTGTATCTTTGCCTTCTGTTTTAATTCCCAGCGAATCTGCCTGCTTTTTAATAAACTCGGGATTGTGTCTAAAATGACCTCGACCATGTGCCTCATTTTCCTTTACTTGTTCTTTTTCCTGGATTGCCGCAAAAACCTGTACTGAGCCTAGAAATCCAAACAAGAAAGCCATGGCACAAATACAAGTCATCTTCATCTTTCTCATCATGTAACTTCCTCCTAGAAAATAGTTTGGGTATTACAGATGATAGGATGTCCTTGAGATATTACCAATTTATGAACAGTGTGTTAAATTTTGTATTTTATTTTTCCTTGAAAAATGGAAGAACTCAATGTTTAAGATGAGTAGTGGATTTTTTCGAATTGGAGATTTTATTTTGAAGTTGATTTTTCCTGATTTTGCATAAAGATTATTCTTTCTATTTGCAGCATAACGGAAACTACGTGGAAAAATGCCTCTTTCATTGATGAAGTTTTTAAATGTTTTTCATAATGATGGTGTATGCAGCTGGCCATTGCTTCTCTTGCCTCATAATCGAAATGATAAAAATCAATAATCGGGAAAAATAGGCCTCCGCCTAACGGAATTAGTGTCCCCATGGCGATTTCCCCTTGTTTTGGAGGAATAGCGATTGGATCATACACAATAACATCCAGAGATTCATGGGTTAGAATATCAATAGCAACAAAGGTACCGATCATTATATTTATGGCCAATAAAATAGATTTTTGGAACTACATTACTACACTCCCTTAGCCAAGATTTAATAAAAGGTTTGTTCCTAAGTGTATAGTGATTATCGGAAATATAATCATCAAAACAACTATTTACTGGATTTGGGCCGGAATCATACAATAGTCGCCACCAAAACAAATTATCGAGTAATCCTTGCTGTTTCTCCGCCTTCGGGTTATGTTCCTCCACAAATTCCTTAAGTAACGACAGATTTTCATTATCATAATAAAGGTCAAAAGCATAAATCATAAAATCTCTAAATACCTCACTTACCATTACCTGCCTTAAATCCTCAGACACAGGATAATCAAGCCGAAACTTTTTGGTTTTGTTCACAGTCTGTTCTAACTCTACTATGTTTTCAATGCTTTCTAGCCTTCCCATTATAACATCAATCCTTTCATTATCCCGATGAGTTGGTATAATTCTCTTATTTATTGGTAGTAATTCAAATCAACATATGTTCCAGTTTTATCACTTCTACTTATTGGATTGTTCAAGTTTATTCACTTTTCGCTTCACGCTTGCAACTTCATTAAAAAGCAATTCAATATCTGCATTTACATCTGATTGAAAGGTCCTCAAATCTTTACGAACATAAGTGACATTTTCTGTTATTAATGTAGTAGAATGTTTAATGATATCTATTATTTCTGCTTGACCCTTCTCTAAATTATCCATACGAGAAGTCAATTCTCTTTGGCCATTTGTTAATTCTGCATGACCCTTTATTAGTGCTTCTTGACCACCTTCCAGACTTTCCATCCGAGTTGTCACTTCTTTTTGACCCTTTATTAATTCTT
>NZ_JBALSN010000044.1:0-6256 GCF_036966985.1 Neobacillus drentensis | reverse complement strand
CTCCAAATTTTGCATCCGGGAAGTCACTTCTATTTGCCCCTTTTTTAATGCTTCTTGGCCCGTCTCCAGACTTTCCATTCGGGAAGTCATTTCTTTTTGGCTTGTCTTCATATTACTTATAAGCTCATTTGTATTCTGCAGTTCTGAAAGAATTTTATCTACTTTATCTTCCATAAACAAAACCTCCGTTCTTAGATTATATTCACTTTAAACGATTGGCACTTGATTGTAAAACAGCCTATTATTGAGGGCAAATCAATTCTAATCCACCTTCCTTTAATTTATAAAGAAATAAACATTTATAAAATAGACTAGGTACCCAATGAGAAAAATAGAATAGAAAGGTTATTTCCAATTTGAGGGAAATTTTTTAGGTAATAAAATGTAGAAGGGAAAATTAGAACAATCATTATAGGATCAATAGTAGAATCAATCATGTTGAAGAAACGAGGAAATCAAAAAGGAATGGTTGTTGACATCCAAATTATATCATTCCTATTCATTTAAGCTAGGTTCGAATAATAGTTTTCATAAAATTGTAATATTTTTGAGTTTATTGAGCGTTTTTTCACCTTCGTCTTAAAAGAAAAGGCTCCTAATGCATTTTTTGAAGCAAAAGGAGCTTTTTCACCATTTTTTCATTTGTATTTTGTGAACCCTTTCCTTCAATTCGATGATCCCAACAAATTTTCTAATCTTTTCCTAAAAGACCTTTTGCCGTCCGTGGACTCATCTTGCTGTTGTTTTTGAGAGCTATTAACATATTTCCATGCTGACTCCGCATTTTTTTCCACTTCCTGTTGTTTTATTCCCATCATAGTTTGATAATCATACATTCTCATTTTATTTCATCCTCCCATAAGATTAAAATTTATAACAAAATGTATAAAAGACGACCGTTCGGTTTATTTTACTGCTTCAACGATTCTTAATTTGTGCCTGATATTATAGCAGCAATTCATATGTGCAAAAAAACAAGCCGATTAAAAGGGCTTGCCTTATTGCACCAATACTCTTAGGATAAACATCTTTTTTATTTCTTTTAATACCTCATGGTATGGATAATCTTCGTATACAATGGTCTGCGAGACCACTCCATCGACCATGGACCAAAAAAGATCTGCAAATAATTCTGGATTCAAATCTTGTTTTATTTCACCAGTTTTCTGTCCATCTTTAAGAATATCGGTGATCTGAGAAATAAAATATTTTTGCCTCCGACTACGTAATTGTTCGGTTAATTCTTTGTTCCTTGAAGAATGAAGTTTGAACTCTAAGTGAACAGAAAAACGAGCTTTATTTTCTTCGATAAAAGGATTTAGGTCTAAGTATATATCGAACAAATAGTTTAATTTTTCTATGGCTGATGTCTTTTTAGAAATTTCCTGATTAAGTTCATCATAAGTTTGACTCGTTTCTGTACTCATTAATTCTAGATAAATATCATCTTTACTTTGAAAGTAATTATAAATTGCACCTTTACTGATACCAGAATGTTCTACAATATCATTGATCGTGGCTACTTCGAAACCTTTTTTCGCAAAACAAACAAAAGCACTCGATAAGATCTCTTTTTTCTTCTTCTCTTTATAATCATCAGATACTATCGGTGGCATTATTATCTCCGCCTTTAAAATTAAATTGACAATATATTATATGTAAAATATTCAAAAACGACCATCCGGTTTATTTAAATTTTAGCTTATTTCCACCATAAAAAGCAACCAAAATTTACCTAAACTTCTCACACGAAACAAATATTACATGGTGTCAGGCACCACAAATAGCCCTTGTTATTTAACAAGGACTTAAACATCATTAATAACAACTAATAATTTGGAATTATTTTATAATCTTACTCAGCAAAAAATCTACCTTCTCAGTCAGATGCTTCTTTATACTAACATCCATTTCCATTTCATCCATTGTCTCTTTCAAATTACCGAACCAGATTTCGGCCCTATCTGGAGCAATTTGAAATGGATGTCTTTCTTTCACTTGTGAGACTTGCTTCCCTTGTTCCTGATCAGATCCGCCGGAAACTAGTCGGTTGATAAATACTCTTTGCCGATCTTTCAATAATTCGATATCCGTGTTTCTTTCATTAAACATGTTAATATAGTAGGAATCTTTTAGAAGCTTATCATAAAATCGGTCAACTAACTCATTCACTTTTTCCTGATCCAGTACAATCGTCATCATCCATACCCTCTTTTTCTTAAATAAAGTAATTAATACTATCATTATAGTGTAAACTACAATCTAAATTTGTGATTTACATCACGAAAAAGACTTTGTGGTAGAAAAAAGATTGAAAATCGACATGTTAGGCGCCAAGTAATGGCTGGTCAAAAGCGAATAAGGCCTCGTTGATTTCGTGAATATTATAGTTAGCATGTTGAATAAAGTAATCAATAATTACATCAAATTTATTGCTCCGTGACAAGGTATAACCAGCAGCAGCTAGCAGGTCCATCGTTTCCTCCACGTTTAACTTTAAAGCGACAGCAAACGCAATCGTGGTTTTCTTTTTCGGAGTATAATCGGCTTCATTCCGGATTTTGGAGAATAATCGCCGGTCAATATTCGCCCGTTTATAGGTCTCTACATCCGTCATCCCCTTTTCATCAATGAAACGAAGCAGCCGTTCAGAAAAAGATTCATCAAGTTCGTCCAACAGGTTGACTAAGGAATACTCAGCTTCTTTAAACACATCCTGCTGAACAATTTCGATTTCTTGCTGGCTTTCCCATATGTATGGTTCTTCCCTATTACGGGAAAACATGCTTTCTATTTCTTCCACATAATGCTCATCAATATATTGATGAATCGATGTAAATAATTTCTTGCTTAAACCGAAAGAGCTTTTATCAAAAACAACTAGATAAACAAGCATGTCATACTGTAATAAAAAGGAGCCGATCGTCGAAACCGCAATTTGTAATGCTTCCTCCTTGGGATAACCATAAATGCCCGTCGATATCAACGGGAATGCGATGGATTCACACTGATGGGTCATGGCCAGCTCCAAGGAGTTATTGTAAGATTCCTTTAACCGTAAGCCTTCTTGATTGGAACCACCTTGCCAATTCGGTCCAGGTGTATGTATGATATATTTTGCCTCTAAGTTAAAGCCGTCAGTCAATACAGCTTCTCCAACCTTGCATTCCCCGATTTGATCGCATGCTTTTTGCAGCTCATTGACACCAGCCGCACGAAAGATAGCACCACAAACGCCACCACCCATCCTCAGTGATGTATTCGCAGCATTGACAATCGCATCCACCTTCATCTTGGTAATATCATGGCGAATAATTTCTAATGGCATCCGTTTTTTTTCCTCCAAAACAATTATTTATAAGATTTTTATCCCCAACAACGTCCAAGTTGAAATTTTTATTCCTTAGGGAGATTATACCATTTATTTAATTGGAGGTTAGTAATGAACATGGAAGTTTAGACAAAATAAAACTCCTGCAAAATCAGGAGCTTTAAAGGTAGTTATTATTTCGATTTGTTTAGCGAACTTTTTCTAAATGACGAAGAATTTGCTCGTAATGACNNGTGTTTAACGATTAAATGGTCGACTAAAAATGATAACGGTTTGCCGTCAAAGTTTGGATTATAACTTGGAGCTGTTTTTACTAAATCCTCTTCTTCAACTTTAGTAAGTGCTGCCTCTACTTTTGGCACTAAGTTTAATAGTGTAGTGATGGCATCATCTTTTTTCATACGAGATACAACGGTTTCATCTACTGCAGCTAAACGACGAACATGTTCATGATTACGTCCCCATTTTGCACCTGGAACCACTAGCAAGGCTTCCAGATCTGTCACCCAAAAATCAACTGCTTCTATTATATGAGAGACAATTTGCATGGCAGACCATTCTTCTTCAGAAGGTTTTATGAAAAGCGCCGCCTCTTCTGTATTCTTCACTACCGTAACGATCTCATCAATACACTTTTTAAAAGTTTCCAATTTTTCATTGAGTACTGCTGTTGTCATAGTCATACATCCTCCAAATCCTCACCTAAATGATCAATAGTTTTATAAGAATTCGAATAAAAATGCGCTAGAGTTATCTCTAACGCGTTTTTATTTAAGTTGTTAATTAGCAATTGACACGTTCATAATTTTTTTTGAGATAGCCATATAAGAAATCAACTGTCTTGTAATCTGTTGGTTTGTGTTGTTCGAAAATAAAGTTACGAAGTGAAATGGTTGTTGGATCTTCAGCGTGAATAATTTCGCCCCATTTACGTGCTGTTGTTTGTACCATCGCAGAACGCGGAATCCGCAGGTCTTGGTATGCTTTAAATGCTTCTTCATAAGATTTATGTTCTTTTACTTTCTCACCTAATACAAACGCATCTTCGAAAGCTTGAACGCCGCCTTGAGCTAAATATTGAAGCATGGCATGACCAGAATCCCCTAATAATGTAATGTTACCTTTTGTCCAATTATCGATTGGTTCACGGTCATACATTTGCCAACGGAATTGACGGTTAATGTAAGATAAAGCGTTTTGTACTTTTGGATGAGTATTTTCAAAACGGTGTGTCATTTCATCTGGATTTCCCCAGTCCTCTACAGTAGCATCATATGATTTAAACACGACTACTTGGTTGTAAAGCTCTCCACGACGAACTGGATATTGTACTAAGTGCAGGTTTGGCCCAATCCACATGATCACATCATCTAAGTCTAAGTTAGAGTTATTCGCCACTTCTTCAATTGGAATCGTTCCACGGTAAGCAACATATGCAGAGTTTACTGGTTCATCTTCAATAAATAGCTTTCGCATATTTGATTTTACCCCGTCCGCACCAATCACTGCTTCTGCAGTGAACGTATCACCATGTTGGTTGACAATTGTTACTGTATCACCATTTTGTTCTGCCGTTTGAATCGTTTGGTTGGTAAAAAATTTAACATTACTACGTTTTTGACATGCTTCATAAAGAACTCGGTGTAAGTCAGAGCGATGCAATACGATATATGGCTGACCGAATTCTTTTTGGAACTCTTCCCCTAAATCAAGAGTTGCTAACTCTTTAGCCGTATAAACATCTTTTAGTACAAGTCGTTTAGGTATTACCGCATGCTTTAAAATTTCTTCCTTTACCCCTAAACGATCTAAAACCTCTATTGCGTTTGGTGCTAACTGAATCCCTGCACCTACTTCCCCAAATTCAGGAGCTTGTTCAAAAATTGCCACTGATTTACCAGTTTCTTGGATTGATAGAGCTACAGCTAAACCACCGATTCCTCCACCTACAATAATGATGTCGCTTACATTAGTCATTGTAAATTCCTCCCAAATGTTTTATAATTTTCTATAAATAGTGAACTAAGTTCCTGATAAGAAAACTTTATCTCATTATTCACTATTTCGTCAACAAAAAAATTATAAAATTTAGAAATTTCTACAAATCATTATTTCTGCTATACTAACCAAAATTAATTGAAAATAGGGTGATCATGATGACAACTGAAACGAAAACTGCGGGTATTCAGTCATTACAAATGGGTTTAAACATATTAGAAATCTTAGCAATGGAAAAAGAGCCTCTAAAGTTTACTGATATTCAAAACCGAGCTTCGATGACAAAAAGTAATTTATATAAATATTTGTCCACACTAAGCCAATTTGGGTTAATCAATCGAAATCCTCATACAAACATGTATACTCTTGGACATAAATTAGTACAGCTAGGAAATGTTGCTCTAGGACAAACTTCTTTAATTGAAGTGGTTATTCCCTATTTCAAAAAGATCACTGAGTTCACAAACCTAACCGTACTACTTGCTGTACCAACTATAAAAGGTCCATTCATTTCATATATTTTAAGTGCCGATTATGGAATTAATATCGGAGCACAAATGGGGACACATTTGCCGCTTTCCTCCTCTACTGGCGTCGTTTTTTCTGCTTTTGAAAAAGATGTCCATCGGAAGGAATGGGAAGTAGAAGAATTATCGAAGTTCAATGAAAACGAATTACGGCAATTTCAAAATGAAAAAGAAAAAACAAGACAGCTGCATTTTGCATCAAAGACGGAGCCACTTATAATGCATGTATCTTCTTTTAGTGTTCCTCTATTAAATTTCAACCATGAACTGCTCGGTGCTATTACCATCGTTGGTATTACCGAGACCGTACCAAATTCTGCCGACCATTCAATTGGACAATACGTTCTCAATATCGCAAAGGAAATTTCAGAATATTACGGTTTTGTGAAATGAATTTCTT
>NZ_JBALSN010000043.1:28933-37339 GCF_036966985.1 Neobacillus drentensis | reverse complement strand
CATTAACGGAGTTTGGTTTACTGTTTCCATTCAAATATGAACATTTTGAGGAAGCAAAAAATATTAGAATTCCCATGTTAAGTATCTATTCTAAAGCTGATAATGAGTTACTAATATAAGTAAGTAAAAGTCTGCACATGCGGGCTTTTATTTTTTTTTCTACTAATAATAGTGGTTTTTGAGGTAATATAGAAAAAGAACTGATTAAATGTAGTTCTGCGAAAATTGTCGTTTAATTTCATGAGATTTTTAAAGGAGTAACATAGTCGAAATTAGAAACAATAACAGTAGACAGAATTTGGAGGAGATCCCTATGGACTGGAAAAAGACAGCGAGAAGTTGGATGGAATTTGATGGATTGGATACTGAATTACAAGATCAATTAAAACAATTGATGAAGGATGAAAGGCAAGTAGAAGAGGCTTTTTATAAAAATTTAGAATTTGGTACCGGTGGTATGCGTGGGGAAATTGGGGTAGGCACCAACCGAATGAACCTTTATACTGTTCGCAAAGCATCAGCTGGGCTGGCAGCATACATAGAAAACCATGGAATTAAAGCAAAACAACGTGGAGTTGTCATTGCTTTTGATTCACGCCATAAATCTCCAGAATTTGCACTGGAGGCTGCAAAAACATTGGCTACACAGGGTATACAAACATATGTGTTTGATGAATTAAGACCTACTCCTGAATTATCTTTTGCCCTAAGATACTTGAATGCTTTTTCAGGCATTGTGATTACCGCAAGTCATAATCCCCCTGAGTATAACGGCTATAAAGTTTATGGGTCTGATGGTGGCCAACTGCCACTTGATGCAGCGGACGAAGTGATTGCCAAGGTAAATGAGATTGAAAATGAATTATTGATTGAGATTGATAGTGAAGAAAAATTAAGAGCAAAAGGATTAATTAAAACAATTGGATCGGAAATTGACCAAGCCTATACGGAGAAACTATTAACAATATCTGAGAATCCATCCCTTGCTCAAGAAACCGATATCAAAATCGTCTTTACTCCATTACATGGAACTGCTAATAAGCCTGTCCGTGCTGCACTTTCAGCATTGGGATATGAGAATGTAACGATCGTCAAAGAACAAGAACTTCCGGATCCAGAATTTTCAACGGTAAAAAGTCCTAACCCTGAAGAACATGCTGCCTTTGAATTAGCGATTCGTGATGGAAAAAGAATCGGCGCTGACCTTTTAATTGCAACAGACCCTGATGCTGATCGTTTAGGGATCGCTGTTTTAAATCCTGAGGGAGAATATGTAGTTCTCACTGGTAACCAAACTGGTGCTTTATTACTGGATTACATCCTTACCCAGAAAAAGGAAAAAGGGATTCTTCCAGAAAATGGAGTGGTCTTAAAAACAATCGTTACATCGGAAATAGGCCGGAAGATTGCTGAAGCTTATCAATTAGAAACAGTTGATGTGTTAACAGGGTTTAAATTTATCGCTGAAAAAATCAATCAATATGAGGCAGCGGGCAATCGTAAATTTTTATTTGGATATGAGGAATCCTACGGATATTTAATTGGTGATTTTGCACGTGATAAAGATGCGGTACAGGCTGCTCTCTTAGCAACGGAAGTTTGTGCTTTTTATAAGAAAAAGGGTATGTCCCTCTATGATGGGTTAGTACAGGTATTTGAAAAGTATGGATATTACCAAGAAGGCCTTCGCTCTCTAACCTTAAAGGGCAAGGAAGGTGCAGAGAAGATTCAACAGTTATTGGCATCTTTCCGTGCGGAACCAATTACAAGACTTGGAACATTAGCTGCATCCACTGTGGAGGATTATTTAGCAAGTACTCGTGTAACGGACAAAGGGCTAGAAACGATTGATTTACCAAAATCGAATGTGCTAAAGTATACGTTCCAGGATGGTTCATGGGTTTGTTTACGTCCATCTGGCACAGAGCCAAAGGTGAAGTTCTATTTTGGTGTCAATAGTAACAGTTTAGAAGAAAGCAATGCTAAACTAAAAGCCATTGAAAATGATTTTATGGCGTTAGTTGACAATAAAATGAAATTGGTTCAGGAAATTTAATTGCCTTCCTAAACTAACTAAGAACTTCATCATGAAAGGAAGAGAAAATGCTTAAAGACCAAATTGCCATTGTAACAGGCAGCTCTAGAGGAATTGGCAAGGAAATTGCCGTAAAACTGGCGGAGCAAGGAATGAAATTAACGATTGTGGGAAGTTCTTCACAGATTTCAGAAACAGCTGAAGATCTAAAAAAAATGGGTTATGTAAATGTATTGCCTGTACAGGCGGATGTCTCAAAAGAAGAAGATATGAAGGCTGTTGTTGAACAGACAATTAAAACATATGGTTCCATAGATCTTCTAGTTAACAATGCAGGTGTCGGCTTCTTTAAGTTAACGGAGGAAGTATCCTTAGAAGAATGGAAAAAGGTATTTGAAGTAAATGTACAAGGTGTATTCTTAGCGACAAAGGCTGTCTTACCACATATGAAAAGCCGAAAATCAGGAACGATTATAAACATTTCTTCTGACGTAGCACGTTATACAATCCCGAATGGTGCAGCTTATACGGCAACAAAATATGCTGTTCAAGGATTCTCTGGTTCAGTGGCTCAAGAAGTTCGTGAATATGGAATTCGTGTAGGTACGGTTAATCCAGGTATGGTTGATACGTATTTTGCTGAATCCACTCAAGGATTGCCAGAGAAAAAGGACTGGCTCAAGGTAGAAGATATTGCAAACGCAGTTGTGTACATGGCATCTGCTCCAAAGTATATGATGATTGATGAAATCATTTTACACCCGTTCGCTCAACAATATCCGATCGCGTAACTAAAATCATAAGACAGTTTTAAAACACGGCTCCCCACTTGTGGAAGCCGTGTTTTTTTTGTGGTGGAATTCTTTGGTCCGGTAGTAAAAAATTTCTCAATTTCATTTGCATTCACTTGTTAAATTAGGAAAGACTATACATCGGTATCTCATTAGGGTCAGCTTCTACGGTTTCATTCGCATGGTCAATGTATCGCAGCAGGTTATACAGTTTTGTTTCAATTACCGTGTAATCACGTTCGAAATTGTAAGCATGCAGGAATTGTTCGATTCTTTTAGATAAAAATTGGTCTTTTGTTCGTACCATTAAAATCAGCAAATTATCCCACTCAGAACGATGTGTATAATACAACGCTCGATCATAATCCATTTTATTCATTTGTTTTTATCTCCTCCTTATTAGGAGTTGAGATTATTGTATGATATTTTGACGATAACTTTCACAGAAAATGTTGGACATTCACTATTTACGCTGTTTTCAACATTTACCTGCATAATTAAGTTAGTGGAGGTCATATGGCTAAAATTATAATCTGTATCTTCGTTTTTTTTACAATTCAGCAGGAAAATGTGACAAGCGCAAAAAGTGTTAAAGGCAATAAACCTTATAGTTTTGAGATGTTAGAAGATGACATTTCAAAAATAAACAAAAAATATAAAGAAAAATTAAAAATCCAATCAATCGGTACATCCCACTTTGGTCGTGATATTTGGGCAATCAAGCTAGGAACAGGTAAGAAAAATGTTGTCTTAATTGGTTCTCATCATGGAAGAGAATGGATGACTAGTCTCATGTTGATGAAAATGCTTGAGTCTTATGCATCGACATATAATGAAAGAACCTTTTTAGGATTCAAGTCCAATCAAATTTTCAATGATGTCTCCATTTGGTTTGTACCTATGTTAAATCCTGATGGTGTAACTATCCAACAGAACGATTTGAAAAGTTTCCCATCTAAACATCAGCGGCTTTTGGTCAAGATGAATGATGGATCAAAAGATTTCAAACGATGGAAAGCTAATGGCTTGGGAATTGACCTGAACAGGCAATATCCAGCAGGATGGGAAAGTCTCGATCGAGAACCAGCTTCTCCGTGGTATAAATTCTATAAAGGGAAAGAACCTCTGGAATCCAAAGAAGTAAGATGCCTTACAAATTTTATTAAGGATATTGACCCTACGATCGCCATTGCTTATCACACAGCGGGAAGAGAAATTTATTGGAACTATAAAAATGGGGAAAATTTGAAACGGGATAAACGGTTGGCAAAGAAAATATCGAAAATAACTGGTTATAAATTAGCAGTGCCGGACCAAAATGCAATGGGCGGCGGATTCACCGATTGGTTTATCACGACTTATCATCGGCCGGCGCTGACAATCGAAATAGGTTACTTGGTGGGTGAAACCAATCCACCCTTATCGATTTTTCAAAAGGAATGGAAACGAAATCGAAATGTAGGGATAAAAATAGCGAAAGAGGCTAAAAAAATATCAAATTAAATCCATACTTGCCTATTGTTTTTTCTATCTTGTTTCATCATTCCCCTTTTTACTTCATACATTGTGGTAAGAGGAAAAGGGGGAATGGCAAATGAATGTGGAAGGACGTAATGCACTGGAATATGCGATCAGTGAAATTACTGAAATCGCAACCGGGTTTGGTTTGGATTTTTATCCCATGCGCTATGAAATCTGCCCTGCTGAAATTATTTATACATTTGGGGCCTATGGTATGCCAACCCGATTTTCACATTGGAGCTTCGGAAAGCAATTTCACAAAATGAAACTTCATTATGATTTAGGCTTGAGTAAAATTTATGAATTAGTTATCAATTCCAATCCGTGCTATGCTTTCTTGCTTGACTCAAACACCCTTATTCAAAATAAATTAATTGTTGCCCATGTTTTAGCACACTGTGATTTCTTTAAGAATAATGTTCGTTTTCAAAATACGAAGCGGGATATGGTCGAAAGTATGGCAGCTACGGCTGAAAGGATTCATCAATATGAAATTCAATACGGCAAAAAGGAGGTAGAGACCTTCCTTGACGCGGTATTGGCCATCGATGAACATATTGACCCATCATTGATGAGACCAAAGTTATCTTGGTCTATTGGAGATGACGAGTCAGATGATGAACATGAAATTCATATGGCAACGCCCTATGATGATCTATGGGGATTAGATGAAAAGGATAAAAAGGAAACGAATCAACCAAGGAAACGGAAATTTCCTCCTAAACCAGAAAAGGACTTATTATTATTTATTGAAACCTATAGTCGCGAGTTAACCGATTGGCAGCGAGATATCTTGACAATGATGCGGGAGGAAATGCTTTACTTCTGGCCGCAACTTGAAACAAAAATCATGAATGAAGGCTGGGCTTCTTTTTGGCATCAACGGATACTAAGAGAAATGGATTTAACCAGTGGAGAAGCCATCGAATTTGCTAAATTGAATGCCGGTGTGGTGCAGCCTTCCAAAACAGGAATCAATCCATATTACCTTGGAATCAAGATTTTTGAGGATATTGAGGAGCGGTACAATAATCCAACAGAAGATATGATTCGAAGGGGAGTAATACCAGGGTCTGGAAGAGAAAAGATATTTGAAGTTCGTGAAGTAGAGTCTGATATTTCCTTCTTGCGAAACTATCTAAATAAGGACCTTGTCATGCGAGAAGATATGTATCTTTTCCAAAAACAAGGCAGGGACTACAAAATAGTCGATAAACAATGGGAACAGGTTCGCGATCAGCTTGTAAATATGCGCGTAAATGGCGGTTTCCCTTATATAACGGTTAATGATGGAGATTATTTAAAAAATGGTGAACTATATTTAAAGCATTGGTATGAGGGTGTCGAACTTGATGTTAAATATCTCGAAAAAGTACTTCCATATATCCAGCAGCTTTGGGGAAGGCCTGTCCATATCGAATCGATGATTGAAGAAAGAAAAATGTTGTTCTCCTATGATGGGAAAGGGGTACATCGTAAATATTTGTAATTTCTTTAGGCTATCTTGTACTATCAAGATAGCCTATTTTTTATTTATGGACAATAGAAGACAGGAAAATCATTTCATGAATATAAATTGTTTACTGAAGTGAACACTATGCTAAAAAGGGGATAAATTTGATGAAACAAACGCTAAGCCCTAATGTGCTTTCTGTTTTAGAAGACAAAATTAAATTAATTAAATCACAAAAAGGAGCGATATATTTAGTCGGTCCGATTCGGCTTCCAGTTAATTTATATGGTGAAACGGTCGTTTTTAAGTGGTACTGCTGGCTGAATTGTGATGAAGTAACTGAGGATTTTGAAAGAATTATTGAAAAATTATCTTCGGCTAATTTAGCGGAGTTCCAACAATCTAGTGTGTTAGTATACGGAGATTTTGAATATGGAGACGATGCAATTATAAGATTCCATTCGATTTGCCATACAGGGGATATTTTTGGGAGCAAACGGTGTGATTGTGGTTTCCAATTAAAACAGTCAATGAAAATGATCTCAGAACATGGTACAGGAGCGTTATTCTATTTAGCTAACCATGAAGGAAGAGGGATTGGTTTATTTAGCAAGGCAATGGCCTATGTTCTTCAAGAAAACGGTTATGATACAGTTGAAGCGAATGAAGGTCTTGGTTTTGTTGATGATTCAAGAAATTATGGAGATGCGATTTTAGTTCTTAAAGCATTACGATCAAAACCTGTAACACTTATGACAAACAATCCGAAAAAATTGGAAGCCTTAAAAAGCTCTGGTTTAGAGGTCTCGGGCCGAAAGCCCTTGTGGGGTGATGTATCTGAGTATAACGAAAAGTACCTTCAGACAAAAATTAGACGTTCGGGTCATTTAAAAGATAAGGAGACTTGTCCAAATGACTAATCATGAATTCTATATGGATTTAGCTTTAAAAAATGCCAAAGCAATGAAAGGCCAAACTGACCCCAATCCACTTGTAGGAGCCGTAATAGTGAATGATAACCGTGTAGTCGGAATCGGTGCTCATTTAAAAGCAGGAGAGCCGCATGCTGAGATTCACGCACTACGTATGGCTGGTGAAGCGGCAAAGGGAGGGACCATTTATGTGACTTTGGAACCATGCTCCCATTATGGCAGGACAGGCCCCTGTGCTGTCGCAATCGTTGAGGCAGAAATTAAAAAAGTGGTGATCGCTACACTTGACCCTAATCCTGTAGTTGCAGGTAATGGTGTCAAAATACTAAAAGATGCTGGAATCGAAGTGATTATTGGAGTTCTACAAGAGGAATCCCAAAGGATGAATGAAGTGTTCAATAAGTTTATTGTTGAGAAAAAGCCATTTGTCACTTTAAAATCAGGGGTTACCTTAGATGGAAAAATTGCCACACATACTTCAAATAGTAAATGGATTACTTCGGCAGAATCAAGGACGGATGTCCATCATCTTCGTAATGAAAATATGGCGATACTTGTAGGTGTAAATACAGTAATAGAAGATAACCCTGAATTAACGACGAGGATCCCAAATGGGAGAAATCCTATTCGGGTAATTCTAGATTCAACTTTAAAGATTCCTTTAGAGTCAAAGGTTGTCACCGATAACCTTGCAGAAACGTGGATTTTTACAAGCAAGAATTATGACGAGGCAAAAGCGGAAGCGTTAAATTCTTTAGGGGTTAAAGTTTTTGTCACCAATGGATTAGAAAGAGTAGATCCTAATGAGGTGGTCCAAATATTAGGTGAGAACCTGGTCTCTTCTGTATTAATTGAAGGAGGAGGGACTATTAATGCATCCTTCCTAGAGAATAATTGTATTGATAAAGTCATCCTATACTTTGCACCAAAATTAATTGGTGGAAAGCATGCACCAACCTTCCTCGAAGGTACAGGAATAGAGAAAATGGTAGATGCAGTTGATCTATTGGACACTTCAATCATTAAAATTGGAAAAGATTATAAATTTATTGGCTATCCAAGTTATTCAAAAGAGGGAATTATGTGATGAGATTTGGTTTTGATATTGATGATACATTAATCAATCTACGAGAACATGCTTTTAATATCTATAATAAAAGGTTGAATCAGAATGTTCCAATTGAAATTTTTCATAACTTAAAAAGAGTTGAAATACATGAACCTTTTGGATTGACTGATCTACAAGGGAAAGAAATGTGGAATAATTCATTAGAAGAAATTTATTATACGTCATGTCCAGCCTTTCCTGAGGCTGTTGAAACTTTACAACAACTGGAGAAGAACGGGCACGAAATATACTATATAACAGCAAGACCTAAAGAACATGGTGAACGAACGAAGATTTGGTTAAAAGAAAACGGTTTTCCCGTTCAAGATGAAAGATTTTTTTACGGAATGCAGGATCATGAAAAAGTAGAAATCATAAAAAAATTAAAGCTTGATTATTACTTTGATGATAAACCAGAAGTATTAAATACATTATTAAACGAATCCATTAAAATTTTTCTTCGCGATCAATCCTATAATCGTCACTTAAACATACCACGGATCGTAAATTGGAGTGACCTTGAGGAAATCATTACAGAAAAAGTACAATAAGAAAAGCGCAAGCGC
>NZ_JBALSN010000043.1:25797-28846 GCF_036966985.1 Neobacillus drentensis | reverse complement strand
CAGTAATCTAAGTTCAAATACTTATACTTTCTTATCATTAAATAAAAGAAGGCAGCTACTGGTTAGCTGCCTTCTTTTACTACAATTAAATTGAAGCAAGTTCTTTTTCTAAGGCCTTTTCTACAGTTACATAATCATAGCCAAGATCTTTTGCTACTGCCTCATACGTGATTTCACCGTTGGCCACATTCACACCAAGATATAATGCAGCATTTTCAGAAATGGCTTTAAAAACCCCTTTATTAGCGATCTGCAATGCATATGGAACCGTAACATTTGTAAGAGCCATTGTTGAAGTCCGAGGTACAGCACCAGGCATATTAGCAACAGAATAGTGAACAACACCATGTTTGATGAATGTTGGATTATCATGTGTTGTCACATGATCGATTGTTTCAACAATTCCACCTTGGTCAATTGCAACATCGACGATTACAGAACCAGGTTTCATTGATTTAACCATTTCTTCAGTAATCAGCTTAGGAGCTTTGGCACCAGGAATTAATACAGCACCGATAAGAAGATCAGCTTCTGCCACGGCTTCAGCAATATTGAATGGATTTGACATTAATGTTTTGATTTGATTTCCAAAGATATCATCTAACTGACGTAGGCGCTCTGCGCTTAAGTCAATGATTGTCACGTCTGCACCTAATCCGATAGCCATTTTAGCGGCATTGGTTCCTACGATACCTCCGCCGACAATGGTAACTTTTCCGCGGTTAACTCCTGGAACACCTGCAAGCAGAATGCCAAGCCCTCCATTATTCTTTTGTAAGAACTGCGCACCAATTTGTGCAGCCATACGACCAGCCACTTCACTCATTGGGGTAAGCAATGGAAGAGTTCGGTTCACAGAAACTGTTTCATAGGCAATCGCGATGACACCTTTATCTTTAAGAGCCTGTGCCAACTCTGGCTCTGCTGCTAAGTGTAAGTAAGTAAATAATATTAAACCTTGACGGAAGTACTTATATTCACTTGAAAGAGGCTCTTTTACTTTCATAATCATATCTGCTTTTGTCCATACTTGTTCGGCATTATCTATTATTTCAGCACCAGCTTTTGCATAAGCTTCATTAGTGAAACCGCTTCCAATTCCTGCGTCCTTTTCTACTAATACTTTGTGGCCAGCATTTAGGAATGAAACCACACCTGCAGGAGTTAGTGCAACACGATTTTCATTATTTTTAATTTCTTTAGGTACGCCAATAAACATATATTTATTTCCTCCCCTAGTTACATGAAAGTGTTTAGCTATGGCTAAAGTATAAAATGTTTCCTAGAGAATTTCTTTGTTCAGAAAAGAGAAATATTTTTATTCTTTTTGGAGATTTTCACAAAACGTTCATATCCCTTGATATTTTTCCAGTTTTAAATCTAAGTAGAGAATCATCTTTTGATTAGGATCTTTGAAATTTACATCCCCTATTTCAGAGATCCGTTTAAGTCGATAATTTAATGTATTTGCATGGACATTTAGTTCCTTGGCTGCATCATTTATGTTGTTGTCTTTATTTAAGAAAACCTCTAATGTTTCGACTAAGTTGCTATTGTGTTTTTGATCATATTCATGAAGCCGTTTTAAGGCATAATTTTCATAGGCTTCGGTTTGTCTTTTTTCTAAAATAAGATCTACTATTTGATAGATTCCAAGCTTTTGATAGTTAAAAATATCCTTAGTCTCCAAAGGGAACTTTTCTTTAATTGCTAAGACTGCTAAGGTTTCCTTATAGGCCTTGTTTGTTTGTAGATAATCCTCATAAATACTGCTATAGCTTGGTTTGATCTCTTTTATTCCATATCTCTCACCCATTTGCAGAACAAAGAATTTTGAAAATTGATCCAGTTCATTGAAATGGTTCTCAATAGTAGTTGTGGATACCATAAGAATGAGTTGATTGCAGTCTATTGTGTTAAGAATAATTTTTATTCTTTGATTTGTTTTTAACAGATATGATATGGATTGTTCTACTTTATTCGAGATATTCTCCTGAAACTGAAAAACAAGAACCGCAAAAGAGGTAGGTGGTGTTAATTGTAGTGAATGGAAATGATCGAAAATTTCCTCGTTTACTTTAAGATGACCTGTTAAAAGTTTCCAAAAGAATTCTTGTGTACGTTCTTCTTTTTTGTTCTTTCTTGTCTGAAGCTGTAATAGTTTATTTTTTGCTGAATCTGCGGCTTTTTTTAAAAGAATGAAATCTTCTTCAGTTAAAATTTTATCAATTTCAATTGCCCAAATAAAACCAATCACTTCGTCTTGTTTCCAAATTGAAATGGCGACTCTATTGTTAAGACCGATATCACTCATGTTCCTCACACGAATCGGTTCTTGGGTCTTAAGTAAAGCGGGAATTGTTCCTTCTTTCCATAATTGATTAATAACTTTTTCCGGCACCCTTCGTCCAATGATAGTAGAAATTCTCGCTGGATCCGTCCGTTCATCATGTGTGCTGTAGGCAAGGAGACGGTGGTTTGCATCCTCAATTGTAATTGGGCACATTAGTACCTGACTAATAAGGTCGGCAAATTCATCTAAGCTTTCGAAGGCAGTCTTAAATGGATCAGGTAGTCTAGTATTCAGAACGATTACCCCCAGATTAATATAGAATGATTTATAGTAGTCTTATTAAATTCTAAAATATCCCTTTGTTTAATTTTACAAAAAAAATATAATAATTTCATGTATTTTTACAGAATAAATAATATGCTATAATGTTAAAATGATTCCGAGTAATCCAAAAAGAGAAAATATTTTTATAATTACCTTTTGAAAGCGTTGCCAATTGGGTCTTAAGGAGGATTAAGTAATAAAAGGCTTAAAAGTGAAGACTAAGATTGCTATAGTAAAAAAGTAAAGAAGTTATTTCAACGGGATGAGGGAATTCTAACTTGTATTCATAAGGGGGATTTATATGAGTAAAAACACTCAGGGTAAAGAGCTTCATCGTGGTTTAGAAGAAAGGCATATCACCTTGATGTCTTTAGGGGCAGCCATCGGGGTGGGACTATTTCTTGGTTCAGCAACGGCAATAAAAATGGCAGG
>NZ_JBALSN010000043.1:17009-25766 GCF_036966985.1 Neobacillus drentensis | reverse complement strand
CAGGTATTTTGGTTGGATACGGGGTTGCCGGACTAATTATGTTTTTTATCATGCGTGCATTGGGAGAAATGGCGATTCAAAAACCGGTTGCGGGTTCTTTTAGTAAATATGCAAGGGATTATTTAGGACCACTTGCTGGTTATATCACAGGCTGGAATTATTGGTTTTTATGGGTTGTAACATGTATGGCTGAGATCACGGCTGTAGGAATATACATGGAGTATTGGTACCCGGATGTTCCACGTTGGATCTGGGCACTCTCAGCACTAGTGATCATGGCAGGAGTCAATTTTCTTGCTGTAAAAGCTTATGGTGAATTAGAATTTTGGTTTGCGCTTATAAAAATTGTTACGATAATTGCGATGATTGCCATTGGTCTTGGAATGATTTTCTTTGGAATTGGCAATGGCGGTATTGCTACCGGCATTAAAAATTTATGGGAACATGGCGGTCTATTCCCGAATGGAATTAAAGGTGTTTTACTATCATTACAAATGGTAATGTTTGCCTATTTAGGAATTGAAATGATTGGTGTTACTGCAGGTGAAGTTAAGAACCCTGAAAAGTCTCTTTCAAAAGCAATTGATTCGGTATTTTGGCGTATTCTTATTTTTTACGTGGGTGCATTATTCGTGATCATGTCCATCTATCCATGGGAGGAAATTGGTACAAAAGGTAGTCCATTTGTACTTACCTTTGAACAAATCGGCATACCGGGAGCAGCAGGTATTATTAACTTTGTGGTACTAACCGCAGCCCTTTCATCTTGTAACAGTGGGATATTTAGTACGGCACGGATGTTATTTAATTTAGCACAGCATGATGAGGCTCCAAAGAATTTCGCGAAAGTAACTAAGAGTGGTGTTCCAGGTGTTGCAGTCATAGCTTCTGCAGGTGCATTATTAATTGGTGTTGTCTTAAATTATATTGTCCCAGCAAAAGTTTTTACATGGGTGACGAGCATCGCAACCTTTGGAGCGATTTGGACTTGGGGAGTTATTCTTTTATCGCAAATTCGCTATCGTAAAACTTTAAAGCCGGCTGAGGAGAAGGGTCTAAAATATAAGATGCCACTGTTTCCGTTTACTTCTTATCTTTCATTAGCTTTCTTAGCTTTTGTCATTGGTCTAATGGCGTATAATCCTGATACTCGGATTGCACTAATAATTGGACCTTTATTCTTAGTTTTCTTGGTTGCGGTTTACTATACAAAAGGATTCCATAAGCGAAATTCGATCCAGGATAAGGTAGATGAACGAGTAAGTTAAAAAATTATCAAAGATTACTATTAGAAAAAGCAGTGGGGTCATCCCTACTGCTTTTTTTATGGAAAAATATTAATTCGTTGAATTTTCTTTTACTGATGCCATGGCCCTTTTGGACGGCCAGAAAGCCCGTTTTCCCAGTATGACGGTGATGGATGGAACAAGTAATGGACGTACGACGAAGGTGTCTAATAAAACACCAATAGCAGTAATTGTTCCAAAGTGAACAAGGACTTGAATAGGCAAGGTGGTTAATATCGCAAATGTTCCGGCTAGAATTAAGCCAGCAGAAGTGATGACTGAGCCAGATTCAGCGACGCCTTCCTTAATAGCTTGTAGAAGTGGCAAATGCCTGCTTTTTTTCCATATACTTGAAANNAAATCATAAAGATATTATAATCTTCCCCTAATGCAACTATAAATACAAAGGCATAAAGCGGAATAAATCCTTGGATTGCTTCAACTCCAAAAATATAATGAAGAAGTACCCAGCCAAGTCCAAGCGCACTAAAGTATGATAATAGAACCGTTCCGATTAAATAAGCTGTGGCTGTAATTGAACGAAGATAAACTAGCAGCAAAACAGCGATGATACTAATTACTATTGGAATAATGATGCTGCTATCATGATTGGTTGTCTGTTTGGTATCATACTGTTCAGCTGTTAGACCCCCAATCCAAACATGATCAGATGTATGAACAATTCCCGCATTTTTTATGCTGTTTTCTACAGATTTGCGAAGGTCTGGAATATGACTCATTGCTATATTTGAATATGGGTTAACATTCATTTCTACATTATAGCTAATTATGTTGGTATGTTTTGCTCCCTGTTTCCCTTCAGAAACTAGTTCTATGAAAGTGAGTTTCTCTAAATCTTCTTTTACAGCGTTTGATTTCCCATCAGTTTGCACGATTACTTGAACAGGTGCTAGTTCACCTGGATTAAAGTGTTCTGAAATGATCTTGAACCCTTCTCTTGATGGCATATCTTTTGGAAAAGAAGATAAGGTATCGTAAGTATAGACAATTTTGGATGAAAAGAATGCAAAAATACCTAGAAATAATAACGTAATTACCATTAACTCGATTGGTTTTTTCACAATAAGGTTTCCTAGTCGTGTACCAAAACCCTCTTTATTATTTTGAGGGGGGAGAGTTTTTCCTTTCCTTTGGGCTCGTTTTTCTTGCATGGACCTAGTCAGCGGTAAGAACGGATAAAAGGAGGCTCTGCCAATAATACTTAAGAGTGCCGGTATTAACGTTAGACTGGCAGCCATCATGATTAGAATAGAAAGGCTAAATGGAATGGCAAAGCGGTGGATTGCACCGTATTTGGATAGTAATAACACCAGCAACGAGAAAACAACTGTTAGCCCGCTCATTGCGATAGCACCAGACGCACTTTTTAGAGAGAGTTTCATAGCGGTAAGCTTATCGTTTTCTTCAAGTAAGTTACTTCTAAATCGTGAAATGAGAAATAAACAATAATCAGTACCTGCACCGAAAAGAAGTACCGTCATAATCGAAAGGGCTTGAGAGTCCAGTTCAACCCAGCCCGCCTTTGCAATTCCACCGAGGATGGGACTTATGACACCATAGGCAATCCCAACCCCTAATAAGGGGATCAAGGCTAAAATGGGAGAACGATAAATTAGTAGTAATAAAACGAGAACAATGGCAACCGTTCCAAATAGTAAGGAAAGGTCTCCTTGACTAAATAAAGCTGTTGCATCAGTTGAAACACCTGCAGGTCCAGTAATTCGTAATAGTAATCGATCCTTATCCCCCATTTTTGCTTTATTTGGATTCTCAGGAAAGATAGAAGCAGCTTTTTCTTTGAATATTAATATGCCATTCGTAATTTGCTCCTTGTCTGCTTCCTTTTTAAAGGTAACAGGTAAAATTAAGGTTGTACCATCCTCTGAAAGCTGCTGTTTAAGTACTGGGAGTGAGAATTGATAAAAAGGTACAATAGAATCCTGTGAATCTACTGGATTATTGTCTAATTCCTTGGAATACTTTTGAATAAGTGAAAGATCAACTTCTGTAATTCCAGTTGATTTATACCAGGTTAAAAGGGCCGGGGTACCTGAATTTGTCGGGAATTCTCTCTCTGCAACAATTTTCGCTTGTTGTGAAGGTGTGGTTGATTCTAGATTTTTTGCCATCTCGTTCTTTTGGGAATTTGCTTGTGGCAAAGTGGTATTTAATACGGCTGCTAGAATCAGCCATGTAATAAGAACGATCCATCTGCCTTTCTTTCCACTTACAGCATTACCATACTTCCTAAACCATGGTTTTTCCAAGTTGTTCACTCCTATCTTATTTCCTTATCGTTTGATAAGTTTTGGGTAAAAAAAATTAAATTACGCTTTAATTCCATTAATAAAAATTTCAACCATTAATTTGGCTTTTTCCTCGGCCTTTAATTGCCGTTCCTCTGTAGAGAGTCTGGTAGTATTTTCTGGTTCAAGGATGGATTTAATAATATTTAATATCAAAAAGGCTAATTCAGTGGTATTTGTATTCATCAATGCAGGCTTTTTAATTTCTCCTGTTGAAACCCCATCATTTATCATTTTCTCAAAAGGTGTTAAAAAGGCCTTGACCCAAGATTGATAGAGGTGCTGTTGTTCAGTCGGATGCAGTTCATGTGAAATGTCGTGAAACATTTGTGCCAGATCCATTTCAAAATGCGCCGTCATATAGAGTGCAATTTGAGTAAGCCTTTCTTGAAAGGTAGTGAACTGAGATAAGATTGCATTTAAGTCAAGTTCTGTTTGGTGAAGAGTTTGCTTCATCACTTCGACATAAAGTGTTTGCTTGTTCTTAAAATGATGATAAATAGCCGGCTGTGTCACACCACAAATTTGAGCAATTTGTCTTGTAGATACGGCGCGATAACCTAGCTCCATGAACAAGCTCCTTGCAGTATGAATAATCAATTGGTACGTTTCCTTAGGATCTATTGCTTTCGCTTGTATGTTCATCTTGCTCATATAATATTGGTCCTTTCATAATGATTACCTTATCAGTTGATAAGTAAAATATAACGAAACTGGAGAAAGAAGTAAAGGGGCAAAAAAGAAGAATCTCGATGGATGATTGGAATTATTCCTATTTCACATACTAATAATGAAAATTAAATGAGGGATAGGTGTTGGTGTTGAATAGAATTCTTACGGTAATCACTGCAACATTTATTATTATTTCTTTAACCAATTTTCGCGCGCATGCAGAAACAATGGCTAGTTTGTCTGAACAAAATACGATGTCGGTGCTTTGGTATCAAAAAGCTGGGGAAGCTAAGGGATTATATTATCAAGGCTATAACATTGGAAAAATGAGATTGGACGAAATCTTGAGTAAAAGAAGGGGCAGGAATGCCTTGAAACCAGCAATTGTCCTTGATATCGATGAGACCATACTAAATAACAGTCCGCACCAAGCTTGGTATGTTTTGGCCGGAAGAAAAATTCCTTTTAATTGGAATGAATGGTTTAAGCGGGCTGAAGCAAAACCGCTACCGGGTGCCATTGAATTTTTGCAGTATGCAAAATCTTTAGGAGTGGAGATTTTTTACATTTCCAACCGTTATGAATCACAAAAAGATGCTACTATTAACAATTTGCAAAGTGTGGGTGCGCCACAAGCAGATGTTGACCATGTATTATTAATTCAACCTGGTGAAGTTGGGAAAGAAACACGCCGCCATCAGGTGGCGAAAACACATGAAATTCTCTTATTATTTGGTGATAACCTCGGGGACTTTAGTGGATTTGATAAATTATCTGTTACAAAAAGAAATCAGGCCGTTGATAAGTATAGGGACGAATTCGGTAAAAAACTAATACTTTTTCCTAACCCGATGTATGGAGATTGGGAAGGGGCCATTTATAACTATAACTACAAGATATCAGATGAAGAAAAAATCAAACTTAGAAGAAATTTATTAGAAACGTATCGCTAGCAATGAAAAGACGCCAAAAGGCGTCTTTTGTTGTACATGTTACAAATGATATAAACACTACAAGTGCAGATTAACTCCTAACATTTTTAAGGATATTAATCGCAAAGACAATGATCCCTAATACCATCAAGGTACCACCAGTAGCTACCGCGGGAGCAGCGCTTTCTGTCCCAGATACTAAAAAGGCGAGTCCTATCATCATAATGGGTAGGGAGATATTATGAAGCCAAAAGTGAACCTTTGCGAGTGCTGTTTCTGCTGCACCAGGAAAACCAACATAGATGAGACCGGCAACAGCCATAGTCAGCCAACCTAATAAGTTGATATGGGCATGAACAGGGGTGAAGTCAAAACTTTCCGTCATAGACATATACATACCCATGCAAACCCCAATGACAAAATATACCACAGAAATTTTAATCAACCTTATTGCCATTTTTCAGCCTCCCTTTTTACCTTAGAAGTCATGACTACTGTAGTAAATATGTAGGATTATTCTGAAAAAGAACTTTGATTTTAAAAGGACAAAATAAGAATATATCATAGAAAAAAGCTGCCATATTGGGCAGCTTTTTTGGAGGTAAATTAAAAGAGCGCTTTAATACCAACTAAGATAAGTGCTATTAAGAATCCACACACAGCTCCATTCACCCGGATCCATTGCAGGTCTTTTCCGACATTGGTTTCAACCATTTTAATAAGTGTTTTATCATCCAGTTTTTCTAAATTTTCTTTGACAAGAATGCCTATTTTTGAATGATTTTTATCAACAAAACTAGAAATATGGTTCTTAATCCAGGCTTCAATCGCAAGAACTTTTTCTGGATCTGATTTGATCCCATCTAAGCCATTTTTAACAATTGGCAGGAGATAGTCATCATAAAAGTTAGGTTTATCAATAAAATCATAAGCTTTTTGCTCTATCTGATTTAATAATTCAATAATTTGTTCTTGCAAATTCCATCTATCAACTAATTGTGTTTTAAGATTATTAAGTTCATCGTAGACCTTCTGGTCATTTTTTAACGATTGCAGTTTATGATCAATATGAATCATTAATGTTTGGCGATTTTGATTTAATGGGTCTTGGAAGCTAGCTACCCCTTTTAAAATAAGGCCTTGAATCATACTTCCTAATTTCTCCTCGTTAACCAAATTACTAAATGATTTTAAGGCGAATTGCATAAAACCATCAGCTTTGATATTTTCGACCGCATCGACCGCCAATCCACCGAGTTTATGCTTGGTACTTTCCTTTCGTGCCCATTCATCAACCTCTTTAAGCAAGTAATCAAGAGCTTTTTCATCATATTTTCTGATCTTAACTTGGTCTATCAGCAAAGGAAGAAAATTCTTACTATCAATATCGTGGATTCGCGCTTTTATTTCTTCTTCTAATAGTGGAGCGAATCTTGTTATATCAAAGATTTTTAGCAAATGTTTAGCCATCGTGATGAAATTCTTTTGGACTGCTGGAGAAGGTAATTCATTGTCGATAATGTCAAATATTTTGTCAGTAAAATTAATGGTATCAATTTTTCTACGGATACTCTCTTTGGTGAGCCAATCATTTTCTAACATGGAAATGATTCCAGCGATAATTCTATTCCGATTTTTTGGCAGCAGGGCTGTATGTGGTATAGGAATACCTAGTGGATGCCGGAATAATGCTGTTACGGCAAACCAATCGGCTAGTCCGCCTACTAGACCTGCTTCAAATCCACCCTGCAGGATAATCCCCCAGATTGACTCTTTTATTGGAATAGTGGCTAGAAAGCCGATCCCCATCACAGCAAGAAAAATTGTTGCTAAATGCTGTGTTTTTTTATTCTTACTTTTTACCATCTTTGAAACCCCTCATTTTTGAGAAATATTATTTTCTATTGCTATTATCTCAATTTTAGTTAAAAAAAAGCAAAAAAAATTACTTATATTTGGATTATTTACTAAAGCCTATAAAAATGATATATCCTTGGGGAAAAGGTTATAAAAAAATTCTAGAAAAAATTAACCTTTTGGAACGCTAAATACTTTTTTGATATAATAAAATGTTGTAAAATAAACAAGGTTTCAAAAATAGGAAATTAGGGAGAAATGGAAATGAAAAAGTTCTTGTTATTTGTGTCTGCAATTACGATGGCTATTGGTCTAACTGCTTGCTCAAGCAATGATGAAGCAAAGTCAGACAAGAAGGAAACAGCGGAAGAAACTGCATCTAAAGTGGATGTTAAAAAGGAATTAGTCAGATTTTATATGGATCTTAGTAATAAAATTAACGCAAAAGATGCTGATTTAAATGCTTATGTTGCAAAAGCAACTAAGGAAGATGCTACACCTGAGGAATTACCAACTGCTGAAGATCGAGCTAAAGCAAGTGAATCGGCAGCATCGGTTGCAGCCGAATTAAAAAATTATCAAGTTCCTGCATCATTAAAAGCTAAAAAAGCAGATCTTGATGCGGCGATTAAGGATTTTGCGGCTTCTTACCAAGCTAAAGCAGATGAATTAAAAAAGGAAACACCTAATTTTGATGCAGCTACTGCAACCTTCACAAAAGGGGAAGAAAAACTTGGTAAAGTATATGAAAGTGAGAAATTACTTCCACCAAGCGTTGATAAGCAAGTAAATTAAAATCCAATTCAAAACCATCAATAAAAACAAGCCAGATAACAAATGCTGGCTTGTTTTTTTATGGTCTTTATTTCTAATTAGTTACCGTTAAGCTTGGGCGTTCATGATATGTGACCATAATTTCATCTAGATAATTATCCATAGTTAAGGATGTTTCCGTATCTTCAAAGAACCAAACATCATTGTCTTCAACAAAGAAGGTAATCCCATTAATTTCTTTAGAATATCCAACATGAACAGGGGATTCAGCTGAAAAAGCAAGACTATAACCTTTATGCTTTATCCCAAAACCAGCGTATTGAGGAAACATCCGAATGCAAAATGGTTTGTTAAATTCGAATTCATTTGTGAACCATGCGGCAGCTCTTTCATCGATAGATATGAACATCTAAATGCACCAGCCTTTTCCTATTAGGTATTGATTCATAAAGGAAGAAATGGATGTCATGGTTAAAGCTAAATTAAGCCTGTTTCCATTTCCCTATATTGAAAGATTAAAACTTTTAAATAGTTTTGCATGTGATTTTATTCACGGACTGGTCCTAAGATAGTATGATTTTTTAAAATGTTCATTTATTTTTCTTAAAACGTTCACTTGTGTGCAATGAATCACAACTGATGCACTTCAAGCGGTAGAAGAAACGGAAAAGGGGTGCTATGTAAACCTAGTGACCTCGGCCGCGTTTGGGGATCCTGTTGTTTATTTACAACCGTTATTAGAGAAGTTGTACGACAATAGAGTAAAGATTAAATACATTAATCAATGTGGATGTGGGGGATATGTACTAAGGGTTTGGAAAATATAAGTCAGTGTTTACTTCCGATCGAGTGTTGCTGATATTGTAACATATATATAGTGAAAATAATGATAAGATAAGAGCAAGAACG
>NZ_JBALSN010000043.1:10656-16994 GCF_036966985.1 Neobacillus drentensis | reverse complement strand
GTACCAGAAATCGATAAGCTCACAGATAATGTTAATGACATAAAAAGTTTATTCCGTACCTTAAATGAAACATTAGAAAGTATTGAAAAGCGGTTATCCCGGCTTGAAAAAATGGATAGCATTGAGCACCGTGTAGAAGTAAATCAAATTGACCTTTCTGATATAAAAGAATCGCTTCAACGGATAGAAGAGACACACAGTAACGAAATACAGCATATTAACCGCCGCCTCGATTCTCATTTAGTAAAAATCGCCAAAATAGAAGAGGAAATGATTATAACTAAATCTCGATAATCATTTTATTAAGTGAGTAAATGATCAGATAAAAACCAGACGGGTAAAATCCGTCTGGTTAGGAATGTTTTATGAAAGTACTTCTGAATTGGATATTGAAACTTGTTGACTAACATTCTCGTCATTATTGGCGTTTTTCGTGACCTCAATATAACGAATATGATGCTCTTCCATATCAAGAATTTTAAAGGAATAGGTTTCATGAAGGAGGGTATCGCCTTCTTTTGCTTCGTAATTTTCGGTTAGAATCCAACCTCCAATTGTATCCACATCTTCATCGTCAATTTCTACTCCCAAAAGATCATTAACCTCACTAACTAAAACCTTTGAGTCAATAATATAATGGTTTTCTTTAATTTTTCGTATCTCTGGAATTTCGTCCATATCGAATTCGTCACGAATTTCCCCAACAATCTCTTCAAGGATATCTTCAACTGTTACAAGTCCTGCAGTACCGCCATATTCGTCCATTAATATTGCCATATGAACGCGGTCTTTTTGCATTTTTACTAATAGGTCATGGATTGGAATCGTCTCTATTACTCTAATAATTGGTCGAGTATAGTTTTCTAGAGTCCGTTCAGCTAGTTTTTCATTGCCAATTAAATCTGTCATTACTTCTTTTATATTGATAAGCCCAATTATATGATCCTTATCCCCATCGATGATGGGATACCGTGTGAATTTCTCTTCACGTAATACCTGAAGAAAAGTCTCTAATGTATCTTCCTTTGATAAGGACACGATTTCTGTTCTTGGAACCATAACTTCTTTAGCAATACGGTTATCAAATTCAAAAATTTTATTTACATACTTAAACTCAGATTGGTTAATTTCACCACTTTTGTAGCTTTCAGAAAGGATAATTCGAAGTTCTTCCTCAGTATGAGCAATTTCATTTTCAGATACAGGCTTAAGACCGAAAAATTTTGTCGTAATTCGTGCAGAACCATTAAGCAACCAAATAACGGGGTACATTACCTTGTAAAATAGAACAAGCGGACGTGATACCACCAAAGTAATCCATTCCGCCTTCTGAATTGCCAATGTTTTAGGAGCAAGTTCACCAACTACTACGTGTAAAAAGGTAATTGCTGCAAATGCAAAGCCAACAGATAATACTTGGTTAAAGCTTTCTGGAATATTCAGTCTTTCGAATATTGGATGCAGAATCTTTTCAAAAGTTGATTCACCTAGCCAACCTAAACCAAGGGCAGTGATGGTTATTCCCAACTGACAGGCTGAAAGGTACTCATCCAGATTAGAAATCACTCTTTTAGAAGTCACAGCACTCGAATTTCCTTCTTCAATTAACTGATCAATTCTTGAGCTTCTAATTCGGATAATAGCAAATTCTGAAGCAACAAAAAAGGCAGTTAACGCAATTAAAATGGCTATAATAACCAAGTTAAATATGTCCAAATAAGTTCCCTTATCCTGTTTTTAGACAGGTAAGGAGTCACCTCCCAGTTTGATAAAAAAATTAGCTCCTATTTCCTTGATTTTATTTCTAGGTTTCTCCTAATCTCGTCTAATGGTCATCATACCACCTCGACAATTTAATAAATTAACAATAATTATAAAGAATTTGAACTATACAGTCAAACGTTCTGGTTAGTATATTAGTTGATAACTATATTTTATGGAGAAACATAGTGAATATGAACAATAAAGACGAAATATTACAAAAATTTATAAAAAGAAACAAGCAGATCTTACTCAGGAATAGCATCTGCTTGTTTTTCATCTGAATCGGCTTTATAAACCTCAATGTACAAGATATGGTGTCCTTCAATCTCCTTAATTTGAAATACAAAATCTTCATGCTCAATGGAGTCACCTTTATGTACATCAAACTTTTGTGTTAAAAACCAGCCGCCAATTGTATCGACATCTTCCTCATCCAGTGTTGTACCAAGGAGGTCGTTTACTTCGCTTATTAGAACTTTACCATCTAAAATAAAATGACCATCGGCTTTTTTCTGGATAAGAGGAAGTTCATCCAAGTCAAATTCGTCGCGTATTTCACCAACAATTTCTTCAAGTATGTCTTCAACCGTGACTATACCTGCTGTCCCGCCATATTCATCCGATAAAACAGCCATATGTGAACGATTTTTTTGCAGTTTGAGCAGAAGCTCCTGAATCGGTATGGTTTCAATGACATGAATGACGGGCTTTAGATAGGGAAGCAGCGGTCGTTCGCCTGTGCATTTTTGCTGGATACAATCTGTTAAGACTTCTTTTATATTGATAACACCTAAAATATTGTCTTTGTCACCATCAATAAGGGGATATCTTGTATACTTTTCTTCCTTAACTATTTCAATAATTTCATCCATGGATGCATCTTTTGAAAGTGTGATGAGTTCAGTTCTGGGAACCATAATTTCTTTTGCAATCCGATTATCAAATTCGAATATTCGGTTCATATAACGATATTCAGATTGGTTTATTTCACCACTTTCATAACTTTGCGAAAGAATTAACCTTAATTCTTCTTCGGAAAGGACGATATCGTGCTCGGATGCAGGTTGTACTCCGAAAAGACCAGTAACAAACCTAGCTGACCGATTTAGAATCCAAATAAACGGGTACATCAATTTATAAAACAATATTAACGGACGAGAAAAAAACAAGAGAATTTCTTCTGCTTTTTGAATCGCAATTGTTTTCGGTGATAATTCGCCAATAACGACATGAAAATAAGTGATGACAATAAAAGCAAAGATAAACGAAATAATATGTTTTAGTGATAAGGGGATGTGAATTAAGTCAAAAACAGGATTGAGCAATTCCCGAATAGTAGGCTCCCCGAGCCATCCTAAAATAAGGGAGATAATCGTAATCCCAACCTGGGTGGCAGATAAATAACCATCCAAATTAGATATTACCTTCTTAGCTGCTTCTGCTTTTGGATTACCTTCTGATACTAATTGATCAATTCTTGTGGATCGAACCTTTACCATCGCAAATTCTGAAGCGACAAAAAGGGCAGTAAAGGCTATTAGGATAACAATAATCACTACATTCATCCAAATCATATATCACCTTACAGGTGTAAGGGTTGCCACCTCACTTACGTTGGTCTCTAAACATTATTTCAAAAAAAAAATCTATAAGCAAATCGAACAGAAAAAATGCTGCCAATCAGGCAGCCTCCATGAGAAATAGAAAGTCAGTTTTATGTCAAATAAGGAACTCGTTTATTCCAGTCACGGGCAAGCATACTGTAAATAAAGAGGTCATGAAAGCGGCCGTATAATTGTTCGCCTTCTCTAATGATCCCTTCTTTAATAAAACCGAGTTTTTCAGGTATAGCACGGCTTTTTTTGTTTTTGATACCACAGCGAATTTCAACACGATTTAAACCTAATTGGAAAAAGGCATAGTTTAACAGGAACTGAACGGATCGAGTCATTATGCCATGACCTTCTGCCTTTTTTGAAAGGTAATATCCAATACTTGTCATTCGGTTGTGCCAATCTACTTGTTGTAAACTAATGGAGCCGACCAACTCACCCTTATAGACAATCCCTACGTTAAATCCACTATTTTCTGCAAATTGATTTAGCCATATCGGAATAATGGATTCAAATTGATACGGGGAGGTCATGCTATCTACCCAGGGCAGCCATTCACGCAAATGTTCACGGTTCTCTTCCACCATTTGATAAAGTTTTAAGGCGTGATGCTGTTGAAATAGCTGGAGTTCAATTTCATTATCAACCTTTAATGTAAACATTAGCCTAATCTCCCGATAAAAAATTTTTAGTTCATCATATGCATAACAGGTTGTTAGCGGGAAGATTTATTAATGACAAATAAAAAAATCCCGGCTTTAAATAAAGTGGGATTGGCATTCGTGCTATGATTTTCTTGTTTATTTAAGGGGTAAGGGCTGCAATAGGTAAGAGAATAGAGAATGTAGTTTTATCTGGAGATGAATCACAATCTAATTTTCCCTTGTGTTTTTCAATAATTTCTTTACATACAAACAAGCCAAGACCTGTACCTAGTTTTTTTGTCGTAAAAAAAGGTTCGAAAATGGATTTTCTTAGTTCTGCGGGAATCACAGGTCCATTGTTTGAAATATTGATTTTGATGAATTGATTTTCTAGACTGCTATTGATTTCGATTGTTGGATTCGGATTTTCATCATGATTCAATACATCAATCGCATTAAAGATAATATTAATTAAAACCTGCCTAATTTCATCTGCATACCCATTAAGAATAATATCTTCTCGTAGTTCTTTTCTTATTTTTACTTTTCCGTCAAGTATGCTTGGATAAAGGAAGTTTAATACTTCTTCCACTAATGTATTTAAATTGAAATCATCCTTTTCTTTACCAATTAACTCCTTCTTTGACAAAAGGAGGAATTGCGATATACGAAAATTAAGTTGATCCAATTCACTTGAAATGATATCTAAATATTTCATCTCCGGATAATCGGCTTTCAGCAATTGGATAAATCCTTGAACAGATGTCAAGGGGTTTCTAAACTCATGTATAAAGCTTGAGGTCATCTGCCCAAGTAATGTTAATCGATCCTGATGGGTAGAATCAATGTGCATTGTCTTTTCTTCAATAATTTTATTCTTTGCTTCAGAGTAATGGGAAACAGCATAGTATAAAAATTTATCGAAACAAAAATTTACTTTGTTTAATGCTTCCTGCAGGGATGCCCATGGAAGTCCCGTAGTACTTAATTGGCTGTATAAAACTGTTCTGCCAAGATTAACATTATAAACAAAATCACCAAGGTTTATATCAGCCAAAACTCTTTCTTCCGATACTTCAATAGCGAGTTTTTCAATGATGTCTAAAAGCTCTTTTTCTGTCATTTTATGCATATTAAGTAAAACTTCGAGTAACGCCTCGCCGTTATCGTGAATTTTTAATTTAAAAGGATCGGTATTAGTGGTAACAATGGCATTTTCCCAATCTTGAATTAATTTCTGTTTATTTTGATTGAAAAAATCAATTAAATCTGTTTGGTTTTCCGTGAACATGCCGTTTTCCCCCTATGTTATTGACAAAAAACTGCTTACAGTATCTATTCGAGGTTTAAATAGAAAATCCTCCTTTATTTTAAAATAAAAGACTTGAATTTTATCCTTGTAAATGTATATAAAGAAAAGTATATTTTTCTATGGAAACAATTGAATACTTCCACAGGGGGAGCTGCTTTTCATGCGGCTGAGAGTGAACGTTTATGTTCTGACCCTATGAACCTGTTAGTTAACACTAGCGTAGGGATGTGGTTTGCCGAATATGAAAGCAATGCAGACAATCCTTATCGTCGTGCATTGCTTTTTTTGTTCTTCTATTTTTTGGTACATCTTGTAAGAGGAAGAGATCAAACGGGTCCAAATAGATGAATTGGGGGAGACGTTGGTGAATCAAAAAAGAAGCAACACATTGTTTATCGCTGAGGTGGCAGTTTTTTCTGCTTTAGCTTATTTATTAGATTTTCTAGCCGGAATATTATCTTTAAAGATATGGCCACAGGGAGGCTCGGTGTCAATTGCCATGGTACCTATCTTCTTAATCGCTTATCGTTGGGGGATAAAAGGCGGTTTGTTAACAGGATTTTTACTTGGCTTATTGCAAGTTATCCTTGGATTTGCTCAAGTCTATACATTCGTACAAGGATTTATTGATTATTTTCTTGCCTTTTCAGTTGTGGGGTTAGCAGGTGTTTTTGCTGGTCTAGTGAAGGATTCGTTATCCAAAAATGAAAAAGGAAAGTGGATGACTTATGTGATTCTCGGTGCATTCTTGGGAAGTGCCTTAAGGTATATTTGCCATTGTTTTTCTGGAATCGTGTTCTTCGGTGAATATGCACCTAAGGGACAGCCTGTAGCCATTTACTCGCTCCTATATAATGGAACATACATGCTGCCAAGCTTCATCATCAGTGCAATCATTATCATCATTGTAATGAGTGCGGTACCAAAGAAATTATTTTCAAAATAATATTTATAAAAAATCGAGAAAGGAAAAGGGCTTTTAGCTCTTTTCCTTTTTTATTAGTT